>SLJW01000175.1 GCA_007134865.1 Paracoccaceae bacterium | reverse complement strand
CGTAACGGGCTGAAGTTCATCGTGCTGGACATGGACAGCTCGGTCAGCCCCACCCACGGCGATCAGGAGGGGTCCGCCTGGAACGGGCACTTCGACTGCACCTGCTACCACCCGAACTTTCTGTTCAACCAGTTCGGCCTGCACAAGCGGGCTGCGACCGGCGCGCACGAGTTCGACAAGTTCTGCACCGAGCTTGGCATCGAGCATCGCCTGACCCCACCAAAATCGCCGCAAACCAACGGCATGGTCGAGCGCTTCAACGGTCGTGTCGAGGAGGTGCTTCAAAGCCACCACTTCCGGTCGGGAGAGGAACTGGAAACCACGCTGCACCGCTACGTCTGGCTCTACAACTAGCAGCTCCCGCAATCAGCCATCGGCAGCAAGTCGCCCTTGTAAGCGATGAAGGACTGGCACAAACTCAAGCCGCAGCTATTCAGGAAACAACCATATTACCTTCCGGGATGTGACGCAGAAGCGGAGAACAAGGATCATGATCGTATCTGGGGCACCGACCCGGATCGGAATCTCGGGAACCGGCTTCATCGCGCGCGGTTTGGCCTCTCTTCTTGCCAGTGACCCGGCGCGCTGGCGATTGGGGCCAGTACTCACCCGACGAAACCCGACGCAAGTAGAAGGGTTCTCTGGCCTGAGGATCACACGCGATCCCGAAACCATGATAGCGGGCTCTGATATCGTTGTCGAATGTTCAGGCCACGTCGCTGAAGCACGAAAAGTGATTTTGGCGGCGCTAGCGCAGAACAGGCCGGTTCTGACCATGAATACCGAATTCCAAGTCACGCTGGGAGCAGAATTCGCAGCATCCGGTATGGTTTTCGAAGCCCAAGGCGACCAGCCCGGTAGTATCGTGGCACTTGCATACGAGACGTCATTAATGGGGTTTGAGCCGCTGGTTTATGGGGCGCAGAAGGGGTTTCTGAATCACTCGCCGACCCGCGATGACATGCTGCACTGGTCTCTGAAACAAGGTATAAGCCTGCATGCCGTCACCGCGTTCACAGACGGCACCAAAGTACAGATGGAACACGCATTGGTTGCGGATGCTTTGGGCGGCGGTATCGCACGGCAAGGGCTGTTAGGGCCAACCGCGTGTAACCTCGTTGAGGGGGCCGAAATCATCGCCCAGGAGTCCTATTTACGAGGTACGCCGCTGTCCGATTATGTACTGTTGCCCGGTGGCAGTGGTGATGTCTTCGTTCTGGCCACTCACTCTGCGCCCCCAGAGGAATTGTCTTATTACAAGCTTGGATGTGGCCCGCATTACTTGATCGTGCGGCCTTTTCACTTGGGACATTTCGAAATTCCGATCAGCCTTGCAAATATGGTCAGTGGCAGGGCGCCGCTTTTGAGGGCGTCAAACCCATCACGCCACTCGGTTGCAGCCATTGCAAAACATGATTTGCCCGCGGGACTGCATATCACTCGCGCGGTCGGCAGCTTCGTGATGCGAGGCGAGGCATTGGAAAAGACAGCCGTGCCGGACCATGCCCCCATCGGGCTGATCGAGAACGCATGCCTGCGCCAACCACTGAGAGCCGGGCAGATGGTAATGATGGACGATCTAGAATTCGCCGACTCCATTGCTAAATAGCCGTTCGGTGCCCCTGCTCTGACGGGGTGATAGAGTGCCTGCTAGATGTCCACCATGGATAGTGGACATCTTGAGGTTGGCGATGGCGGGCAAGAAGGGCCAGAAGAAGCGGGTCTGGTCGGACGAGGAGAAGCTTTCGATCTGCGCGCAGGCGCGGGTTTCCGGGGTTTCGGTTCTTAAGCCTGTCGTGGCTTCAAGCTGAACACGGTTGAGCGATTAGGTGTTTAGTCCCAGCGTGTGATGGTCTACTTATCTGTGACCATCATAAGGACGCACTATGGGACAAATTCTTCACGGCAGCGCCACGACCACGCACGCGATCCGAGCTGCAATACAGCGATCGTGCGCTTCGAACGCGGCGCTGAGCCGGGAGTTGGGCATCAACGTCAAGACCGTCGCCAAGTGGCGCAAGCGCCAGACGGTTGAGGACGTGCGGATGGGACCGAAGGAAGCGCATTCGACGGTTCTCAGCGTCGAGGAGGAAGCCGTGATTGTCGCTTTCAGGCGCCACACGCTGCTGCCGCTCGATGACTGTCTCTATGCCCTGCAGCCGAGCATCCCACATCTGACGCGTTCTTCGCTGCATCGATGCCTGCAGCGCCATGACATCAGCCGTCTGCCGGGCATGGAGGGCGACAAGCCGAAGACGAAATTCAAACGCTACCCCATCGGCTACGTCCACATCGACATCGCCGAGTTGCGCACGGCCGAGGGCAAGCTTTACATGTTCGTGGCCATAGACCGGACCTCAAAGTTCGCCTTCGTGCGGCTGGAGAAAAAGGCCGGCAAGATGGCCGCTGCCCAATTCCTGCGCGATCTCATCGCGGCGCTGCCCGACAGTATCCACACATTCCTCACCGACAACGGCATCCAGTTCACAAACCGCAAACAGGATCGCTATGCGATGGAGCACATCTTCGATCGGGTTTGCTCGCAGCACGGGATCGAGCATCGCCTGACAAAGGTGAACCACCCCTGGACCAATGGCCAAGTCGAGCGCATGAACCGCACGATCAAGGAAGCGACCGTAAAGCGCTACTATTATGAGGCACACGCTCAGCTCGAAACCCACCTCGGCGACTTCATCGCAGCCTACAATTATGCCCGTCGCCTCAAGACGCTGCAGGGCCTAACGCTATTCGAGTTCATCTGCAAAATCTGGACAAGAGAGCCAGAAAGATTCACTGCCGATCCAACCCATCACACGCTGGGACTAAACACCTAGATTAGCTGGCTGACGCGACGCACGGTCTTGGTGCTGACCTTGAAGAGACGGGCGATCTCGGCCAGAGGGCGGTGCTCCTCATCTCGCAGGCGGCGAACCTCATCACATTGAGCAGGCGTTAGGGCAGGGGGCCTGCCACAAACACGACCCCGCTTGCGGGCGGCGTCCAACCCCTCACGGGTGCGCTCGGATATCCGCTCCCGCTCAAACTGGGCGATCGAGGCAAAGACATGGAACACAAGACGCCCCGCAGGGGTCGTGGTGTCGATGTCCTCCGCCAGTGACCGAAACCCTGCGCCACGCGCGGCGATGGCCTCGACAATGTCGAGCAAGTCCTTCAGCGACCGGGCCAGGCGGTCATATTTAGCAACGACGACCACATCGCCTTGGCGGAGCTGGTCGATCATCAGAACGAGCTGGGGGCGGCTGCGCTTGGTACCAGTGATCTTGTCGGCATAGATGCGCTCGGCCCCTGCTGCTGTCAGCGCGTCGGTCTGAGGTTCTAGCTTCTGGTCTTCGGTCGAAACGCGGGCATATCCGATGATCAT
>SLJW01000017.1 GCA_007134865.1 Paracoccaceae bacterium | reverse complement strand
GGGTCGAGCGAGAGCGCGGCAAAGCTGTTGGCCGTGATCCCGAGCGGGCCCTTGTCGCAGAGCGTCGTGATCACGGTCACACCAGTGGCGAAGCGGCCCAGCGCGTCGCGGAAGCTGCGCTGATGCGCGGCATCCGGGGTGAAGACCTGTTCGCTCATCGGGGACCCGTCCATCTCCATCATCCTTCTCGCCACCTGTCACGCGGGCAGATAACCTGACCCGGCAGCGTGGCAAGCCTCATTCGCTCTTGCCCGGCTTGGCGGGAAAGACGGCTTCCTGCAGGCGCGCGACCTGCGCGGCCAGTCGCGGCAGGCGGCGCAGCACCTTGCGGATTTCAAGCTGCGTTTCCAGCTTGGTCGCCGGATCGCCCAGGATCGCGCGCCCGGCGGGCACATTGGTATAGACCCGGCTGGCACCGCCGACGAGCACATCATCGCCCACGAAGATATTGTCATTGACGGCAACCTTGCCCGCGAGCAGCACGCGATTGCCGATCCGGGCCGAGCCTGCGACCCCGGCCATGCCGCACATCATGCAATCCTCGCCCATCTGCACATTATGGCCGATCTGGCAGACCGAATCGATCTTCGTGCCCGAGCCGATCACGGTGTCTCGGATCGTGCCGCGGTCGATGGAGCTGTTGGCCCCAAGCTCGACATCATCGCCGATGCGGACAGCACCCAGCGACTGGATGCGGTGCCATTTCTGCGCGCGGATCTGACGCTCGCCCGAAAGCGTGGCGCGGACATCCTCTGCACCCGAGGGCTCGGGTGTGACGAAACTGAAGCCGCAGCCGCCGACGACCGAATTGGGCTGGCCGATATAGCGATCACCGATCCGGCAGCGCGCGCTGATGCGCGCGCCGGCATGCAGGATCACATCGGCGCCGATCTCGACATCCTCGCCCACCGTCACATTCGGCGCAATCCGCGCGTTCGCCCCGATCCGTGTCCGCGCCCCGATACTGGTGAAGGGACCGATGCGCGCGCCCTCGCCGATCTCGGCGCTGGGGTGGATATAAGCCTGCGGGTGGATGCCCTCGCCGAAATCATAGCCAGGATCGAGCCGTTCGCAGATACCCGCCATGGCCCAGCGCGGCCGTTGCGCGAAGATCGCGGCTTGGAGGCCCATCGCCTGCCAGTCCGCCCCGGCCCAGAGCACGGCGGCGCGGGCCTTGCCTTCGGCGAGGCGCGCCGCATATTTCGGGTCCATCGCCATGGCCAGCGCCTCGGGGCCGGCCTCTGCGGGCTCGGTGGCATGGGTTATGGACAGCGTGCCATCGCCTGCCCATGCCAGCCCGAGGCTCTCTGCCAGTTCTGCAATGCTATGCGCCATCTTGCCTGCTCCGTCTTGCTGGCCCAGATGTAGCGAAACCTTGCCGATGGGGCCAGCCCTGCTCTTTGCAGGCAGATGACAGGGGGCAGAGGACAGGGCATTGTTCCGTTATGACCATGATGGACTCATCTCTTTGGCGCGCGCCGGTCTATCTGGCGCAGGCCGCGCTGACCATTGCCCGCACCGAGCGCTTGCCCGAGGCGGCAGGGCCGCGCGCGGGCGTCGCAGGGGAGGGCGCGCCCCTGCGGCTGCTTGTGCTGGGCGATTCCTCGGCGGCCGGGGTGGGGGTGGAACATCAGGATGCGGCGCTGCTGGGCCAGATGCTGGCGCATCTGGCCCTGCATCGTCGCGTGGCCTGGGAGTTGCAGGCGCGATCCGGCATCACCACGGCGCGGGCGCAGGTCTTCCTGCGCGAGGTGGGTCCGTGTGACGTGGCGGTGCTGGCGCTGGGCGTCAATGATGTGCTGCGCCAGACCCGCGCGGCCCGCTTTGCTGCGGCGCAGGCGGCGCTTTTGCGCAGGCTGCGTGAGCGCCATGGTGCCGGGGTGATCCTCGCTTCTGCCGTGCCGCCGTTGGGTCTGTTCCCGGCCTTCCCCGAGCCCTGGCGCAGCCATCTGGGGCGCCGGGCGAGCCTGTTGGATGCAACATTGCGCGAGGTCTGCGCGGAGGAGGGCGCGCTGCATGTGCCTTTCGACATGCAGCCGCGCGCGGAACTGCTGGCGCGGGACGGGTTCCACCCCGGCGCGCCGCTCTATGCCGAATGGGGCAAGCGGATGGCGGGGCTTGCCCTGCAGGCGCTTTCCTGACAGGGGGAAGGGGAAAGGACGACAGCATGCCGAAGAAAGCCGAGAAATCAGCCCCTTCGCCCGAGGTTTTCACGCTTCTGGTCGAACTCGGGCGCAGCCCGGACGACGACCTGCCCGAGGGCGCGAGTGGGGCTGCCCTGCTGATCTACGCCAGTGGCGCCAATGAGGCCGAGGCCGTGCGCGAGACGGTTACCGTGCTCAAGACCGCCGGTGTGCGACCGCTCGATGTCACCAGCTACGGCACACTCGCGGAGCGGCTGAAGGCGGGGGATCACATCCCCGAGGAAGAGCGCGAATTGATGGCGCGCGCTGCCGCCGAAAATGCCGTCATCGTGGCGCAGAAGACCTATTTCACCGATGAGGCCGAGGATGACTGAGCCCCTCTGCCCGGTCGCGCTGACGGCTGACCTGATCCGCTGCCCCTCGGTCACGCCCATCGAGGGCGGGGCGTTGCGGCTGCTCGAACGGGTGCTCTCGGGTGCGGGGTTTGAGTGTACGCGGGTGGATCGGGGCGAGACGCCGAACCTGTTTGCGCGCTGGGGGCCGAAGGGGCATCCGCGCAGCATCGGCTTCAATGGCCATACCGATGTCGTGCCGCTTGGCAACCCGAAGGACTGGAGTCATGCGCCTTTCGGTGGCGGTATCGAGGATGGGCGCATCTGGGGGCGCGGCGCCTGCGACATGAAATCGGGCGTGGCGGCCTTTGTCGCGGCGGCAGTGGATTTCACCCGCGAGGCTGCGCCTGACGGCGCGGTGATCATCGCCATCACCGGGGATGAAGAGGGGCCGGGGCGGGATGGCACCATCGCGATTCTCGACTGGATGCAGGCGCAGGGTGAGACGATGTCGGCCTGTATCGTGGGCGAGCCGACCTGCCCCGAGGTGATGGGCGAGATGATCAAGATCGGGCGGCGCGGGTCGCTGACCGCCACGATCACGGCGCGCGGCAAGCAGGGCCACACCGCCTATCCGCACAAGGCGCTCAATCCGCTGCCCGCGCTGGTGCATCTGCTGGACCGGCTGGCCAGCCATGAACTTGACCAGGGCAATGACCATTTCGACCCTTCGACCCTTGCGCTGACCACGATTGATGTCGGCAACCCGGTCTCGAACGTCGTCCCCGCCTCTGCACGGGCGGTGCTCAACATCCGCTTCAATGACATGCATACGGGCGCGGGGCTGACCGAATGGCTGCAGGGCATGACCGCCGAGGTGGCCGTGGCCACCGGGGTCGCGCTGGACCTCTCGGTGCATGTCTCGGGCGAGAG
>SLJW01000146.1 GCA_007134865.1 Paracoccaceae bacterium | reverse complement strand
CTCGTCGGCATCTGGTTCCGTGCCGCCCTCGGCTCTCTCTGCCTGCGCCGCTTCGGCCGAAGCCCCGATCAACCTGAACTCGATCCGGCGATTGGCCTCACGGCCTTCTGCTGTAGCGTTATCGGCAATAGGAAACTCGGGACCATAGCCCTTGGCCTCGAAATCCGAGACCAGTGCGCCTCGTGACAGCAGCCCGGCAATCACGGCCTCTGCGCGCTGCTGACTCAGACGCATGTTGGTCTCCAATCGTCCCTGGCTGTCGGTGTGGCCAGCAACCTCCATTTCCAGACGACCGCATTCCCGCAGAATCTCGGCAATCTCGTCAAGCACACTCGCAGCGGCATCCACCACCGACGAGGAACCCGGGGCGAAAGTGATCTGCTGCTCGGTCAGAATCTCTTCAATCCAACGCTCGCACCGGGCCGGTGTCGGCTGCATTGCAATCGGGTCATAGCGCTCATCGTATTCGATATCGAGATTGAACACTGCCCCCCGGCCAAGCTTCTCGACCATCATGCGCGAAACCCGGTCCGAAACATTGGCATCACCCGAGACCCCCTGCACATCAATGCGGTCCCCACGAACGCGGACGATGCCGTGTTCGAGTTGCGCGAGCGTGTCGATAGCCAGCAGCGCACGCACCGGCCAGCCTTCGGGCAGGTCGGGGTCGATGCGCGCCGCCATTCGCACGGCAGTCACTCCGAATTCGGCTTGCGCCAGCGCCTTGGCCGCGTCGCGCAACCGCTCGTCGATCAAGCGACCTCGAAGTGTGACCACTCCCTCGGTGGAGCGGCTCACGACGAATTCGAGCGCGTCCTCGGCGCGCGCAAGGTTCTCTTCAGCCGGAGGAAGACGGGTCGCCTCAAGCGAGAAAATGTCCGGCAGGCGATTTTCGAGCGAGCCTACGACCTGGTCGAAGGTCTCAGCGGGCACCTCATTTGGCACCATCACGACAACATCCGTATCGGACATTGTAACCGAGCCCTTGCCCATCTCTTCAATGGCGCGAATGGCCTCGATCGCGCCGGTCTGCCAACGCGGTGTCGGGCTGCCCATCCCAATCGGGCAGTCCAGCACACCCGATGCCCCGGCTGCGCGACCTGCCCGCAGGATGGCACTGCGCGCTTCCACAGTATCGGCCGAGCAGGCATCGAAACGCGCACCCTCGTCATCGCGCACGAAACGCATGGTGAAAGGCGTGATGACCGGCCTCGGTGCAGTGATGCTGATAGAGGTGATCAAACCCCGCGGTCGGTCCCGGACAAGCTGGTCACGAAGCTCATCGCGTTCACGCTCGCTTTGTGCCAGCCCTGTAACCTCGACCTCGTCAGCAGCAATCGAGATCTTGCTGACCGGTATCAGTGCGAGCGCGTCGAGCCCATACTGGACTGCCTGTTCCCACCCAAAAGGAACTGGGTGGCTGGCCGTCTCGAGCATGTCATAGGCCGAGATTTCGGGGTCGATCGCTTCGATCCGCGCGATGATGTCACTGCTCCCGAGGCTTGCGGGGACAAGTCCGATCACTGATACGTCCAGCTCGTTGCGCAACAACTCCATGGAAAACCGCGGGGCCGCGATCTCCATGGACGGGGCGACGGTTACGTTGTCAATGACGCGTTCCGCTGCGACCACCGTGCTGACTGCAGACACTGCCCGGAAGCGCGTCGCCTCGGACGGAGCCTCGCCCGACAGGAACAGAAGCAAGCCATCTGTCGACACTTCTGCCCAGTCGAGTTCTTCCTCGGTCAAGGTCTGAAGTGCATCGCGAGTCACGACATGCTCAATACCACGCACAGCGAGGTTCGCAGCAACAATGGACAGACCCGCTGCCAAGCCAAATGCCACAGCCATGAGCAAATAGCCGCGGTATGTGCCCTGAAGATTTTCCAGCAGAGCTTTGAGGCGCAGCATGACAGTCAAGACAGGTTCCTTCATGACGGTCCCCTAATGCCAAGGTGGCACGGGCGCAATCATACGAAGACGGTGATGGCAAGAAACAGCGCAGCCAACAAGCCTGCATCGCGGTTTGAACGAAACAGCCGCAGACACTTCTCCGTGTTGTCGATATCCAGTTTGGACAACTGCCAGTTCATATGCCCGCCCAGCGCCCACGCCCCGGCGAGACCGATGGACATCTTGAGCGGATCAGCCTGCGGGGCCAGAGCATAGATGACGGCCAGCGACATCAACACCACGGTCGCGATCAGGAAGCCACGTAACCATGTCTCGGTATTTTTTCCGAACAGCCGCGCCGTGGATTTTACGCCGATCAACTCGTCGTCTTCGCGGTCCTGATGCGCATAGATTGTGTCGTAAAACAGCGTCCAGCTTATACCTGCCAGATAGAGGAACACAGCCGGTAAGCCCAGCGCGCCAGTCTGCGCTGTCCATGCCAGCAGCGCGCCCCAGTTGAAGGCCAGCCCGAGAAAGACCTGTGGCCACCATGTGAAACGCTTGGCAAACGGATAGATCGCAACCAGCGCCAGTGACAGGATTCCCAGCCCGATTGCGACCCAATTGAAGGTGAACAGGATCAGCGCGGCAACTCCGGACTGAACACCCATCCATATCGCTGCTTCGCGCACAGTGACCTGCCCCGAGGGAATCGGGCGCGAGCGGGTGCGCGCCACCTTGTCGTCAATGTCGCGGTCAGTGATGTCGTTCCACGTGCAACCCGCGCCACGCATCAGGAAAGCCCCGATCGCGCAGCCGACGAAGATCCACAAGGTCAGCCAACCCGCTGTCTCTGGCACCGCGGCGGCACCAAGGAAAACACCCCACCAACAGGGCAATAACAGCAACCAGGTGCCGATAGGGCGGTCAGCACGCGAGAGGCGCAGATAGGGTTTCAGGTCGACGGGCGCATAGGCATCGACCCAGTTAAGCGCCGGTGCGTCGGCCACGCGTTCGGGCGCGTTCGCGCCCTCTGGCCTTTGCTCTGGGTCGGTCATATGGTCACCTTCATGGTCACGCCGCGCGCGAAAATCCGGCTCTTTGTAGAGCAGCCATTGGGCGAGGGGCAAGAGATAGCCCTGTCGCAGGCGCAGGCGCATTATCTGGTCAATGTCATGCGGCTCGGCACAGGTGCCGAACTGGCGCTGTTCAACAACCGTGACGGCGAGTGGCTGGCCCATCTGGCACAGGCCAGCAAGCGCAGCGCGCTGGCGCGCTGCGTCGCGCGGAGTGCGCCGCAGCGCCTGCCGCCGGATCTATGGCTACTCTTCGCGCCGATCAAAAAGGCTCGGACCGATTTCATTGTCGAGAAATCTGCTGAGCTTGGCGCCACGCGCATCCTGCCCGTGCAGAGTGATTTCACCAATGCCGAGCGAATACGGCAGGATCGGTTGCAGGCGCATGCGATTGAGGCCGCCGAGCAATGTGGCGGCACCTATGTGCCCGAAGTGGCCCCGCTCG
>SLJW01000105.1 GCA_007134865.1 Paracoccaceae bacterium | reverse complement strand
GCCAGCACGTTGTTGAAGGCGGGCGGGCTGTCGCGCGAGACCGAGGCCGATCCGGCGGTCATGGCGAGCGCCACGCCCGCCTTCGCGCGTTCGGCGTGATAGGCGACATAGCGCGCCTTGGGCATGCCGTCTTCGGGATAGGCGGGCTCATGCGCGGTGGTCATGATCCGATTGCGCAGTGTAAGGTGCTTCAACTGATAAGGCTGCAACAGCGGATCGTTCGACATAGTCCCCTCTTAATACCACGCATCGGGCATTTCGGCCTTCCGGCGCGCGACGAAATCGCTCAGCGCCTCGGCCACACCCGCGTCCATGGGCGGAGGCTGATAACGCGCGAGCACGTCTTTCCAGCGCTGATTGGCACGCTGCGCCGCATCCACACTGCCCGTTTCTTCCCAGGTTTCATAGGTGCGATCGTCGTTGAAGCCGCTGTCCCAATAGGCAGTTTCATAATGGCGCAGGGTGTGGTCGGTGCCGAAGAGGTGCTCACCCGGGCCGTTCTGCGCCAGCGCCTCGAAGGCCAGCGTGTCCTCGGTCACCTCCAGCCCCGCCAGATAAGCATGGAGCGCGCCGCACATGTCCATGTCCATGATCATCTTCTCGTAGGACATGGACAGCAAACCATCGACAAAGCCCGCCGCATGCAGGATGTAATTCGCACCGCTCTGCACTGCTGACATCATCGACATCATCGCCTGCTGCATCGCCTGACCGTCCGGCGCTTTCGACGTGCTGAAATTGCCAGCGCAGCGCAAGGGCAGGTTCAGCCGCCGCGCCAGTTGCCCCATGACCAGCGATCCCAGCGCGGGTTCGGGCGTACCGAATGTGGGCGAGCCAGTGCGCAGAGACATCGAGGACAGGAAAGCCCCCAGTACCACCGGCGCGCCGGGGCGCACCAGTTGCGTCAGCGCGCAGGAGGCCATGGACTCGGCCAGACATTGCGCCACTGCTCCCGGCATGGTCAGCGGCGAGACGGCACCGCCCAGCAGGAAAGGAAGGTGGATCGAGCCTTGCCCGGCGGCCGCATAGGTGCGGATGCCTGCCGTGGTCACCCCGTCCAACACAAGCGGCGAGGTGGTGTTGAAATTGCCCATGATGACGCAGTTTTGGTCCACGAAATCCACGCCGAAGAGGATGCGGCACATCTCGATAGAATCGGCAGCACGTTCGGGTGCGGTGATGGAGCCTAGAAAGGGCCGGTCCGAAAGGCGCATATGCGCGTGGACCATGTCCAGATGGCGCTTGTTCACCGGCAGGTCGGTCGGCTCGCATATGGTGCCGCCCGAGTGGTGCAGCCAGGGGGAGGACTGGGCCAACCGGATCAGGTTCTCGAAATCTGCAATGGTGCCATAGCGCCGCCCCTGATCCAGATCCATCACGAAGGGCGAGCCATAGGCGGGCGCGAAGACCATGGCATCGCCCCCGATCTCGACCGTATTGGCGGGGTTGCGGGCATGCTGCGTGAACCGGGCGGGGGCAGTCTCCAATATCTCGCGCAGCATCCCCGCTTCGAACCGAATGCGCCATGTCTCGCCCGAGACATGGCTGACCTGCGCCCCTGCGCTGCGGTAAAGCGCCATCGCCTCGGCATCGTCGCGCAACTCGATTCCGATCTCGGCGAGGATCCGGTCGGCGGTGGTCTCGACCCGCGCAAGCGCCTCTTCGCCCAGCAGGTCATATGTGGGAATGCGCCGGGTGATGAACGGTGTGCGCAAGTGAGGATTTTGCCCTGGCTCAGCGCTTCGTGTGGCACCAGCACGGCCCTTGCGGACACGGCGCGCGGTGCGTGCGGGGGCTGAGAGCTCAGTAATTGGATCATCCGGCAGCATGTCAGGCGTTCCGATTTTGGCGAAACGGGCCATAGCGAAAGACGTTCAGCCCATCGCCACTGATCCTGCGGCAGGTGAGATGTGCGGACAATCTCAGAAAGACTCACCTTGGATTAGATGATCTTGGTCAGAATGCGCCATAACTGCTAGAGATTGGAAGAGTTCTTCCAATAACCTGAGGCCAGCTTGTCCAAACGCCCCTATGACCTGCCGCCCATGAGCGCGCTGGTGGCCTTCGAGGCCGCCGCGCGCCATGTCAGCTTTATCCAAGCCGCACAGGAGCTGAACGTCACGCCGGCGGCAATCAGCCATCAGGTCAAGGCGCTGGAGGCCGAACTGGAATGCCGCCTGTTCCGACGCCACCACCGTGGCGTTACCCTGACCGAAACCGGCGCCTATCTGCTGGTCGCGCTGCAACGCGGATTCGAGAGCATGGCCGACGCCACCGCCCAATTGCGCCGCCGTGCGAGTGCGGCATCGGTCACGATCGGGGTCACGACAGCAGTCAGCTCTCTATGGTTGACACCTCGACTGGCAGAGTTCTGGAAAATCCACGGAGATGTATCGGTCGCGCAGATCGTCAGCGATACAGGCGAGGCGCCGACCGAATGCGACCTGAGTATCCGCTACGGCATATTGCCGCATGACAGTGCCGCTACCCGGGTGCTGTTCCGGGATCGACTCATGGCGCTTGGCAGTCCGACCTTCTCTGACACTCATCGGACCAGCACCCTTGCAGACCTCGCCTCTGTCCCGCTGATTCATTTTGATACACCGGTAACAGGCTGGACCGATTGGCAGGGCTGGTTTCGGGCGCTGGGCTATAATGGGCCAATTCGGCAGAGCCATCGCGTCAACAACTACCTGATCGCGCTGCAAGCCGCGCGTGATGACATGGGCGCTGTTCTGGGCTGGGTGGCGCTCGCTCGACCGTTTCTCGACAAGGGCCAGTTGGTCGCCCTATTGCCTGATCAGGTCGAGCCTCGAGAAGAGTTCCATGTCACTCTGCACAACCAGACATCACCGCGCGCGCGGCTGGTTTATGACTGGCTGGCCAGCGCAGCCCATGGCGATACGCGGTCAAACCCCTGGACCGCATTCTGACAGCTCTTGCAACTGGTGAGCGTGGGTCGCGAAGTGCTAAAAACATGGCCTTGAGACCACCGAGTGCCTCAGACCCGGTGAAGGGTACCGATTGCGCGCATCCATTTTTGGGATGAACAAACCGTAAGCGTTCGCTGCGGATCACCGGGCTTTCAGCTTGACGGCTTGAAGTTCCATGGCAGCAGATCGTCGATGCGGTTTTCGGGATGACCATTGGCGATGGCCGTCAGGGTCGCCTTGAGGTAGGCGAAAGGTTCGACGCCGTTGACCTTGCAGGTCTCGATCAGTGACGCGATGCGGCCCCAGGCGGCGCCTCCTTCATCATGACCTGCAAAAAGTGAATTCTTGCGATTGAGAGCTATCGGGCGGATCAGATTTTCAACCCTGTTGCTGTCGATCTCGACGCGGCCGTCGGTCAGGAAGGTTTGCAGCCCGTCCCAGTGATTGTGGATATAGGCGAGCTTTTCACCCAGCCGCGACTTTGCCGATATCTTGCGGCGTTGCGCCT
>SLJW01000062.1 GCA_007134865.1 Paracoccaceae bacterium | reverse complement strand
TGAACGGCGGCATGAACGGCGGCATGAACGGCGGCATGAACGGCGGCATGAACGGTGGCATGAACGGCGGCATGAACGGTGGCATGAATGGTGGCATGAACGGCGGCATGAGCGCGGGGCCCCAACCCGGGGCGGGCGGCGTCGGGCCGGGCGTCTTGCCATTCGATGGCGCTCTGGAGCTTGGCGAGGTCGATATCAGCCGGGTTCCGGTCGCGATCAGTTTTCCGAAATCCAGTTGGACGCCTGATTTGAGGGCACAGCTTGTTCTGGCCGAGTTCGGCGCGACGAATTGGCGCCAGTTCGACGAGGATGAAACCGCACCGGGCCAGAAATGGCAGCATGTAGACGGCTTCACCCTGGCCCCGCCCTCGCTCGACACACCCGACAATCTCGAGGCGGAGCTCGCGCTGCTGATCGAGCGCAGCCTGTTTCAGCGCAATGGTGCGCGCATCGCGGAGATCGCGCATCAGGCCGATAACTCAATGGATTACTGGACCAACCTGCTGTCGCTGACGCCAGCCAACAAACCCGCGACCATGGCCCTGATGATCTCGGGATTCGCGATTGGGCAGATGGTCGGCATGTATTTCAAGGATTTCTTTCACCGCGCCCGCCCTGCGCATTACCTGCCCACGCTCATGACGGTCTTGCCGACACCTGCGCATCCGGCTTTTCCGTCCAATCACGCGCTCCAGAACGAGCTTGTTGGCCTGCTGGCACTGCGCTGCCTGCCCGACAGCCTGAGCGCGTGTTACGCCGATGCGATCACGTCACTGGCGTATCGCATCGGCGAGAACCGCGAGATTGCGGGCCTGCATTTCGCCCAGGATTCGGACGCGGGCCGACAGGTTGCGCACTGGCTGGACCGGGAGTTCATTGGCAAGCTGGACACAGTCCAGACCCTCGTCGCCGAGGCCCGAGACGAATGGCAGGTCAGCGGCAAGGCCGCTTTGCGTAATTTGCCCTACGCGGCCCCGAGCATTGGGCGCGCGGCAAGCGTCACCACATTGCGCACAACCCCGGACTCATTCGTTGTGTTATGATCATGTTTGGAACCCACGCCCCCAGCCCCGACGCGCTCAGAGCCATACGCGACGCGCGTGAGAGTGACTATGCCGACCCACCGCTCGAGGGGGCATTGTCCCCGCGGCGGACCGGGCTGGCTCCGATCCGGCTGGAGGCGAGCGTCAGCCATCAATGGCCCCCGCGCGATCAGTTCGGGCGCGGAACCTGTGTGGCCTTCGCGACGCTTGCCGCGGTGGAGTTGCACCGCGCCCTGCGCGATGACATGCCGCCAGAGCGACTCTCCGAGCAATTCCTGCATGAGCGCATGATCAAGGCCCACAAGCTATCCGCCTCCGAGGCGGAAAGCCTGCCAGAGGGCGGGGTTCTGCTGCGTCAGGCCTTGAAGGCACTTGAACAAGACGGCGTCATTGGCTCGGACCACGCACCCTATCGACCGATCGCTGTCGAGGTGAGCCGGTCTGACGACGAGGACGCATCAGAGCTACTGGCTCTGGGCAATCGTATAACAAGCCGCGCTTACGGGACCATCGGCGCCCCTGAAGATCTTGACCCGGAACGGATCGATCCGATTCAACCTGGCCAGCAGACAGCGCAGAAGATTCTCGATTTCCTGAAGCAGGGATTGCCGGTGGCGATTGGTGTGCCCTTGTTCCAGCACTCGAGCGGGCTGACGAACTGGGTCCTGCCCGCGACCATGCGCAGCGGCATCGTGCTGTGCCCTGATGACGCGCAGCCCCCTCCACTGACCGGGCCGCGGGCGGATGGGCATGTCGTTTGCATTACTGGCTTCCTTCCCGCTTCATCGGATCCGCTGGGGGGCTGGTTCGTGTTTCGCAACAGCTGGGGGCTGGAATTTGGGTCGCATTCCGTCTTTGACGCGGGCAAGCCAACGGCTGGCTTGCGCGGTTTCGGGCTGATTTCTGCGACACATGTGAATAATTACTGCTGGGAATACCTTGTGCCGATCCCCGACAGCGCAAGTCCCTTATCATGAAGTCCGGGCCAGTTTGGCACCTGCATGTCGAACAAGAGACGTTTCGCGGAGCAGGGCCGCCTGGCGACATCTGCACATTTCTGCAAGTCGGCAATCAATGACGCGGCAAGTGCACCCAAGCGATTGCAGCAAGGGCGGTGCGACTTGCAGCGGGAGCAGCCATTCGGCAAGGTCACTCGGGTCTTGGCGGCTGACCCCAGGCTTTCACCCCCGGTAGCTGAATGAACCACGGCGGTGTCAGCCCACTGATGCCATTCGCATATGTTCGCACGGCGATGCGTCGCCCGCAGCCTGTTTTGACCACTCTGGCGGTGGTCAGGAGTCACCTTTTGGGTATCGGAACGCCCTCATGGGTTTCCCGGTGCGCGCTGCTGCCATCTGCCTGACCAGGGGCCGCCTGAGGGAATCGGTGACCCAGTGCCGAGAGGCTGACGCTTTCGATGAGCACGCTCATGTCTGCGGGCGGTGGGGTGGATGATGGGATCAGATCAGACGTCACCTGCACAAATCTCTTCACATAACCAGTATTATAGTTATATCATGTCGTATGACAACCACCACACCCCATGCCCGCGCGCTGTCTGCCCTTGGCCATGATGCAAGGCTGTCGATATTTCGGCTGCTGGTGCAGGCTGGGGAGAATGGCTTGCGCGTGGGCGATATCGGCGCGCATCTGGAGATGGCCCCATCGACCCTGGCGCATCACCTCTCGGCGCTGGTGGATGCCGGGCTGGTTCTGCAAGAGCGGCAGGGGCGCGAGGTGTTCAACCGAGTCGACTATCCGGCCATGCGAGCGCTTGTGGATTTCCTGACCCATGAGTGCTGCGCGGGCGTCACGCTACGTGCAAAGGGGGATGCGGCATGATGCGCTGCACACCTTTTCACTTAAAACAACTATATTTCTGGAATAGTAGCCATGACTGAGACCTCCTTGACTCCAACGGGCCGTCGGCCTGCGCGCCTGCTCACGGCTTTACGGCATCTCTGGCAGCACCAACGGGTCTGGCTGGCGACAGCGCTGATCCTTGGTACTCTTCTGGTGCTCGACCCGGCGCAGGCAAGCGACAGCGCTGTATTCGCGGGCAGTGCGCTGTTGCGCACCGCGCCCTATCTGATCCTGTCGATTGCCATCGCAGCATGGGCCGGGGCCACCGGCGCGGACAACCTTATCGCCCGGGCCTTTACCGGCGCGCCGCTGACCATGGTGGCGCTGGGGGCCTTCGCCGGCGCCGTCTCGCCCTTCTGCTCCTGCGGGGTGATCCCGCTGATCGCGGCGCTGCTGGCCATGGGGGTGCCGCTGTCCGCGGTCATGGCCTTCTGGCTGGCCTCGCCGCTGATGGATCCGTCGATGTTCGTGCTGACCGTGGGCGTGCTGGGAATGGAATTCGCGCTGGCCAAGACGCTCGCCGCCTTCGGGCTGGGGC
>SLJW01000096.1 GCA_007134865.1 Paracoccaceae bacterium | reverse complement strand
GCCCCTTGCTTGTTTCGAGCCCGTTCAGATCTGCTTTTCGGGCATGAAGACTTTCAGCCCGTCCAGCGCGTCCGAGACCTTGAGCTGACAGGTCAGCCGCGAGCGCTCCGGGTCGGGTTCATAGGCGAAATCGAGCATATCCTGTTCCATCGGATCGATGGCGGGCAGTTTCTCGACCCATTCGGGGGCGACATAGACATGGCAGGTCGAGCAGGCGCAGGCGCCACCGCAATCGGCCTCGATGCCCGGGATACCATTGTCACGCGCGCCTTCCATGACTGTCAGGCCATCGGCCACGTCGACGACATGCTCTGTCCCGTTGAACTCCACGTAAGTGATCTTCGCCATGCAACCCTCTCTGACGCAATGCTTTCGCGCAGGAGATAAGCCACCCGGGCGGGCTTGGCCAGCCGAATTTCACTGCGGTGGGCTTCGATCTTTTGTCACGGACTTGTCCAGTTTTCGCCCGAATCGCAGAGCATTGTTTCCGCATGAGCAATAGAAACCCGCAGCATTCGAGGCCCGCCATGGTCTGTTCGCGTCCCTCTATCCTGCCTGCAATTCTGGTGGCACTTGCGGCTTTGGCTGCGCCTGTTGCCGGCCTGGCCGACACCGCACCTGCCAGCCGCGCGGCTCTGGCCCAGCATGCGACACTGACCTTGCCCGAGACCGCCCCGCGAGAGTGCTGGGCACGCTATTCGGCCAATGCGGGTCAGAAGCGCAATGGCACACTCGAGGAAGTGGCATTTCGTGTGCCCTGTCCGGAGCAGGTCAGCGCGGAGTTTCTGAGCACGTTGCAACGGGCGCTTGCCGCGCGCGGGTATTTTGAGGGCTCAGTTACGGGCAGAGCGGATGCGGCGACGCGCACAGCCGTGCAGGCCTTTCAGCGCGATAATGGCTTCAACAGCCCGATCCTGACGCTCGAGACGGCGCAGCGGTTGGGGCTGCTGCCAATCACGCTTAGCCGCAACTGACCCTTGCCAGAAAAAAAAGCGCGCGCCTTGCGGCGCGCGCCCGGTTCCCTTGTTATGTTCCGTCAGTTTTCAAGCGACGGGTCTTCCAGTGAAAGGGCCACGAAGCGGGGGTCACCATCGCGACGCAAGAGCACCAACACCGACCGCCGCCCGGCATCACGTGCCTCATCGGCGCGCTCGATCAGATCGGCAACGGTCGTCACTGGCTGCTGATTGGCCTCGGTGATCACGTCGTTGACCCGAATGCCGCGCTGTTCGGCATCGCTGCCCTCGGCGACACGCGTGACCAGCAGTCCCTCCATTGATGAAGGCAGATCACGCTCGGCGCGGATGGAATCGGTCAGCGGTTGGAGTTCCAGCCCGAGGAATTCGGCCGTTTCCGGTTCGACCGGTTCGGTCGGTTGAGGCATTATGCCCGCAGCTTCTTCGGCCAATTCACGCTGGCCCAGGGTAACGACCAATGTGACTTCCTCGCCCCCGCGGAACACATCAACCTCGACGTCGCGCCCGATCCCGGCATCCGCCACGCGGCGCACAAGCTGACGCGTATCGCTCACCGACTGGCCATCAAAGCGGATGATCACATCGCCCGCCAGCATGCCGGCATCGCGCGACGGACCTTCCATGACATCGGTCACCATGGCGCCCTGCACCTCTTCCAGACCGATGGCTTCGGCCATGTCTTCGGTCATGTCCTGGATGCGCACGCCCAGCCAGCCGCGCCGGGTAGAGCCAAAGTCGCGCAATTGCTCGACGACATTCGTCGCGACATTCGAGGACATTGCAAACCCGATACCGATGGAACCCCCGGTGGGCGACAGGATCGCGGTATTCACACCGATGACTTCACCATCCATGTTGAAGAGCGGACCACCTGAATTGCCGCGGTTGATCGCCGCATCGGTCTGGATGTAATCATCGAAATTGCCGCGCAGCGCACGACCGCGCGCCGAGATGATCCCGGCACTGACCGAGAAACCCTGACCCAGCGGGTTACCAACAGCGATGACCCAATCGCCAACGCGCGCTTCTTCGCTGTCGGCCCAGGGCACGTGGGGCAGGGGTTCATCATGGTCCACACGCAACAGGGCGATGTCGGTGGCCGGGTCGGTGCCCACGAGTTCGGCGGGTAACTCCAGACCGGAATAGAACTCGACCCGAATTTCATCGGCGCGCTCGATCACGTGGTTATTCGTCACGATGAACCCGTCTTCCGAAATCACGAAGCCCGAGCCCAGTGCCTGATTCTGGCGTGGGCGTTGTGGACGGTCCTCTGGCCCATCAAAGAAATCGCGGAAGAAATCCTCGAAAGGCGACCCCTCGGGCACGCGCGGACCCCCTTCCAGCCGCGCTGCGACTGTTGTCGTGGTGGTGATATTCACCACGGCAGGGCTGACCCGTTCGGCAAGGTCTGCGAAGCTTTCGGGGCGGTTGACCTGTGCTGACGCCAGGCTGACCTGTGTCAACGAAAGAACCAGCGCGAGGGCGATGATCCACATCACCTGCACAGGGTGCGGAAGAGCGCGCGTGACCTCCATCGCTCGTATCGTCATGAATGTCTCCTGTCTTGAAAGCGAACGCGACCGAGTGCGTTCCTGCTTCTTACCACTGCACAATCTAGGCGCCTGTTGCGCAAACGCAAAGCGCGATGTCGCGAGTCAACCAGACGTGAAAGCCCGTCATGTGCGGGAGAGCCGCGCGCCTAGAGCAGTTGCGCCAATGTGATCAGCCCGGCTCCGGTCACAAGGGCCAGAGCGCCGATCATACGCCGCGTCTCGACCGGCAGGCCGGTCAGCAGGCGCAGGATTTCCTCAATGCGATGAGGGGCCAGTGCAAAGACCAGCCCCTCGAAGATCAGTACCAGCCCAAGCGCCAGTACAAGTGTCGATATGGTCACGACGGGTTGCCTCAGTTACCGATAATCGCCTCCAGCTCGCGCACGGCGTCGGGTTCATCCTCCTCGGCCTCGGGCATACGCTGTTGCAACGCATCGGGGTCGCGCGCCAGTTCTTCAGCCGCCTCACGCACGGCCTGCAGCGCTTCTTCCCCGATCCCGTCAGAGCGTAGGAAGGCGAAGAATTCGCTGTCCGGGCGCAATACCATCGAGGCGTTGTCCCCGCGCAGCGCGCGTTCGTAGCTCTGCATGGACCGGGTGAATGCGAAGAACTCGGGGTCGAGGTTGAAGGCGTCAGCATAGACGCGGTTCCGCTCGGCATCGGCCTCACCGCGGATAATCTCGCCCTCGCGACGAGCGGCCGAGACCAGCTCGATCACCGTGCGATCCGCCAGTGCACGCACGCGCTGCGCGGCCTCGTTACCACGGGCACGCTCGTCCGCGGCCTCGCGTTCACGTTCGGCGCGCATCCGGGCGAAGGTTGCCTCGAGGTTCTCGCGCGGCAGGTCAGTACGGGTCAGCCGCACATCGATCACCTCAATACCCAATGTCTGGGCCTCGCGGCGGGCAAGCTCGCGGATGCGGTTCATCAATGCGGTCCGATC
>SLJW01000087.1 GCA_007134865.1 Paracoccaceae bacterium | reverse complement strand
CGCCGGACCGCCTCGCCGCAGGGCTTCCACGCATTTTCGAATATTTCGGCGCGGTCATGCCATCCCTGCAATGGGATGTGATGTTCGAGACCCGCAACGAGGCCGGACGCTTCCCGCCGGGTTCGCTGGGTTTCTGGTATAACGATTTCTGGAAATATATCGGGCTGATCTGGGAAACCATCCTGATGGCGCTGACAGCTACATTGATTGGGACAGGGCTGGCTGTGATCCTGTCCTTTCTGGCGGCGCGCAACACGACACCTGCGCATTGGGTCGGTGTCGCGGCGCGGCGCTTTCTGGAATTCTGTCGCGGTGTGCCGGAAATCCTGTTTGCGTTGGTGCTGGTTTTTGCTGTGGGTATCGGCCCCTTGGCAGGGGTCATTGCGATTATCATTCACGCCACTGGCGCTTTGGGCAAGCTCTTCTCCGAAGTGGTGGAAAATGCCTCGATGCGCCCTGTGGACGGGATCAAGGCCGTGGGCGGCACCTGGTCCGAGCAGATGCGCTATGGCATCCTGCCGCAAGTCATGCCGAATTACACCTCTTACGCACTCTGGCGGTTCGAGATCAATGTGCGCGCATCGGCAGTCGTGGGCTTCGTCGGCGCGGGCGGCATCGGTGCGGAACTCAGCCATGTGATCAGCTTCTTCTCGGATGACCGTGTGACAGCGGTGCTGATCCTGATCGTGCTGACAGTCACCGCGATTGATCTTCTGTCGGAGCGTCTGCGTCACGCGCTGATCGGCAAGGAGGCCCTGAAATGAGCAGTCTGACTTTTGCGGCCATCACCGACACTGATGTGCGCGCGGCACAAAAGCGCCACCCGAAAGCGTTCAGCAACCCGCTGGTCACAGCGCTGAAGGTGGGAAGCTGGGTCTTCATCGCGGTCTATCTGGCGTGGTCGTTGCATCTGTTCGAGATCGGCAAATTGTTCAATGCTTCGGATCGGGCATGGCAACTGCTGACCCGTATGGTGGTCTGGCGGGATATGGCGGATTGGCAATATGCCAATATCTATCGCGGTATTGCCCAGACCATCGCCATGGCCTTCCTTGGCACTCTTCTGGGCACGATCTTCGCGCTGATGTGGGCCTTCTTCGCGGCGCGCAACACGATGCCCGTGGGCGTCATTCGCCATGCAGTCCGCCGTCTGCTCGATATCTTCCGGGGCATTGACGCTGTGGTCTGGGGTCTGGTTTTTGTGCGTGCTGTGGGGCTGGGGCCGCTTGCGGGCGTGCTGGCGATCTGGATTTCCGACATGGGCAACCTTGCCAAGCTTTATTCCGAGGCCATCGAGAATATCGACCGCAAACAGGTCGAAGGCGTGCGCGCGACAGGCGCAGATACGGGCCGGATCATCCGCTACGGCTATCTGCCGCAGATCCTGCCAGTGTTCATCTCGCTGTCGCTCTACTCGTTCGAATCCTCGACCCGTTCGGCGACCATTCTGGGGCTGGTGGGCGCGGGAGGGATCGGGATGATCATCATCGAGCGCTTCCGTGCGGGGCTTTTCGATCAGGTCGCGTTTGTCGTGCTGAATGTGCTGGTGGTGATTGCGATCATCGACTGGGGGTCTGGCCTGATCCGCAAACGCTTTATTGGCGAGCGCGGGCACTGAGTTGCTGCTACATCTGACCGCGCCTGCCGGTGCTTCTGGCAGGCGCAGTATGAACAGGAAAGACAATGCATATTTTCATCACAGGTGTCGGGCGCGGAATAGGGCGTGAGATGGCGTTGGACGCGCGGGCACGCGGCTGGCAGGTCACGGGCACTGTACGTCAGGCGGGCAATGCCCCCGACGGGGTTGCAGAATTGTTGGTCGACATGCGCGATCTTGAGAGCTTCGCCACACGCACCACGCAGCTTGCCCCTGTCGATGTGCTGATCAACAATGCAGGCGTGATCGGGCCGGAACGCAGCGCCACGCTGGACATGGATTTCGCGGGTTTTGCCGAAACACTTGCGATCAATACCATCGCGCCGCTGGCCATGGCGCAAGCCATGCTGCCCCATATGCGGGCAGGGGGACGCATCCTTACGATTTCCAGCCAGATGGCCTGGATGGGCTATGCGAAATCGGACCGCATCGCTTACCGCGCATCGAAAGCAGCGGTGAACAAGGTGATGCAGGGGCTGGCGACTGACCTGCAGGATCGCGGCATTGCGGTCGCCCTGATCGATCCGGGCTGGGTGCGCACCGATATGGGCGGGCCAGAGGCCGAAGAAGACCCCAAGCGCGTGGCAGGGGGTATTCTGGACATTGCGACAAGGCTGGACATGACACAGACCGGACAGTTCCTGCGCTGGACCGGTGAGAAGAGGGATTTCTGATGACACGGCAGCTTTCGCCAGAGGGGGCGTTGATCCACCCGGATTGCAGTATCACGAACTGCGACTTCGGGGCCTATACGGAAATCGGTGCAGGCTCTGTGCTCTTGAACACCACGATGGGCGATTACAGCTATTGTTCGCGCGGGTGCGATATCGCCAATGCGACGATTGGCAAATTCGTCAATATCGCCGCGAATGTTCGCATCGGCCCGACCGATCACCCGATGGACCGCGCCAGCCTGCATCATTTCCTCTATCGGTCCGAGCTGTACTGGCCGGAGGAGAGCGCGGATGAGGCATTCTTTGAGCAGCGCGCGGCGCGCAAGGTGCGCATTGGCCATGATGTCTGGATCGGCCATGGTGCGATCATCCGCCCGGAGATCAGCATCGGCCATGGCGCGGTTATCGGCGCAGGTGCCGTGGTCACGCGCGATGTGGCCCCTTACACGATTGTCGTGGGGGTTCCGGCAGAGAAATTGCGCAGGCGTTTCCCGAAGCAGATAGCGCGACGCTTGATCGAACTGGCGTGGTGGGATTGGGATCATGACCGGTTGCACATGGCGTTGAGTGATTTCCGCAATCTTGAGATTGAGACATTTCTGGAAAAATACGAAGATGTGACGCTGCATTAGCGCTTCATATCATGCGACGATCCGGCGTTCATGCAGTTTGCCCAGGAACCGCTCCAGGTTCGGATCCGTGTCATCAAATGGCGCATCTTCGAAACGAAACCAGCGCATATTGCGATATTCGCGACCGTCGTAGTCCGGGACATGCCCCGCCTGTCCCTGCACCGGATACCAGAGCGACACATCCTCATGCGGGTTGGCACCGATGGTCTCGGCGATGGTCAGAAATGCGGGTCCATTGGTCAGAAACCGCGCCGGCATCCGCAATTCTTCCAGACATTCGCGCAAGACAGCGTCGCGTGGGTGCTCGCTCCGTTCGACATGCCCACCAGGCGGCAGCCACAAGCCGGAACTGATGTGATTGCCCAAAAGGACATGCCGCGCATCAATCACAGGGAAATAGCTGACCAGATGCATGGGCGGGGTCGCGGGTGACGCGATGCGGCAAAGCGGCGCGCCGGACCGAACCCAATCGCGCGCGCGTGTCTGATGATCAAGCTCCAGCAGATCGCCAGGCGCAATAAGGCGCAACTCGGCCTCGATCAGATCCGCATAGGACATTATTTGCTCACTGTGCGGCAAGAGCAAAGGGGCGATCCGTCCGCAACAGCCGCTCGGCGGCTTGCCCGCGGGCAAAAGCGATCCGACCGCGCACGATTGTCGCCTCGATTCGGCGCGTGTTTGGGTTCATGATCACCAGATCGGCGCGTTGTCCTTCGTCCAGGCAACCGCGATCGGCAAGGTTCATGATCTGCGCTGGACGGGTCGAGATCATCTCCCAAGCATGCGCGAATGACAGGGCGCGCGCATCAGCAATTGCCCAAGCCGCCTGCGCGAGTGCCGGGATGTAGTAGTCCGAAATCAATGCGTCGCACAGCCCTTCTTCGACCAGCTCCATCGCGGCGATATTGCCCGATTGCGACCCGCCGCGCACGACATTGGGCGCGCCCATCAGCACGGGCTCGCCCGCATCACGCGCGGCAAGCGCAGCTTCCACGGATGTAGGAAACTCACACACAGTCGCCCCAAGCCCGCGATAAAACGCGCGTGTCTGTGCGTCGGGGTCATCATGCGACCCAAGCATGACACCTGCCGCGCGCAGGTCACCGGCCAAACTCCGCAAAAACGCCGGAATTTCTGGATCGGCCTGCTTGGCGGCATGAACAATCGCCAGTAGATCTGCTGGCAGGTGGCCGTTCTGCGATGCCCAGGCGGCAAACCGCTCTGGCTTTTGCTCTGCAAGCTCAATGGCCTCGGGCAAGTGATTGTTGAACACGATGTAATCCAGATGATAGTCGCGCACGGCACCCATCAGGGCCGCGTGGTCGTTGGGCATGTGGGTTTCAAACCGCAACTGGATGCGAATATCCGTCATCAGACGATGCGCTACCTGACGCCGCGCCGCAAGCAGGGCGATGGCTTCGTCTGGGGCGCGCGATCCGCCCTCCCATGACCAGCTCTGCGCGAACCAAGCTGTGCACACCCCTTGGCTGGCCAGTTCGACATCTGCCGCTTGCAGCGCGGCATGTTTGTCGAAAGGTGCACTTGGCCGCGGCCGAATATGGCGTTCAAACCCGTCGCCATGGAGGTCGATGATGCCCGGCAAGACCCAATAGCCGGACAGGTCGATCTCTTGCCCATGAGGGGCCGCTTGGATGATGTGGCCATCACAGATTGCGATGTCAAAGTCTTCGAGCGCGCTTTGAAATAGGCAAAGTGCGCCAGTCAAGCGCAGGGTCGGGCTGGTCATAACGGCTTCCTCAACATTTGCGCCCGCATTAGGCGCACAATATTGCAATCATATGACGTTTGCTTTCTGATCTGTATCTTCCAGCACCAATTCCACACGCGCACCTACAAAATGAGTCTGGCCGAACTCGACCGGCTGGCCCGTGGCGTCGATATTGACCGCTTCGGACCGGATCAGGGCGTCGCCTGCTGCGATCTCGAGATGGCGGGCTTGCAGGGGATCGGCATTGTGGCCCGTCAGGCGGGTCGAGGCGCGCAGATAATCATTCACGCCCGCTTGCGACAAGGCTTCGGTCACAGAGACCAGCCGGCGCAGCCCCTCGTCAAGGTCCGGAAAGCGGCTGGCACAAAAGGCCGAGCGGGCGAGAGAGATCGGCAGAGCATCGGCAAAACTGATCGACTCCATCACATGCAGAGGCGCGCCAACATCCAACCCCAATGCGCGGGCCTCTGAGGGCGATGCAGCCTGCACGCTGACGCCGAGCAGCTTGCGCGAGGGGGTGCGCCCGGCTGAGAGCAGGTTTTGCCGAAACCGCGTGCGTCGCCCGATAGGGTAACGCACAGGATTGGCGCGGACGAAGACCCCCGCCCCCTGGCGCGATTGCACCAGCCCTTCCTCTGCGAGCACCTGTAACGCGCGGCGGACTGTGTGGCGGTTCACGTCGAAGCGCGTGGCAAGCTGCGCTTCGCTGGGCAGGCGTGCGCCGGCACGCCATAGGCCTTGCGCGATTTCACGGCGCAATGTGGCTGCAATGCTCGTCCAGAGCGGAACAGTCTGGTTCATGTCGTGAAACTTTCACAAAAATCCTTTTGACTACAATGAATAGAGCGCATATTTGTCTAGTTGTCTATAACAAGATGTGACCCCGGAAAATGCCTGACTCATCCCTGTCCCGCCGCGATTGGTTGGGCCTGATCGCGCGCGCACCGATTACCCGGCTGAACGCCCTTTGGCCGGAAGATGCCCCAAGCTTTGCGTGGTTGCGCAGGCCAGAGGCGGGCGCAATGATGGTCCAGGGTCGCGCAGGCGCCACCGGCGCCGCATTCAATCTGGGTGAGGTCACGGTCACGCGCGCCTCTGTCCGGCTTGATTGTGGCACGATCGGCCATGCCATGGTGCAAGGTCGCGACCTGCATAAGGCCGAGCGCGCGGCCCTTCTGGATGCCCTGCTGCAGACGTCCAGTGGCGACAGGCTGCAACAGGACGTTCTGGCCCCGCTTCAGGCGGCCGAAGCCGCCGAGGCCGAGAGGCGCGCGCGCCGCGCTGCCGCCACCAAGGTCGATTTCTTCACAATGGTTCGGGGCGAGGGATGAACATGCAACTGACCACCGGCTTTGCCAGCCCACCCATTGATGCTGCACGCGCCTTTCGTCTTGTGCTTGACGCGATGGCCCATCCTGCGCGGATTGTCGATTTGCCAGAGATTGAGGCCCCTGCGCCCTGTTCGCCTGCGGCAGCAATCGTTTTGCTGACACTTGTCGATGCCACGACCCCGCTGCATCTGGCAGGCGCGCATGACAGCGAATCCGTCCGCGACTGGGTGCGCTTTCATCTGGGTGCGCCACTGGTCGGCCCGCAGGATGCCGCTTTCGCCTTGGGCGCATGGGACGCGCTTTGCCCGTTGGGTCGCTTTCCGCAAGGCAGCGCAGATTATCCCGACCGCTCTGCAACCCTGATCGTGGAAGCAGCCGAGTTGCGCAATGACGGTGCGCGCCTGACAGGTCCGGGCATAGAGGCGGAAGCCTATCTGGCCCTGCCCGATACTGCTGCGTTGCAAGCCAATGCGGCGCAGTTTCCGCGCGGATTGGATTTCCTGTTCACAAGCAATGTGCAGCTTGCCGCGTTACCGCGTTCGACACGGATCGGGGGTGCGTGATGTATGTGGCCGTCAAAGGGGGCGAGCGCGCTATCGAGAATGCACATGCATGGCTGGATGATGCGCGGCGCGGGGATCGGGATGTGCCTGATTTGGTGCTGGATCAGATCCGCGAGCAACTTGCCTTGGCCGTGGATCGCGTGATGGCAGAGGGGGCGCTTTATGACCCTGACCTTGCCGCACTGGCGTTGAAACAGGCGCGCGGCGATGTGATTGAAGCCGTGTTCCTGATCCGTGCCTTTCGTACGACCTTGCCGCGTTTCGGCACAAGCCAGCCCGTTGATACGGGCGCGATGCAGATCATCCGTCGCATCTCGGCCACCTATAAGGACGCGCCCGGTGGGCAGGTTCTGGGGCCGACCTTCGACTATACCCACCGTCTGCTGGATTTCGGTCTGGCGCAGACACCAGATATTGCAGCCGCCCCCGAAGCAGAGATCAGCACAGCCTCTGTCCCCCATATCCTGTCGCATCTCAACGCAGAGGGGCTGATGCAGCGCGAAGACGCGGGCGGGCCTGATGTGCCCGACCTGACGCGCGCGCCGCTGGAATTTCCCGCTGAACGCCCCTTGCGGTTGCAGGCACTCACGCGCGGGGATGAAGGTTTCCTTCTGTCGCTGGCCTATTCGACCCAGCGCGGCTACGGGCGCAACCATGCTTTTGTCGGCGAATTGCGGATAGGGCATGTGCGGGTGTCGGCTTTTCTACCCGAATTGGGTTTCGAGATCGAATTTGCCGAAATCATGATCACCGAATGCGAAAGCGTGAACCAGTTTCAGGGCTCGAAAACTGAGCTTGCGCAATTCACACGCGGGTATGGGCTGGTCTTCGGGCAATCCGAACGCAAGGCGATTTCCATGGCGCTTGTGGATCGCGCGCTCCGGGCGCGCGAACTGGGCGAAGATCTGGACGGCGCGCCTGCACAGGACGAGGAGTTCGTGCTCTCGCATTGCGATAATATCCAGTCCAGTGGCTT
Organism: Paracoccaceae bacterium; assembly: GCA_007134865.1. Classification (GTDB taxonomy): domain Bacteria; phylum Pseudomonadota; class Alphaproteobacteria; order Rhodobacterales; family Rhodobacteraceae; genus Roseinatronobacter. The sequence continues at coordinate 5,749 of SLJW01000087.1, read as the reverse complement.
TCTGGAGCATATCAAACTACCCCATTACGTGGATTTTCAGGCCGAACTGGAACTGATCCGTAAGCTGCGGCGCGATGCTGCGGCCAGACAGGCAGCGACAAGTCAGGCGGCGGAATGAGTGTTCACGCCGCACGGGCGCGCCCCTGCGTCGCCCACCGACCCACCCGCGCCGCAAGGGCGCGCAAGAGGATGCCATGACCGATTACAATTTCGCCTATCTGGACGAGGCCACGAAGCGCATGTTGCGTCGCGCGATCCTCAAGGCGGTGGCTATTCCCGGCTATCAGGTGCCGTTTTCCAGCCGCGAAATGCCCATGCCCTATGGTTGGGGCACAGGCGGCGTGCAGGTCACCGCGGCCTGTCTGGTGCCCGAAGATACGTTGAAGGTCATCGATCAGGGCGCGGATGACACGACCAATGCCGTCTCCATCCGCAAGTTCTTCGCCCGCGTTGCTGGGGTGGAAACGACCGAGGCCACAGCACGGGCCAGCGTGATCCAGACGCGCCATCGTATCCCCGAAACCCCGCTGACCGAGGGTCAGATCCTGGTGTTTCAGGTGCCGATCCCGGAACCGCTGCGCTTTCTGGAGCCGCGCGAGACCGAAACCCGGACCATGCATGCGCTGGAAGATTACGGCCTGATGCATGTGCGGCTCTACGAGGACATCGCCAAACATGGCGAGATCGCGCGCGCCTACGCCTATCCGGTGCGAGTTGAAGGGCGCTACATCATGGACCCGTCGCCGATCCCGAAATTCGACAACCCGAAACTGGACAATTCCCCCGCGCTTCAACTTTTCGGGGCCGGGCGCGAATGTCGCATCTACGCCCTGCCGCCCTATACGCGCGTCGAGAGCCTCGATTTCGAGGATTACCCTTTCACCGCCAGCAAGGCCGCAGGACAGGTTTGCGCGATTTGCGGTGCCGAGGACAGCTATCTGGATGAGGTCATCACCGATGATGCGGGGGGGCGCATGTTTGTCTGCTCGGACACGGATTATTGCGCCACCCGCGTGGCCGCACAGGCGGAGGATGCAGCATGACACCGCTTTTGCAGGTAGAGAGCTTGAGCAAGTTCTATGGCAACCATCTGGGCTGCGGGGAGGTGAATTTCACCCTCTGGCCAGGTGAGGTGATGGGGATTGTCGGCGAGAGCGGGTCAGGCAAATCCACCCTGCTGAACTGCCTTGCCGGTCACATGGCCCCTGATACGGGCCGCGTGATCTTTGACACCCGCACAAATGGTCCGCGTGACACTGTGACCATGACAGAGTCCGAGCGGCGTTGGCTGGCGCGCACAGATTGGGCCTTTGTGCATCAGAACCCGCGCGACGGCTTGCGGATGAATGTCAGTGCGGGCGGTAATGTGGGCGACCGGCTGATGGCCGTGGGCGCGCGTCATTATGGCGATATCCGCCGTCAGGCCCAGGACTGGTTGGGGCGTGTGGAGATTGATCAGGCCCGCATTGATGACCGCCCGCGTGCTTTTTCAGGCGGAATGCAGCAACGCTTGCAGATCGCACGCAATCTGGTCACAGGGCCGCGGCTTGTCTTCATGGACGAACCGACCGGCGGGCTGGATGTCAGCGTGCAAGCGCGTTTGCTCGATCTGCTGCGCGGGCTGGTGCGGCGTCTGGGGCTGTCGGCAGTCGTCGTGACGCACGATCTGGCGGTCGTGCGACTGCTCGCGGATCGCGTGATGGTGATGAAGGACGGGCGTGTGGTCGAACAGGGGCTGACCGATCAGGTGCTCGATGACCCGCAACATGCCTACACGCAGCTCTTGGTCAGTTCAGTGCTTCAGGTCTGAGGTGACAAAGTTTGGCCTGCCGGGCTTGAGTATTTGGAGCAAGAAAATGAGCGAAGCGATGATCGAGATTTCAGGTGTGGCCAAGCGCTTTGTGCTGCACAATCAGGGCGGGGTCGTCCTGCCGGTCATGGAAGGCGCGGCACTCTCGGTGCATTGCGGGGAATGTGTCGCGCTGGTCGGGGCCTCGGGGGCCGGGAAATCCACGCTGATGCGCATGATCTGGGGGAATTACCGCTGCGATGACGGGTCTATTCAGGTTGCAGGACTAGAGTTGTGCAGCGCCGAGCCGCGCGACGTGATCGCCTTGCGCCGCACAAAACTGGGCTATGTCAGCCAGTTTCTGCGCGTCATCCCGCGCGTGCCCACGCTCGATGTCGTGGCCGAGCCATTGCTGGCCCAGGGCATGGATGAATCACAGGCCCAGGTACGCGCGCGCATGATGCTGACGCGGCTAAACATTCCAGAGCGGCTCTGGTCGCTGTCGCCCACGACATTTTCAGGCGGCGAACAACAGCGCGTCAACATCGCGCGCGGCTTCATTCAGGATTGGCCCGTCATGTTGCTGGACGAACCGACAGCCAGCCTGGATGCGGGCAACCGCGGTGTAGTCCTCGACCTGATCACTGAGGCCAAAGTGCGCGGCGCTGCAATACTTGGCATTTTCCACGACGCTGAGGCCCGAGGCACTGTCTGCGACCGCGAGGTGGATGTCACCGGCTTTACACCTGCTCGGAGTGCGGCATGAGCGCGCATCGCGGACGCGGATTGCTGGTGGCGATTGTAGGCCCGTCGGGTGCGGGCAAGGATACGCTGCTGGACGCGCTGGCGCTGAAGCGCCCGGATATCATGATAGCGCAGCGCATCATCACGCGCCCTGCCGATGCTGGTGGTGAAGCACATATTGCAGTGTCGGATGCGTTGTTTGACGCGCAGCTTGCAATGGGGCGATACACCTTTCACTGGAACGCACATGGCTTGCGCTATGCGATCCCGGCCAGCATTGACGAGCATCTGGCGCAGGGCGGGGTGGTCGTTTTCAACGGCTCGCGCAAAGCCTTGCCAGAGATTGCGCGCGCCTATCCGCAGCTTCTGGTGCTGATGGTCACGGCCCCTGTCGAGATTCTGGCCGCAAGGCTGCGCGCAAGGGGGCGCGAAACCGCGCGCGCCATCGCCGCAAGGCTGAACCGGGCCGAGTTGGCCCCGCCCGAAGGCGCGCAGGTGATTGTCAATAACAGCACCCCCGAAGCAGCGCTGGCGCAGATCGAAGCCGCGATTACCCGCGCAATGCAAAACGCCTGATCAGATGAAACCGCCCGTCCTCTGCCTCGCCAAACAGACACAGCGCATCCAGGTGATGGCGCTCTTCCAGCGCAGGTCCGAACCACGCGATCGCGGCCCTAAGCGCCTGCTGCATCGCTGTGGTGTCAAGCCGTCCTGTCAGCGTGACATGGAAACGAAACTCTTCCATGACATAAGGATATCCCCAGAGCTGCAGCAACGCATCCTGCTGCGCAGTCAGTTCATTCGCGCGGCGGCGCGCAAGGTCATGCTCGGACAGGGGCGCGCGAAAAGGGTCAAGTGCGCGCACGATCTGGGCGGCAGTATCCGTCAGCGGCAGGGGCTGAACACGCGGGACAACGGCCAGAAACCCATCGATTGCAGTCAACTGAAGATCACCCAGATCTACAGGGACGAGACTTTGAGCCAATACTTCCAGCCCATCCACGAATGTCGCCGGATCGCAGGACAGGCGCATGGGCGGCGTCAACGTCCCGTGGAGACCGTATTTCCTTGGGGTCTGTGTCAGGCGCGCAAGATCGATACCAAGATCAGGATGCGCCACGTTTTGTCCAGTTTCAGGATTCCATCCCAGCCAGCTTGTTCCAGCTTGCCAGAATTCGCTGCCAGCATGTGGCGCATAATAGACGGCAAAGCGCTGAAATCTTTCAAGCATGTTTCCCCCGCAAGCTGATGCAGCTGCGTGCCATAGCACTGTGACAGCAGCGTGACGCCAAAAACAAGGAAGACACCGAAATGAGCGAAGAAATTCTGGGAAATGCGCGGCTTGTGTTGGAAAATGAAGTGCGCCACGGTGCTGTCGTCCTTCGTGACGGAGTGATCGCAGAACTGGATGACAGCCGCTATCTGCCCAAAGGCGCTATCGATTGCGAGGGTGACTTGCTGGCGCCCGGCCTGATCGAATTGCACACAGACAATCTGGAACGCCACCTCGCCCCACGCCCGGGAGTGGACTGGCCCCATGCGAGCGCCGTGATTGCGCATGACCGCGAATTGGCCGGGACCGGGATTACTACGGTGTTCGACGCGTTGCGCGTTGGGTCACTCTTACGAGACGATGCGCGGGGCCGCGGCCGCTATGCGCGCGCATTGGCCAGCGAGATACTGGAAATGCGCGAAATCGGGTCTTTGACGATCAGCCACTTTCTGCATCTGCGCGCCGAAATCTGTTCTGAAACCCTGATTGACGAATTGGACGAGTTCGGCCCTGATGACCGCATCGGCATTGTCAGCCTTATGGACCACACGCCCGGCCAACGCCAGTTTTCCGACCTAGAACAATTACGCAGATACATGCGTGGCAAATATGGCATGTCAGAAGCAGAGTTCGAGGCCCATGTTGCCCGCCAGCAGGAACTCGGTGAACGGGTGCGGGCGCCACACGAGGCCGCAGTTGTTGCGGCCGCGCGCAGCTTTGGGGCAACCTTGGCCAGCCATGATGATACCACGCGCGCACAGGTCACGGCCTCGGCGCGACATGGGGTGCGGTTGGCGGAATTTCCGACCAGTCTGGAAGCGGCACATGCCTGCCATGACGAAGGGATCGCCGTGATGATGGGGGCGCCGAACCTGATCCGCGGCGGGTCGCATTCCGGCAATGTGGCCGCGTCCGAGCTTGCGGCGGCGGGGCGGCTTGACATCATGTCATCCGACTATGTTCCCGCGGCCTTGCTGCTGGGCGCGGTGCGCCTCGGCTTGTTCAGCGGCAACCTTGCAGCGGGATTCCGGGCGGTCACATCTGCGCCTGCGCAAGCGGTTGGCCTGTCGGACAGGGGCGCGCTCAGGATTGGCCTTCGTGCGGACATGATCCGTGTCGCCTTGCCAAATGCGGTGCCCATGATCCGTCAGGTCTGGGTAAAGGGTGCGCGCGTGAGCTAATAGCAAAAGCCCTGATTTTTCACGCTTTTGATCAGACAGAGGCTTTCAGAAAGCGTGCGCGGCTTGGTTTGAACGCGCCACGGGCGGAGACTTGCTTGACCAGCAAGGACACGGGTTCAACCGCGCGCGAAAGTCGGTGATCGGCGATGGTGTCTATAACGTTTAAGCAACCCCGCGCGAGGGACTCGACACAGCGCAAGATCAGTGCCTTTGGCAGCGGATGACGGCAACCCGCCGCTATGCGGCGGCCACGTCGAGTCTGTCGTCCCTTTCCATGGAAAAATTGAGCAGATGTCAGCGGATATTGTATGGGTGGTCCGATTGTTCACGGGATTGCCCATGCAGCGCGTGGTGCCCGATCTGGCCTGCCGGTACCGGCTTGCATCACACTCGCCAAGCCAACCAAGTCGGTAACTGGCTCTTGGTTGTAACCCGCAGTCGCAACCCCGACTTGGGGCGTATCACTGGGATAGGCTCAGTTGATCGGATCACGGCATACTGAGCATAGCTTCGATACAGGTGCTGCACATCAAGCGTCATGCCGCTATTCTTTGTCAGCCTGATCGACTCAGCCTGTAGCGCGCAACGCGGCGTGACATGGAATGCGCGAACCGCGCATTCAGTGTCTGACTGGCAAACGGGGGGTAAACGGTTCTGATCTCCGAATTCGACGATATTCCTGTCTCCCGATACGGTTTGTAACTGGGTTCAGGCAGACAGCGCCATCGATCCGGCGCAAGATATCACTGGCATCACTCATTG
>SLJW01000241.1 GCA_007134865.1 Paracoccaceae bacterium | reverse complement strand
TCATCGCGTGCCCCGGCATGGATTACTGCGCGCTGGCCACCGCGCGCTCGATCCCGGTCGCGCAGCAAATCGCGGGGCTGGTGGGCGCGCTCGATATCGAGCAGGAGCTTGGCCCGGTGCAAATCAAGATCTCGGGCTGCATCAATGCCTGCGGGCACCACCATGTCGGCGATATCGGCATTCTGGGCCTCGATCGGGCGGGGGTGGAAAATTACCAGATCACGCTCGGCGGCAATGCCTCGGAAGATGCGCGCATCGGCGCGCGCATGGGACCGGGCTTTGCATATGACCAGATCGTTCCGGCCATCGAGCGGCTGCTCTCTGCCTATCTCGACCTGCGGCTGGAGCCTGCTGAAACTTTCGCGCAGGCCGTCCAGCGGTTGGGCCTGGCCCCTTTCAAGACCGCACTTTACGAGACGGAGGCACAGGATGCCGCGTGACCTGAACCAGCTATACGACCTCGACCGGCTCAATGCCCGGTTCGAGAATGACCCGGCGGGCGCGATTCTCTACGCGGCAAATGGGCCGCTGGGGCCGGTCGCGCTGGTCTCTAGCTTTGGGGCGGAATCGGCGGTGCTGTTGCACATGGTCGCGCAGATCGACCGCAGTCTGCCGGTCATTTTCATCGACACGCTGCTCCTCTTCCCCGAGACCATCGCCTATCACGAAGACCTGATCGCGCATTTCGGCCTGAGTGATGTGCGCCGGACCGAGCCTGACCGGGTGGAGCTGTTTCTGCAGGACTCCGAAGTCGCGCTGAACGTCTCGGACCCGGATACCTGCTGCGAGTTGCGCAAGGCGCGCCCGCTGGAGCGCGCGCTGGCGCCGTTTGAAAGCTGGATCAGCGGGCGCAAGCGTTTCCAGAGCGGAGTGCGCGCGCGTCTCAAGGTCTTCGAGCCCGAGCCGCTGACCGGCAGGGTCAAGATCAACCCGCTCGCGGGCAGCAGCGCTGAGGATCTGCGCGTCTATATGGACCGCCACGACCTGCCACGCCACCCGCTGGTGGCGCGAGGTTATCCGTCCATCGGCTGCACACCCTGCACCAGCGCGGTAAAGCCGGGCGAAGATGCCCGCGCCGGGCGCTGGCGCGGGCAGGCAAAGACCGAATGCGGCATCCATATCGCCAAGCGGCAGACAATGCAGAGGGCATCATGAGCGTGATCGTCACGGATGCGGGCTTCGGCCCGGACAAGGCAGCGGACTGGCACGACCTCGCCCCCGATACACCGCCCAAGGAAATGGCCCGGATCGTGCAGGAGGCTGGCGCGATCCGCATCACATTCCCGAACTTTGCAGATGGACGCGGTTTCACGCTCGCGGCGAGCCTGCGGCGCGCGGGGTTCACGGGGCGGCTGCGGGCGGCAGGGTATGTGCTGGCAGATCAATACGCCATGGCGCGGCGCGCCGGCTTTGACGAGGTCGAGATTTCCGACGCACTGGCCGCCCGCCAACCCGAGGCACAGTGGCTGGCCCGCGCGAACTGGGCCGTGCATGACTATCGTGCGCGGTTGCGGCGGAGGGCCTGAGCCGGCGCACTGATTGCCCCTGACGCTCGGCGTGATATAGCCCCGACCATCCGCACCGCACCGATGGCCCGAAACAATGTCCGCTAGACCGCTCCTGATCCGTCTCTATCTGGCGCTCTCGGTGCTCCTGCCCCCTGTCTGGGCGCTGGCGCTACATCTGCGCGCGCGCAAAGGCAAAGAAGATCCCACGCGCGTTGCCGAGAAATGGGGCCATCCTGCTGTGCCACGGCCCGTAGGAGAAGTCGTCTGGCTGCATGGGGTCAGTGTGGGCGAGACAGCAGTCCTGCTTACTCTGCTAGATCGGCTGAGCGCTGCGCGACCGCAGACGCATTTCCTGCTGACCTCGATCACCCGCGCATCTGCTGAGGCCCTGGGTAAGCGAACTCTGCCCTCGCGCGTCTTGCACCATTACGCGCCCATGGATTGCCCCTACCCGGTGCGGCGCTTTCTTGATCATTGGCGGCCTGATCTGTTCGTGCTCTCGGAAATGGACCTCTGGCCGCGCCTCCTGTCCGAGATCCATGCACGGGGCATCCCGATGCTGATGCTCAACGCCCATGTCACCGCGCGACGCCACCGTCGTCGGAGCCGCTTTGCCCGTGCAAATGGCTGGTTGATGGACCTTTTCGACGAAATCCATGTGCAGGATGCGCGCTCACGCGAGCTTTTCCTCGATCTAGGTGCGCGGCCCGAGAAGATGCGGGTCACGGGACTGCTTAAGGCTGCCTCCAGCCCACCCCCCGACCGACCCGAACTGCGCGAAGCTCTCGCACCGCAGATCACCGCGCGGCCACGCTGGCTCGCGGCCTCAACTCGAGATGTGGAGGAGCCGCAGATCTTCGCAGCCCATGCACGGGCAATGCAGTCGTGCCCCGAGTTGATGCTTATCATTGCGCCCCGGCAGATCGCGCTGGCAGACGCAACCGAAACCGCTGCCCGTGCTCATTTCCGGGGCGCGCGCATTGCCCGCCGCTCGCGCGGAGACGCGATCACGTCAGAGACCTGCGTTTATATCGCCGACACCCTGGGCGAGATGGGCCTCTGGTTACGCATGGTGCCGGTTGCCTACACCGGCAACTCGCTGCCCGTGCACGGGATGACCCTGACCGGCAAAAACCCGTTCGAGGCCGCTGCCCTTGGCGTGATGATCCTGCATGGCCCCAATGTCGGCAATTTCCGCGAAGCCTATGCCCGGCTTCAGGCCGAAGGCGGTGCACTCGAAGTGGCCGATGCCGAAGCCCTCGCCCGTGCAGTCGTCGCGGCGCAGGACGCGGGTTTCCGCGCGCCCTACGTCGCGGGCGCGGAGCGCGTTCAAGCCGACATGATGGCCCCACTCGAGCATGCCTTTGCCGCCATCACCGCGCGGCTTGATCGGCGAAAATGATTCTGCCCCGCAACCGCGCAGTTTGCGCGAGGTCAATTTCCTTCAGCACCAATTTGCGCTAAGGAAGCCCGAACCGAGTGCAACATCGGAAAGGATGAGCTCCATGGAGAAACTTCGTGTCTACATTGGCTGGGACTCGCGCGAGGATATCGCCTATCAGGTCGCGAAGCAGTCGCTGGAAAAGCACGCCACGATCCCGGTCGAAGTGATCCCGATCAAGCTGCAGGAGCTGGTCGATCAGGGACTCTATACCCGTGAGATCGACCCGCTTGCGTCGACCGAGTTCACCTATTCACGCTTTCTCGTCCCGCATCTGGCAGGCTACGAGGGCTGGGCGATCTTTGTGGATTGCGATTTCCTGTTCTTCGGTGATGTCGCCGAGTTGCAGCAATATATGGACCCGAAATATGCGGTCCTGTGCGTGCAGCATGACTATCAGCCCAAGGAAACCACCAAGATGGACGGCGTGCCGCAAAGCGCCTATCCGCGCAAGAACTGGTCGTCCTTCATGCTGATGAATTGCGCCCATCCCTCGACGAAGCAACTTACGCCCGAGGTCGTGAATCGCGAGAGCGGCGCCTTTCTGCACCGCATGCAATGGGCCAAGGACGAGGAAATCGGCGCACTGCCCACAGGCTGGAACTGGCTTGAAGG
>SLJW01000249.1 GCA_007134865.1 Paracoccaceae bacterium | reverse complement strand
CCGGTAGTGCAGGCGCACATGCGCGAGGGCGCGGAGCCGGCGCGCTATTGCTACTCGGGCCTCGTCTTCCGCAAGCAGGAGGGCGCGCGGGCGCGGGAATATCTGCAGGTGGGCTATGAGCTTTTCGCCCGCGAAGACCCGGCGCGGGCGGATGCGGAGGTCTTCGCGTTGTTTTCGCGGTTGCTCGAAGGGCGGGGCCTGCGGGCTGTGACCGGCGATATCGGGATTCTCAAAGCCGCAGTGGCGGGGCTCGATACGAGCCCTGCGCGGAAATCCGCGCTGATGCGCCATATCTGGCGGCCCCGGCGCTTTCGCGCGCTGCTGGAACGCATGGGCGGGCAGGGGCCGCTGGCCGAGGCGCGCGCCGCGCTGGTCGCACGGCTGCGCGAAAACGCGACTGTCGACGCCCCGCAGATCGGGTTGCGTTCGGAAGAGGAGATCGCCGAGCGCGTGGCGCGACTGATAGCCGATGCGGACACGCCGCCGATCCCGCCAGAACAGGTGCGCGCACTGGAGCAGCTTCTGACGCTCAAGGGGCCAGCGCCTGCCGCGCTGGCCGAGTTGCGCGCGCAGGGTTGGGCCGCCCTCGCCCCGGCGCTCGACAGGTTGGAGGCGCGGTTGGAAGCGCTGAAGACAGCGGGGATCGAGACGGCGACATTGCCGTTCGAGGCCAGTTTCGGGCGCACCAACATGGAATATTATGACGGCTTCGTTTTCGGCTTCATCGCGCCAGACCGAGACTTGCCACCCGTCGCCACAGGCGGGCGCTATGATGCGCTGACCGCCGTGCTGGGGCAGGGACGGGCAATCCCGGCGGTGGGCGGCGTGATCCGGCCCGAAGTGCTGGAGGCTGTGGGATGCGCCTGAAACTCGGAGTGCCCTCGAAGGGGCGGCTGATGGAGCAATGCTTCGACTGGTTCGGCGCACGCGGCGTCGCGCTCCGGCGCACGGGCGCGAGCCGCGAATATGCGGGCGCGGTCGAGGGGGTTAAGGGGGTGGATCTCGTGCTGCTCTCGGCCTCGGAGATCCCGCGCGAACTGGCGGCGGGGCGGATCCATCTGGGCGTGACGGGCTCGGATCTGGTGCGTGAGCATCTGGCCGACTGGACGCGCGAGGTGGTGGAACTCGCCCCCATGGGCTTCGGGCATGCTGATCTGATCGTGGCCGTGCCCAAGGCCTGGGTGGATGTCGAGACGCTGGATGATCTCGATGCCGTGGCGGCAGCGTTTCGGGTGCGGCACGGGTTCCGGCTGCGGATCGCGACCAAATATCACCGGCTGCTGCGCGACTATCTGCGCGCGCATGGAGTGGCGGATTATCAGCTTGTCGACAGCCAGGGCGCGACCGAGGGCACAGTCAAGAACCTGACCGCCGAGGCGATTGCCGATATCACCTCGACCGGCGAGACGCTGGAGGCCAATCACCTGAAAATCCTGCGGGACGCGCCCGTGCATCGCTCGCAGGCGACGCTTTTTGCTGCGCGCGGGGCAGAATGGGGTGAAGCGCGGGAGGCTCTGGCAGAGTTGGGTGCGCGGCTGGGTGTAGCGCTGCCTGAGGTCTGAGCGCCGCCCGCGCGCCCTTGCGCGCCACTCAAAGCGCGCGCGGGCGGCGGGTCGTGCTCAAAACAAGGCTTGCGGCCGGGTGGCAATGCGGGTAAGGGGGCCGCACTTCACAGGCAGAGGCGGGCCTGCAGGACAGACAGACCCTGCACGTCCACCGGTTGAGGCCCCGCGATTGCGGACCTTCAAATCCTCTGCTCAGGCGCAAACCGGAAAGGAAAACGACATGGCGCTTCCTGATTTTTCGCTGCGTCAGCTTCTGGAAGCTGGCGTTCACTTCGGTCACCAGACCCAGCGCTGGAATCCGCGCATGGGCCCGTATATCTATGGCGAGCGCAACGGCATCCACATCATCGACCTGACACAGACCGTGCCCCTGCTGGACGCGGCGCTGAACGTCATCCGCGAGACTGTGGCCAAGGGGGGCTCGATCCTCTTTGTCGGCACCAAGCGGCAAGCGTCAAAAGCGATTGCCGAGGCGGCCGAGAAATCGGCACAATACTACATGAACCACCGCTGGCTGGGTGGCACGCTGACCAACTGGAAGACCGTGTCGCAATCGATCCAGCGTCTGAAGGCGATCGACGAGCAGCTTGAGAGCGGCGCCGAGGGTCTGACCAAGAAAGAGCGTCTGGGCATGGAGCGCGAGCAGGCCAAGCTGCAGGCCTCGCTTGGCGGTATTCGCGACATGGGCGGTCTGCCGAGCCTTCTCTTCGTGATCGACGTCAACAAGGAAGACCTGGCCATTCTCGAGGCCAAGAAGCTTGGCATCCCGGTTGTCGCCGTGGTCGATACCAACTGCCCGCCCGAGGGTGTGGATTACATCATCCCCGGCAATGATGACGCGGCCCGTGCAATTGCGCTCTACTGCGACCTTGCCGCGCGTGCAGCGCTGGACGGCATGAGCGCGCAGATGGGTGCGGCGGGCATCGATGTCGGTGCGCTGGAAGAGGCGCCGGTCGAAGAGATCCTCGCTGACGCGGGCATCGAGTCCTCTGAGGCCTGAACGGCTGACATGAAAACGCGACAGCGGCGTGCGTCAGCCACTGCTGTTGCTGTTCCCAATCTTGCAGGAGATGAAGAGATGGCGATCACCGCTGCAATGGTGAAAGAGCTGCGCGACACCACGGGCGCAGGCATGATGGATGCGAAGAAGGCGCTGACCGAGACCGCCGGCGACATGCAGGCCGCGCAGGACTGGCTGCGCACCAAGGGTCTGGCCAAGGCCGCCAAGAAATCGGGCCGTGTGGCCGCTGAGGGGCTTGTCGGTATCGCGGTCGATGGCGGGCGCGGTGTCGCGGTCGAGATCAATTCCGAGACCGATTTCGTGGCCAAGAACGCCGAGTTTCAGGGCATGGTGGCACAGATCACCACGGCCGCACTGGGCGTGAACGATGTCGAAGCGCTGAAAGAGGCGGATCTGGGCGGCAAGCCGGTCTCGACCGTTCTGACCGATGCCATCGCCAAGATCGGCGAGAACATGACCCTGCGCCGCATGGCTGTCATCGAGGGCGACGTGGTCGCGGCCTATGTCCACAACGCCGCTGCCGAGGGCATGGGCAAGATCGGTGTTCTGGTCGCGCTGAAAGGGGCGGATGCCGGCATTGGCAAACAGATCGCGATGCATATCGCGGCGACCAATCCGGCATCGCTTTCGGAGGCTGATCTGGACCCGGCGCTGGTCGAGCGCGAGAAGAGCGTCTTGACCGAACAGGCGCGCGAATCGGGCAAGCCCGAGGCCGTGATCGAGAAGATGATCGAAGGTCGGATGAAGAAATTCTTCGAGGAAGTGACCCTGCTGGGCCAGAAATTCGTCATGGACCCTGACAAGACCGTGGCCGATGTGGCCAAGGAGGCCGGGGTCGAGGTGCTGGGTTTCGTGCGCATGGGCGTGGGCGAAGGCATCGAGAAAGCCGAGGAAGATTTCGCCGCCGAAGTGGCGAAGATGCAGAGCTGAACTGGTTCTGTGAGAGTAGTGCAAAGCGGCGCCCTTGCGGGCGCCGTTTTCATGT
>SLJW01000144.1 GCA_007134865.1 Paracoccaceae bacterium | reverse complement strand
GGTGGCTTTGCCACCGGCCCCGCCCGCGACACTGGTCATGAGTCATTCCGATCTGCCTGCGCCCCTGCGTCAGTTCGGTCATCGCGGCACGGCGCAGCCAGAGGCGCCACAAGTTGCCTTTCCACCCGACGGGGCTGCGCTTTTCCCAATGGATGGACAGGTTCTGGCGCGGGTCGAACGCGGTCAGGCACCCTTCACATGGTTCGCGAATGGTACGCCGATCTTGCGGCAGAGCCACGAACGAGAGGCGCAACTCGCGCTCGATGGTCCGGGATTTGTGACGCTTTCTGTCGTGGATGGGCAGGGGCTGGCTGCAAGGGTGCAGGTTGAATTGCGCTAGGTCGGTGCGCGACCTGAGAGGCGGCGGCAAGTCTTGATCATTATTGCGAACCTGTTAGACGATTGCGCTAACGTTTTCGCAGCAGAGGCAAATGCGCACCTGTGTCGGAGGGCCTGCACGGACCGACCGATGCGCAATCGCTGCCAGAAAGGACAAGACATGACACCCTTGCGCCGCCACCGGATGATCAAGATCGTTGCTACCCTTGGCCCGGCATCGTCGAGCTACGAGATGATTCGCGCCCTGTTCGAAGCGGGCGCCGACGTGTTCCGCCTGAACATGAGCCACGGAAGCCATGATGAAATTGCAGCGCGCCATGCGATCATCCGGCAGGTCGAGGCTGATCTGGGTCGCCCCATATGTATCCTTGCGGATTTGCAGGGTCCGAAAATCCGAGTCGGTGAATTTGCCAGTGGGGCGGTCGATCTGGAAGAGGGGCAGGCCTTTCGGCTGGATCTCGATAGCAGTCAGGGAGACAGCACGCGCGTTGGGCTGCCTCATCCGGAGATCTTCCGCGCGCTGGTGCCTGGGTCCGAGTTACTGGTCAATGATGGCAAGATTCGCTTGCGCGTTGACCAATGCGGAGAGGATTTTGCCGACTGCACGGTGACCGTGGGCGGCACGATTTCGGATCGCAAAGGTGTAAATGTCCCGGACGTCGTGTTGCCCTTGGCAGCGCTCTCCGACAAGGATCGCAGGGATCTGGAGTTCGTCTGCGACCTTGGCGTGGACTGGCTCGCACTCTCCTTCGTGCAGCGTGGCTCAGATGTTGAAGAGGCGCGGGAACTGGCGCGAGGGCGCGCCGCGATCTTGTCGAAGATCGAGAAACCTGCGGCTGTGAAGGCCTTTGACGAAATCCTCGCAGTGTCCGACGGAATAATGGTGGCGCGTGGCGATCTGGGCGTGGAACTGCCGGTGCAGAATGTGCCGCCGATTCAGAAGCGGCTTGTGCGCAGGGCGCGTAATGCGGCCAAACCCGTAATCGTGGCGACGCAGATGCTGGAGTCGATGATTGAAAGCCCCATGCCCACGCGGGCCGAGGTCTCGGACGTCGCGACCGCGATCTATGAAGGCGCGGATGCGATCATGCTTTCTGCCGAATCGGCTGCGGGGCAATATCCGGTCGAGGCTGTTACGACCATGAACAATGTCGCCATCGAGGTGGAGAATGACCCGAATTACGTCGACATCATCGACGCCTCACGCAAGGTCGAGCACCATGACATCGCTGACGGAATTGTCTCGGCCGCGCGCGAACTGGCCGAAAAGACCGATATCGTGGCAATCTGCAGCTTCACTGAATCCGGCACCACGGCAGGTCGCCTCGCGCGCGAGCGCCCGCATGTGCCGATCATCGCTATCACACCGATCACCAGCGTGGCCCGGCGCTTGTCGCTGACATGGGGTGTGCATACCGAGACGGTCACGGAAGAAGTCGAGCGGTTCAAGAAAGCCGTGATCGCAGCCGTCCGCGTGGCGAGGAAGTACGGTTTTGCAACAGAAACCGATCAGATTCTAGTCACTGCAGGGATTCCCTTTAATATTCCGGGAACGACGAATATCCTTCGAGTAGCGCCCTGTTCCGAGCGTCTGATCGTGCAGGGTGAACCGGAATAGCCGGTTTCCGCGAACCGGTCGTCACACAGTCGGGAGATGTGATGGACACGGCGACGCTGTATATTGTCGGCCTCACCCTGCTTCTGCTGGCCTTCGTCAGCTTTGTCAGTGCCTGGGCCCGCGAAAACCGCCCTGTCACGGCCATTATCCTGTTCGCGCTGGGTGTGGGGTTTCTGATCACTGTACAGCAGAGGCGCCCACAGGGTCTCTATGCGGCGCATGAGGTGCCCGGCCTTATCGCTGCCTTCGTAGCGCGGATCATGGCGGCCTTCTGAACGGGTCTTGCAGGGCCGTCTATTCTGGTCTAAATGGCCCTTTCCAATCATGCGTCCGGCCCATGTGGCATGCCGAGTTGCATGTTCCAACCTCCATCGAAAGGAGTTTGAAATGCCCAAGATGAAGACCAAATCCGGCGCGAAGAAGCGCTTTTCCATGACAGCCTCGGGCAAGGTCAAGGCAGGTCAGGCCGGCAAGCGCCATGGCATGATCAAGCGGACCAAGAAGTTCATTCGTGACGCACGCGGCACCACGGTCCTATCGGATCAGGATTCGCGTATCGTCAAGAAATACATGCCCTACGACCGCTAAGGAGACGCTGTCATGTCAAGAGTTACCTCCGGCAAAGTCACTCATGCCCGTCACCGCAAGGTCGTGAAGGCCGCCAAAGGCTATTACGGTGCACGCTCGCGCAACTTCCGCACGGCGACGCAGGCAGTGGACAAGGCCAACCAATACGCCACCCGCGACCGCAAGACCCGCAAGCGCAATTTCCGCGCACTGTGGATTCAGCGAATCAACGCCGCGGTGCGCGAACTGGACCCGAATATGACTTATTCGCGCTTCATCAACGCACTGACGCTTGCTGGCATCGAGGTGGACCGCAAGGTTCTCGCCGATCTGGCCGTGCATGAGCCTGAAGCCTTTGGGCAGATCGTGGAGAAGGCAAAGGCCGCGATGGCCTGAGCGGAAGCGACCGATATACAGGAAACCCGCGACAGCCATCCTGTCGCGGGTTTTTTGTTTTGGAAACGACTCTCAACCAACGCCGGGTGCCATTGTGATCATGGCGCCGGTCGTCTTATCAGCGCGCAGAGTGACGGCTCACTCCACGTCGCGCGCTTCATCGACGAGCATAATGGGGATGCCGTTGCGGATCGGAAACGCAAGGTGTGCGGCTTTCGAGATCAGTTCCTGACGCGCTGAATCATAGCTCAGTCGCCCCTTCGTCACCGGGCAGACAAGCGCCTCCAACATCTTGCGGTCAGCGTCCTGCCCTTCCACGGGTTCAAAGGTCATTGCAGGACCTCATCATCGCCACCGCGCAGGCTGAACTCCATGAGTGTGACCAGTGTCTCGCGCCGCGTTGCAAGTGATGGGGCTTCCAGCAGAGCCTGCTTGTCATCGGGCTCGAACGGGCAAAGCATCGAAAGCGAATTGATCAGCAATTCGTCATCGGCACCCTTCAGGCTGTCCCAGTCGGTCGAAAGATTGTGCAGGGTGAAATAGCGTTTCAAAAGGTCGAAGAAGCTCTCGCGCTTCAACCCACGGTCACTTTCGTCATCGCCCAGATCGCGTTCAAAGCCAGACCAGTCCACTTCGGTGCGTCGATAGGGCGTGAAGCCGGTGATCTCCTGCTTGACGCGGAAACGAGAAATCCCGGTAAGCGTGATCATGTAACGCCCGTCCTCGGTTTCGGAAAACGCCGTGAGGCGACCCGCACAGCCAATTGCGTGCAGAGGCTTGGCGTCGCTACCGGGTACTTCTCGAGGCTGTATCATACCGATCAGCCGCTCGGGCGTCTTCATGCAATCCTCGATCATCGCCAGATAGCGCGGCTCGAAGATATGCAGGGGTAAGCGCGCGCGCGGCAGCAAAAGCGCGCCGGGCAGGGGAAAGACCGGGATCGTCCCCGGCAGATCTTTGAACCGCATCATATCGGGCAATCTAAAACGAAGCGCGGCTCAGGCAAATATCATTGAGCTGAGTTTGCGCCGCCCTTTGGCGACCAACGGGTCCTTAGGGTTGAGGGCATCGAAAATCGTGAAAAGCTGGGTTTTGGCGGCGCCGTCGTTCCACTCTCGGTCGCGCCGGAAAAGCTCGAGCAATTCCTCGATGGCCGCTTCGGTCTGTCCAGCGGCATAGAGCGCCTGGGCAAGGTCGAAGCGGGCCTGATGATTGCCTGGATCGGCTTCGAGCGCGGCGCGCAATTCGTCCACTGGGCCGGCATTCTCGGCCTGACGGGCAAGGGCGAGGGCTGCGCGCGCGGCCTCGACCTCGGCCGCAGTGGCAATGCTGGCCGGGGCATTGGCGAGAAGCGCTTCGGCCTGATCTAGACTGCCGCCCTTGATCTGTGCGCGGGCAAGACCGCCCAAAGCGCGCGCATTCTCGCCCTCCTGGCCGAGAACGGCCGCAAAGACCTGCGCGGCGTCGGCGACTGCGCCTTGATCGAGCATGGCTTCGGCTTCGTCCAGCGCAGCGCCCAGCCCGCCATCACCAGCAAGCGCGGCGAGCTTGCTGACAAACTCTTTCAACGCCGAGGGCGGCTGCGCGCCCTGAAAGCCGTCAACTGGCTGTCCTTGATAGAAGGCATAGACTGTGGGGATTGACTGCACCCGAAGTTGCGCGGCGATTGCCTGATTCTCATCCACATTGATCTTGACCATGCGCACCTTGCCGCCCGCAGCGCGCACCTCGGCTTCCAGCGCGGGGCCGAGCGTCTTGCAAGGGCCGCACCACGGTGCCCAGAAATCGACGATTACCGGAATTTCGGCGCTGGCCTCGATCACCTGCGCCATGAAATCGCGCTCATTCCCGTCGGTGATCAGCTCTGCGTCCGTAGCTGCATTTCCCGCGCCAAGTTCCAGCATTCTCGCCCCCGTCTGCAAAATCCGCTTTGCGCCTATATGGGCTGTATATCGCCAAAGGGAAAGGGGGTCAGAGATCGAAGGTTGCAAAGACCGGGGCATGATCCGAGGGCTGATCCCATCCGCGGGCCTCGCGCAGGATGCGCGATTTGTGCGCCGACTGTCCAATGTCGCGGCTTGCCCAGATGTGGTCCAGCCGGCGTCCCTTGTCGGCAGCGTCCCAATCGCGGGCGCGGTAGGACCACCATGAATAAAGCTGTCCCTCTGGGATGTCCTGGCGCGTGACGTCGACCCAGCCACCGGCCTCCTGCGCATCGGTCAGGTGCGCGACCTCGATTGGCGTATGCGAGACGACCTTGAGCAGCTGCTTGTGCGACCAGACATCATCCTCGCGGGGTGCGATATTCAGATCACCGACAAGGATGGTGCGCTCGGGGCGCTCTGATCGGAAATGGTCACGCAACTCCGTCAGCGTGTCGAGCTTGTGGCCGAATTTTTCATTCACATCACGGTCGGGCACATCACCGCCAGCCGGTATATAGCAGTTGTGGATCATGACCCCATTCTCCAGCCGTGCGGCGACATGGCGGGCATCACCACGCTTGCACCAGTCGATATGGCCCGCATCCTCCAATGGCAGACGCGAGAGGATCGCCACACCGTTGTAGCCCTTCTGTCCACGCGCGACCCAATGCCCGTACCCGGCCCTGGCGAACAGGTCGAAGGGGATCTTCTCGACCGGGCTCTTGCATTCCTGCAGGCAGAGCACATCGGGCCCTTCTTCACGCAAGAGCCTGAGCACAAGCCCTGCGCGCAGGCGGACAGAGTTGATGTTCCAGGTGGCGAGAGTGAAGGGCATGGGTCATCTCCGTTGGCTGTGCGCGCCTTCAATGCACCCGCGTGGACTCAGCAGCAACCCGAAAGCGAAACGAAAAAGCCCGGGCAGTATGCCCGGGCCAGTCTAACAGGGAGGATCAATGCGCTTTGCCTGAGCGCATCAAGACGTCTTGATGAAGAACAATCGCCTTGTCAGTGTATCATTGTTCTTCATTCTGGCAACAATAAGGCGCTGGCTGGGTACTCATGCGGCCAGACGATACCCCCCGGACTCAGTCAGAAGCAGCGCGACATTTGAAGGATCGGGCTCGATCTTCTGGCGCAGACGATAGATATGCGTCTCGAGCGTGTGCGTTGTCACGCCGGCGTTATAACCCCATACCTCGTGCAGCAGCACGTCCCGCGGCACCACGCCGTCGGGGGCGCGGTAAAGATATTTCAGGATGTTGGTTTCTTTCTCGGTGAGTCGGATCTTGCGGTCCTTCTCATCAACCAGCATCTTTTGCGCCGGCTTGAACAGATAGGGGCCCAGCTGGAAGACGGCGTTCTCGGACTGCTCGTGCTGGCGCAGTTGCGCGCGCAACCGGGCCAGCAGCACCGGCAGCTTGAAGGGCTTGGTGATGTAGTCATTCGCCCCTGAATCGAGGCCCAGAATTGTATCGGCGTCCGAATCATGCCCCGTCAACATGACCACAGGCGCCTTGAAGCCGGCCTTGCGCATGCGTTTGCAAAGCTCGCGGCCATCCGTATCGGGCAGGCCGACATCGAGGATGGCAAGGTCGAACTGGCCCGCGCGGACTTGTTCCATGGCTTCAGCACCATTTGCGGCTTCGAAGACGTCGAACTCGTCAGTCATGACGAGTTGCTCGGACAGGGCCTCGCGCAGGTCGTCTTCGTCATCGACCAGCAGGATCTTGTTGAGTTTGGGCATAATCTTACCTCTCATAACTGTGCGTGACAGAGGTGTGAGGCACACAACGCTGTGACAAGATTTGCTACAGAAAGCTCACGCGCTCGTGTCACCAAGCGCAGGAATGTTTCAATTCCAACAAGATGCGGCTACATCTGGCTGACCCTTAGGAACACTGCCACCGATGGTGCCTGGCCTGACCCTGATCGAGAGACTGAATCGCGCCCGCGCCGATTTGCGGCTGGGCGTCCCGGTGGTGCTGACCTCTGGCACGGAGCGCGCGCTGACAGTTGCGGTCGAGGCAGTCACGCCCGAGCGGCTGGCCGAGCTGCGCGTGCTTGGTCCGGGGCTGGTACTGGCCATCACGCGCCACAGGGCGGAGACGCTACGGGCACGCGCTTACGACGGAGATCTGGCACGCGTGGTGGTGCCTGAGGACCGGGGTTGTGGCTGGTTGCATGCTGTCGCGGATCCTGCCGATGATCTGCGCCATCCGATGAAAGGCCCGTTGCTGAGTGAACGCGATGGATCAGTCGAGGTGCATCGTGCGGCGCTGGCGCTTGCGAAATCGGCCCAGATGTTACCCGCGGCGCTGGTTCTGCCTTTAGGGGAGGCTGCGCTGGGGTCGGGTGATCTGACGGTGCTGGACGCAGCGGATGTGCTGGACGCGTTCGCGCGTGAGACCGAGTTGCGTCCTGTGATCAGCGCGCGCCTGCCGATGGCCGAGGCTCAGGCCGGGCGGGTGCATGTGTTTCGCCCGCGCGATGGTGGTGTGGAACACTACGCGATCGAGATCGGCCAACCAGACCGGGCGGCGCCAGTACTAGCGCGCCTGCATTCGGCCTGTTTCACGGGCGATGTTCTGGGCTCGCTGAAATGCGATTGCGGCCCGCAACTGCAAGCGGCCCTCGCGCAGATGGATGAAGAGGGAAGCGGGGTGCTGCTCTATCTCAACCAAGAAGGGCGCGGCATTGGCCTTGCCAACAAGATGCGCGCCTATTCGTTGCAGGATCAGGGTTTCGATACGGTTGAGGCCAATCACCGGCTGGGGTTCGAGGATGACGAGCGCGATTTTCGCATCGGGGCAGGGCTGTTGCGCGAGATGGGGTTCCGGCGGGTCCGATTGCTGACGAATAATCCGCGCAAGGTTGAGATGCTGAACGCGCATGGGCTGGAGGTGATAGAGCGTGTGCCGCTGCAGGTAGGTGCGACGCAAGAGAATCAGGCCTATCTGGCGACAAAGGCCGCAAAGTCAGGGCATCTGTTGTGAAGGCGGAAAATGCGCCCGCCCGGCCCGTGCCCACCCACCCGCCCTTGCACGGTCCAGGCGGGCGCCGGTGGAGGTAAATCAGATGACGCGCTTCGACTTGGTTCTGACGCGCACGGGGCTGCGCTTCATGGGACGTCGTTACCCGTGCAGTATCGGGCGTGGTGGCGTACGTGCGGACAAGCGCGAGGGCGATGGCGCGACGCCGGTCGGCGTGCATCGGCTTGTGGGGATGCTCTACCGGCCTGACCGTATGGCGCGCCCGACCGATTGGGCCCTGCCGATCCGCCCGCGTGATCTCTGGTCGGATGATCCAGCCCATGAAGACTATAATCTGATGGTCCGTGCGCCCTATCCGCACAGCCACGAGCGGCTGCGCCGGGCTGACCCGCTCTATGATCTGGTGATCCTGACCGACTGGAACTGGCCACGCGCCGAGCGCGGGCGCGGTTCGGCCATCTTTATCCATCAGTGGCGTGGTCCGGGGGTTCCGACAGCGGGATGCATCGGGCTGGCGCGGGGTGATCTGCACCGCATCGCGCCTCTGATCCGCTACGAGACGCGGTTTATTGTTCCCGAGGCGCTCGGTTAGCGCCGAGCACCGAAAATGGCCGAACCCACGCGGATATAGGTGGCGCCCTCGGCGATTGCGGTCTCGAAATCATCGCTCATGCCCATGGACAGCTCATCCAACCCATTACGAGCGGCGACCTGGGCCAGAAGCGAGAAATGCGCGACCGCGTCTTCGTCCAGCGGCGGGATGCACATGAGCCCGATCACCGGCAGGTCCATTGCACGAGCCTCAGCGATCAGGCTGTCGGCGTCATCCGGCAGCACGCCGGCTTTTTGTGGTTCGGCCCCCGTGTTGACCTGAACGAAGAGGCGCGGGCAATGCCCCAATTCCTGCGCCAGTCGTGCAAATGTGCGCGCCAGCTTCGGGCGATCGAGCGAGTGGATGGCCTGAAACAGCTCCATCGCCTGGCGGGCCTTGTTGGTCTGGAGCGGGCCGAGCAGATGCAACTCGACATCGGTGAAATCCTGGCGCCAGTCGGGCCATTTCCCCGCAGCCTCCTGCACGCGGTTTTCGCCAAACAGTCGATGACCGGCTTCGAGCACGGGCAACACCCGCTCGGGTGGCTGCTCCTTCGAGACAGCGATGAGTTTGACCGAGCCCGCAGGGCGTTTCGCCGCACTCTCGGCCTGTGCGATACGCGCAGTGATTTCGGTTAGTGACATGGGCTGCTCACTCGCCGATCGTGAACTGGCGCAGCCTGAGACGCTCGCGATCCCGCTCACCCAATGTGAATTCGGCGCCAAAGCGCAGCCCACCGTCGGTTTCGCCAAGAAACTGCAGGGTGACGCGCGTGCGTGAGGTCATGCGCAGCCCTGTTTCGCGTTGGCCCGCCCAGGAGGGTTGGCTTTCCCAGACGAGCCCCATCCGTGCATCGCCAGATATGCTCGGGCCCAAGGTCTCGGCATGGACCGGGATCGCGCAGAGAAAGCACAAGGGGAGCAGACGTAGCATGATTCTAGCGGCGGTTGAGACTGCGAACGTCATGGCTGGCACCGGTGAACACACCGCCGACACCTTCAAGTGCGGCCGATGTGGTCTCGCAGGCGGCGAGCATACTGACAGCGACAGTCAGCGCAATCGGCAGTCCACTCGTCATACGTGGTGTCATGCTCGGGTCTCCGCCTTGTTACCTTCAGTCAATTTAGGGCATGGACGGGGTTTCGTGAAGGCGCGTTGCCGAAAAAACGAAAGAGCGGGCCGAAGCCCGCTCTTTGAAGCTCTGATAATCTGAAGCGATCAGAAGCTGAAGCTCAGACCGATATCTGCAGTGGTCGCACCATTCTGCACGTCGTTGACGCTTGCGCCCAGCATGGCGCCGCCACCGAGGTCATAGGTCACGCCAGCACCGATGTGGGTGTTGCCAGCAAAATCTTCCTTGGCGCGCAGTTGAACACCGATGTCGTCAAAGGACGCGTGAATGTCGATACCATACTGCTCCTGGGTGGCGCCATTGCGCAGCTGGCCAGCAAAGGCGCGGATTGAGACGGGGTCAAAGTTGACTTGACCGCTGACCAGGATGTGCTCATTGCCGCCGCCATCATTCTCATAGCCAAGCGCGATCCCATATCCGTCCATCGTGTAGGATGCACCAACGGCATAGGACTGAGCGCCGCTTGCGAATTGACCTGCACTGACAGCAAATTTGAAGCCGTCGATCGAGTATTCATACAGGGCTGCCGGCAGATTTCCGGCGCCCAGAGCTGTTGCTCGCGAACCACCAGCATTTTCGAGCACGCCGATGTGGCGGGTGCGGAACCAGGTGGCTTCCAGACCAGAGCTGACGTCACCCATCGACAGTTTGCCGAACTCACCTTCGATGAACACCGAACCTGCGGTACCGCCAGCAGCGGCGCCAGCATTGTCAGCGCGGAACGATGCGCCAAACGCCAGACCAGTCGATGTTTCACCCGACAGGGTGAAGGTGACGCGTGCGCGGCTGATCATTCGGACTTCGTCAGCAGCGGTATCATCGTAGCCCAGACCCATCCATGCGTCGCCCGACAGAGCTACGTCTGCTGCTGCAACGCCTGCCGACATGACCAGAGCGGTCGAAGCAAGAAGAAGCTTTTTCATTTTTTCCCTCGTTATCTAAGGAGTTCCTCGCCCCACCAGTTTTGGCGAGGTCTGAGCCTGTTTCATCCTTTCCAAAGGGTTTTTCAAGCCAAAGCGAAACGGCGGTGCTGCATGGGAGGTGACATGGTGCAGAATTGCCACGCATTCGCGGCCCGAAGCTTCCGATCTTACCTGACCATCGTCAGAAAACTGGCCGCTGGTACCCTTGCTCTCTGCGCTCTTGTTCCACGGCACTGAACAAGATAGAGATTAGGCGTCTGTTATGGGGAATTCTGCGATGGCGCTTTCAGGCAAATTGCGCGCAACTGTTATGACTGCCCTGATTCTCGGGTTGTCGGGTTGCGGCGGCATGGGGAACCTGTTTCAGGGTGGGGAGCGCTCGCGCGAGGCGGCGGCCGAGATCCACGCGCGCGATCGCAGCGCTGGGCCGACTCGGCAATCGACCGTGTGGGACCTGTTTTCCAACGCACAACCGCCCAGTGTCACAGTCGAGGTGAATCGTTACCTGTGGAATGCCGCACTTGAGACGCTGGATTTCCTCCCGGTTCAGTCGGTCGACCCGTTCTCAGGCGTGATCGTCACCGGCTTCGGCACACCGCCGGGCGGTGGTCGTGCCTATCGCGCAGCCGTGCTCATCAACGATCCTGCGCTGGATGCGCGTTCGCTGAATGTGGCGCTGATGACATCGGGCGGCCCTGCCAGCCGCGAGACCATTCGCGCGGTCGAGGATGCGATCCTGACCCGCGCGCGCCAGTTGCGGGTGCGTGACCGGGGGCTGTAAGCTTCCCTCTGATATGGACCTTGTTCCCTTGCAGCGCTAAAGAAGCCGGGCCGGTCGTGCCCGGCAGTCTCTAGCAAGCATCCGAGGAACAGTCATGGCCAGCCAGCAAGACGCACGGTATCAGCCGCAAGCGATTGAACAGAAATGGCAAAACGCCTGGGATGGCGCTGGAGTGTTCCTTGCGCGCCGCGACCCGGCGCGGCAGAAATACTACGTCCTCGAGATGTTCCCCTACCCCTCGGGGCGCATCCATATGGGACATGTGCGCAACTACACGATGGGCGATGTGGTCGCGCGCTACAAGATGGCGCAAGGATTCTCGGTGCTGCACCCGATGGGGTGGGACGCCTTTGGCATGCCGGCGGAGAATGCCGCCATGGCCTCGGGCGGGCACCCGAAAGACTGGACCTACGGCAATATCGCCGACATGCGCGACCAGATGAAGCCGCTGGGCCTGTCGATTGACTGGTCGCGCGAATTCGCCACCTGTGACCCCGAATATTACGGCCAGCAGCAGGCGATGTTCCTGGACATGCTGGAGGCGGGGCTCGTCTATCGCAAGAATGCCGTGGTGAACTGGGACCCGGTCGACATGACGGTGCTGGCCAATGAGCAGGTGATCGACGGCAAAGGCTGGCGGTCTGGGGCCGAGGTCGAGCGGCGGGAGCTGACGCAATGGTTCTTCCGAATCTCGGAGTATTCGCAGGAATTGCTTGAGGCGCTCGATGGGCTGAAGGACTGGCCTGAGAAGGTGCGGCTGATGCAACGCAACTGGATCGGCCAGTCGCGGGGGCTGCAATTCGCCTTCTCGACCCTAGACGCGCCCGAGGGGTTTGACCGGATCGAGGTCTATACCACGCGGCCTGATACGCTGATGGGGGCGTCTTTTGTCGCGGTCTCGCCCGACCATCCGCTGGCCAAGCATCTGGAGCGGCACGACCAGAAAGTGGCGGAATTCGTGGCAGAGTGCCGCAAGATCGGTACCACCGAAGAAGCGCTGGAGAAGGCCGAGAAGCGCGGCCATGACACCGGCATTCGTGTGCGCCACCCGTTTGATAATGAATGGGAATTGCCGGTCTATATCGCGAATTTCATCCTTATGGATTACGGCACCGGCGCGATCTTTGGCTGTCCGGCGCATGACCAGCGCGACCTTGATTTCGCGCGGAAATATGGCTTGCCGCACCCGGATGTGTTCTTTTCGCTGGAGGATGAGACACCCGTTGCAGAGACAGCCTTTGTCCCGCCCAAGACCGAGAAAGTGCGCTACGTGCGCGGTTTCGCGGGCGAGGAGGTCCTGACTGGCGCGGAGGCGGTCGAGGCGGCCATCGCGTTTTGCGAATCACGCGGGGTGGGGCATGGCGTGACGCAATACCGCCTGCGCGACTGGGGGCTGAGCCGTCAGCGGTATTGGGGCTGCCCGATTCCGGTGGTGCACTGCCCGACTTGTGGCGTGGTCCCTGAGAAGAAAGAGAATCTCCCCATCGCGCTGCCCTATGACGAGGATGGCGCGCCGATCGACTTCTCCATTCCCGGCAACCCGCTCGACCGTCACCCGAGCTGGCGCAACTGCATCTGTCCGAAATGCGGTGGGGCGGCGCAGCGTGAGACGGATACGATGGACACTTTTGTCGACTCAAGCTGGTATTATGCCCGCTTCACCTCGCCCCGCGCGACCACGCCCACTGATCGGGCCGAGGCTGATTACTGGATGAATGTGGACCAGTATATCGGCGGGATCGAGCACGCGATCCTTCACCTGCTCTATTCGCGTTTCTTCGCGCGGGCGATGGTCAAGACGGGGCATTTGCCCAAGAGCGCGTCCGAGCCGTTCGATGCGCTGTTCACGCAGGGCATGGTGACGCATGAGATCTATGAGACGCGCGACGAGAAGGGGCGTCCGGTCTATCACCTGCCCGAAGATGTCGAGAACGGTGTGTTGAAGGCGACAGGCGAAGCCGTGCGGGTCATCCCTTCGGCCAAGATGTCGAAATCCAAGAAGAATGTCGTGGACCCGGTCGCGATTGTCGAAGCCTTCGGCGCCGATACTGCGCGCTGGTTCGTCCTCTCCGACAGCCCGCCAGAGCGCGATGTCGAATGGACCAGCGCCGGAGCCGAGGCGACCTTCAAGCATCTGGGCCGCGTCTGGGCGCTGAGCGAGCGGATCGCGGCGATGGATGAGGGCACGCCGTCAGAGGCCGATACCGAGTTGATGCGCGCCATGCACCG
>SLJW01000046.1 GCA_007134865.1 Paracoccaceae bacterium | reverse complement strand
TGCGTCACAAGGAAGGGCACTGGGTCTGGGTCCAATCGCGCGGGCGGGTTACACGCCGGACAGCGGAGGGCAAACCGGACCTGATGGCCGGGGTACATCTCGACATCACGGCGCTGAAAGGGGCCGAGGAACGTCTGGAAGAAATCATTAACGCAGCTGCCGCAGGGACATGGGAGCTCGATCTGGTGAGCGGCCTCAAGCGCGTCAATGAACGCTGGGCCGAGATGCTGGGCTACACGCGCGCCGAATTGGCAAAACGACCGCATCATGGCTTCCGCGAGTTGATACACCCAGATGATCTGGCTGTATTGAACGCTCAGCATGAAACGCTGAAGGCGCGCGGAAACGACCGTTTCGCGAATGAGATTCGTATGCGGCACAAAACCGGCCACTGGGTCTGGATCCTGTCGCGGGGACGGGTGGTGTCACGCGACGCCTCTGGCAAGCCGCTCAAGGTCGCGGGGATCCATCTCGACATCACCGAGCGGATGCGGTTGGAGGCACAATTGACCGCAGAGCGTGACTACCTCTCGCGGCTGATGGAAACGTCGGCGAGTGGGATCACGGCGCTCGACGGAAGTGGCCGGATCATCTTTGCCAATCGCGAGGCCGAGCGCATTCTCGGGTTCTCGCCAGTGCGTCTGGACGGCATGACCTATGACGCGCCGGAATGGCAGATCACCGCGCTCGATGGCAGCCCGCTCGACTCGTCCGACCTGCCCTATCCCCGCGTGATGGCCGAGGGAAAGACAGTGCGCGATATGCGCCATGCGATCGCCTGGCCCGACGGCACGCGGCGGATACTCTCGATCAACGCAGCCCCGATCAAGGCCGAAGGACTTGCGGTGCGCGTCGTGTGTTCCATCGCGGATATCACCGAACAGGTAGCGGCCGAAGATGCCCTGCGCAATGCGGCGGACCGGGCCGAGGCCGCCAACCGTGCAAAATCGCGCTTTCTCGCGAATATGAGCCATGAAATCCGCACACCCCTGAATGGCATTCTGGGGATGGCGCAATTGCTGGAAGGCGATCTGTCGGACCCGCAGCACCGCGAGATGCTGAAAACCATTCGGGCATCTGGGGAAATGCTGCTCGGGGTGCTCAATGACGTTCTGGACATGTCAAAGATCGAAGCGGGCAAGCTTTCGCTGGAGCAGACGCCATTCCTGCCTGAGGATCTGATGGGTCAGGTCGAGGCCATGCACCGCCTTCGGGCTGCTGAAAAGGGCTTGTCTTTCGACATATCGATCGCACCAGAAGCTCGGACAGCGCGGCTGGGCGACCCGGCGCGGCTTGCGCAGGTCCTGCACAATCTCGTCGGCAATGCCATCAAGTTCACCGAGAGCGGCAGTGTGACCCTGGCACTCGCCTGCGCCGAAGACGGCGCCCTGACCTTCTCTGTGCGCGATACCGGCATCGGGATGTCGGAAGAGCAGCTTGCGCGGGTGTTCGAGGATTTCGAGCAGGCGGATGGCACAGTGACGCGCCGCTTCGGGGGCACCGGTCTTGGCATGTCGATCGTGCGGCGACTGGTGACCCTCATGCAGGGTGAGATTGCCGTGGAGAGCACAGAAGGCATCGGCACCGAGGTGCAGGTGCGCCTGCCCCTGCCACTGGCTGAAGCCGTGCAGGAAGCCCCGCGCGCGGCACCCGTCGGTGCGATGTCAGGCCTGCGGGTGCTGGCAGCCGATGACAACCTGACCAACCGGACCGTCCTCGGGTCCATGCTGGCGCGGCTGGGGGTCGATGTTGTCTCGGTCGCCGATGGCCGCGATGCGCTCGACGCATGGGAGGCTGGGCGGTTCGACCTCTATCTGCTGGACATCTCGATGCCCGAACTCGACGGG
Organism: Paracoccaceae bacterium; assembly: GCA_007134865.1. Taxonomy (GTDB): domain Bacteria; phylum Pseudomonadota; class Alphaproteobacteria; order Rhodobacterales; family Rhodobacteraceae; genus Roseinatronobacter. Next base: position 11,716 of record SLJW01000046.1, on the reverse strand, counting down.
ATCAGCACCTTGAGCTGTCTGCGCCAGCGAGAAGCGGACACCGGGCAGCCCCCTGCCCCGGCGCTCGCGATCACGGCCAATGTCATGTCGCATCAGGTTGCGGAGTACCACAAGGCCGGATTCGCGGGGTATCTCGGCAAACCCTTCCGGCGCGAAGACCTTGCTGCGGCGCTGTCGATGGCCCTGAAGGAAAATTGCTGAGCGCGGATACCGATTCCGGGCTGGTCATTCTGCGGGCAGCGCCGATCCGGCCGACAGGGATGAGCCAAACGCGGGTTGACACGCGGGACTCGTGGCGCTACCCACCAAATCACCGCATCATAGCGGTCGTTTTCGTGCATCAACCAGAGAGACCAATGGACAGTTGCTCTAGTAGCGGTCTGGCCTCTGTGTTCGGTTCAAACCTGCGCAGCCGCCAGACCTTCCGGATAAATTCAGACCACCCGGCCTGTCTGCGGCTTTCGGGCGCCCACATGTAACGTGGCGCCTTGCCTCCAGACCGGCGCGGCTGGACGGAGGCAAACAGATGACCTTTCACTTCCAGAACATGGCTCCACCCGGCGCAGGGCTGCGCCGTCATTCCCTTGCTGCCCGCTGGCTGCGTGATGCGCAGACCGGCAAGCTGGTCCGGCACTGGCTGGAACAGCCTGCGCCGCAGGTCGCGCAAATGAGCGACGCGCGGCTGCGCGCGCTCCTGTCGCGTCACGCCGAGCTGCGCAGCGCGGGCTGACGCCCGCGCAATGCCAGCCATGAGCGACGGGAGTGCGTCTCATGCGTCTGATCATCGCCGGTGGGCGACATCTGGATGATGTCGCCCTGATCCGCGGCGCCTTGGCGCGCGCCCATGCCAGCCAGCCCATCACGGTTCTGATCCATGGGGGCAGCGGGTTTCTGGGCATCTCCGCCGAGGACTGGGCCCGCGAACAGCGCCTGCATGTGGTGCGGTATCCTGCCAACTGGCGGGAGTTCGGCAAGCGCGCCGAATCCATCCGCAATGCCTTCATGCTGGAGGATTCGCGTCCCGACATGCTGCTGGCCCTGCCCGGCGGCACTGACACGGCGGATCTGATCGCGGGTGCCATCCGCGCCCGCGTGCCGGTGATCGACGCCGAGGGCAATCCTGTCCAGGCAACGCAGACAGCAAGGACGCCACAGGCAGCGTCCTTGCGTTCCCTTCCCAACCGGACCCCCTGATACGGAGGATTGGACATGCACATGCTGCACCCCAACACCAAATTCGCCAAGCCCGCGGATTTCTTTGGCCATATGGAGCATCTGATCGCGCAGCTCGACACGCCGCCAACGGCACGCACCGCCAAACTGACCTCGGCCTCGACCGCAAAGAAAGCCCGCAAGCTGGTGGAAGAGACGACCGAGGTGGCCTTTGACGCGCTGTCGGACAATCGCGACGGGCTGATCGCGGAGAGTGTCGACCTGCTCTATCACCTCGCTGTGCTATGGCATGATCGCGGGGTGTCACCCGAGGAGGTGCGTGCCGAGATGGCGCGGCGGATGGCGGTGCTCGGCATCTCCGAGAAACTGCCCAAAAAGGGACCCGCCAAGAAGCTTCTGAAGAAGGCCAAGCGCGCGCCGCATCCCGCCGCGCTCTATCGCGAGGGCGACCAGATCGGCCCGGTCGCATTGTCGAAGCTCTGAACCTGACACCAAGCCCGGGGGGCGCGCCCATGACCGCAGTCATGTCACAAGACGCATTGCGCGCATATCTCGCGCAGGGGGATCTGATCACCCTGCGCGAGGCGTTGGCGGAATTGCATCCGGCCGACCTCGCCAATGAGGTCGGCGGGCTGCCCCCGTCTGACGCCGCGAAACTGATGCGCGCGCTCACACCCGAGCAGCAGAGCAAGGTTTTCGGCTATTTCGGCCCCCGTTTCCAGATCGCTATCGCCCGCCATATTGCGCGGCCCGATTTCGCGCGGATTGTCTCGGCTATGAGCCATGACGAGCGCGCCGATCTGTGGAAGGCGCTCAGCGCCGAGCAGCGCGCCACGCTCCTGCCCGCTCTGGCACAGGCCGAGCGTGAGGATATCCGCCGCCTCGCCTCCTATCCCGAGGGCACGGCCGGGGCGGCGATGACCTCGGATTACGCCACGCTGTCGCTCGAGATGACCGTGGCCGACGCCATCGCGCACCTGCGCGCCGAGGCACCCGATGCCGAGACGATCTATTCGGCCTATATCATCGATGCCGAACGCAATCTCAGGGGCGTTGTCACGCTGCGCGACCTGATCCTCGCAGATGAGCGGCGCTCGATCTCGGACCTGATGACCGTCAATCCGCCCACGGGTCGCGTCGATGAGCCGCTGCGCGATATCGCCGAGCGCATCGCCACTTACGATGTCTACGCACTGCCGATCCTGACCGAGGGCGGCAAACTGGTCGGCATCGTCACAATCGACGACGCGCTTGATATCGGGCGCGAGGCAGGGGCCGCGACACTGGCGCGCTTTGGGGCCACTGGCGCGATTCGGGGCGATGATCTGGACATGCGCCGCTCGACACTGGGGCGCATCTTTCGCGTGCGGATGCTCTGGCTGGGGCTGCTGACGGTCTTTGGTGTGGTGACGGCAGGCTATATCGCCGGGCAGGAGGCGCTTCTGGCCGAAGCACTGATCCTTGCGGCCTTTGTCGCGCCCATCATCGACATGGGCGGCAACACTGGCAGCCAGTCGGCAACGCTGGTGATCCGGGCAATGGCATTGGGACAGTTGCGGCTGCGGGCGGCGGATATCTGGTTCGTGATCCGCCGCGAATTGCCGGTTCTGCTGGCGCTGGGGCTGGTCGTGGCCAGCTTGATGGCCGTCCTCGCCAGCCTCGGGCAGACCATCGCGCCGCAGGTGCTTTGGGTCGTGTGGCTGACCATGCTGATCGTGACCGTGACAGGCGGCTTGCTCGGCGCACTCCTGCCCTTTGCCGCGCAGCGTCTGGGCACGGACCCGGCGGCCATGTCGGCGCCGCTCATTACCTCGATCATGGATCTGCTGGGGGTGATCATCTATTTCGCCATCGCCTGGGCGCTGCTCGGGCCAATCGCGGGGGGCGCGTGATGACCCGCATCCCCCAGAGACACGGCATGTCATGCGGCCGCCCGGTGCTCCACCGCAAGAGCACACTCGCCACAGCCCGCGGCTGGGACCCGCCCACCCGCGCTGACTGAAATCCCGAACACAAACACAACCAGGCCAATGGAGAAATCACATGGCAACCACCACTTTTGAAAACGCTGGCGCAACTGGCGCCCCCAACCGTCCCGCGCGCGACCCGATCTCGGAGCGCATCCGCGATGCCTTTGTTTATGTGGCCGAGAATGCAACAGCCTCCGAAGCGATTGACGCTGTCAGCCGCTCCCGGGTGCCAACTGGTCAGGCGGCGGTCGTCTTCATTATTGATGGGCAGGGAAAATACCGGGGCTTTGCCCGCCTCTCGGCGCTCTTGCGCGCTGAGGGTTCTGCCAAAGTCACATCCTTGCTTGACGGCGCTGGGCTGGCGGTGGCTCATGATACCGAACAGGAAACCGCCGCGCGCATCCTGCAGAAGAAAGACGTGCCGCTCCTGCCGGTGGTGAATGCCAAGCAGGAAATGATCGGCGTTCTGACCTTTGACGATGCGATGGACATTCTCGATCTCGAGACGTCGGACGACATCTATTTCAAGGCGGGTGTCGGCGACGTGTTCAACTCGGACGATCACATCCGCTCTGAAAAGCTGACTCAGGGGCCGATCTGGTACACCGTGCGCGTGCGCATCCTGTTCCTGCTGGTCACGCTGGCCGGTGGCCTGATCGTGGGCGGGTTGATCGATACATTCGAGGATGTGCTTGGTGCCGTGCTGGCGCTCGCGATCTTCATTCCGCTGGTGATGGATATGGGCGGCAATGTCGGCACCCAGTCCTCGACCATCTTTGCGCGCGGATTTGCGCTTGGCCACATCACCATGGCAGATTTCTGGCGCAAGAATTTCGCCCGCGAGGCACTGGTCGGTCTGACCATGGCTGTTGGCGTCGCACTGGTGGCCGGGACAGTGGCATATTTCTGGCAGGGCGTGCCTAACGACATTCCGCAGCTTGGGGTCGTTGTGGGCGTGGCGCTCTTTACCTCGGTCTTTCTGGCGGCCTGCTTGGGCTTTCTGCTGCCTTATGCCATGGTCAAACTAGGTGTAGACCACGCGCCGGGGGCTGACCCGTTCATCACAACCATCAAGGATTTCACCGGTCTGCTGGTCTATTTCTCGATGGCCGCCTGGCTGATCGGGGTCGAGATCTGATCACGGAGAAGACCGACCGGGCAGCGCCTTCGGCGCTGCCCGGCTTCCCTCAACGTGGAGCAAACACTCTTGCCCGACCCTCACTTATCCCATCTTTCCTGCCTCATTGCGTAATGCGTTGCCCCGACACCGCGCGGGCCAATGCACGGGGTATAGCTAACAGGAGGCGGTCATGACCCATATGAGCCCGCACGCACCCAAGACCGAAAACACCCTCACCACCGCCCATCTGCGCGCCTTCATCTATGGCGACAGCATGAAGCCGGGGCGGCCCGCTCTGCTGCAGCACGCGCCGGATGCCATCGCCCGCGCGCTCGCGCGCCTGCGCTCCGAGGAGGCCGCGCGCTGTCTCGCGCTCTTGCCTGCGGCTGCGCAGATCGCGATTGCCACGCGGCTTGACCGGGACACCCGTGCGCGGCTTGGGCGCGACTGTCAGGACTGGGGCTGCGTGATCCCGATCCTGCGCGCGCAGCAGGTTTCCGTTGCACAACTTGGCATGGTCGGGCAGATGACGCCTGTAGGCCGGATTTGAAGAGCATCGCGCCATGACAGCACCCGTGGCATTGACCGACCCGGACGCCCTGCGCGAAAAGCGCAGGGCCGCCTGGGCCGGGGTGGTCCTGAACGGGCCGTTATCGGCGGCAAAGATCCTTGCCGGGCTGGCGGCGCAAAGCCAGGCGCTGGTCGCGGATGGGGTGCATTCGCTCTCGGACCTTGTGTCCGATGCCGCTGTGCTCTGGGCGCTTGGCCATTCGCACCGCCCGCCCGATACCGAGCACCCGTTCGGCCATGGGCGGTTCGAGACGCTGGCCACGCTGGCCATCGCGGCCATGCTGATGCTCGCGGCGGCCGGCATCCTGCTCGATGCCGGCGCGCGGCTGATCGATCCGCCCGAGACAGCCCCCGGCGCGCTTGCGCTCTGGGTGGCCGCGCTCTCGATCACGCTGAAGGAGGCGCTCTATCACTACACCAAGGCGGTCGCCAAGCGCACGGGCTCGTCCATGATGGCCGCGAATGCCTGGCACCATCGCTCGGATGCCGTCACCTCGGTGGTGGCGCTGGCGGGGATCGGCGCGGCGATGCTGGGCGCACCATGGGCCGATGCGCTGGGGGCAGCAATCATCGCGCTGATGCTGGGGCGCGTGGCCTGGGTCTATGGGCGGCCCGCAATCAGCGAACTGGTCGACACCGCCCCGCCCGAAGAGACAGCCGCGCAGATCACCGCCGCGCTGATGGCCACCCCCGGCGTGCGCGATGCCCATGAGCTGCGCCTGCGCCAATCGGGCGGCAGCATTCAGGCCGATGTGCATATCACGCTTGACCCCGCGATGACCCTCTCGGAGGCGCACCGCCTCTCCGAAGCGGCGCGGTCGCAGGTGCTCGAGGCGGTGCCCGATGTGACCGAGATCATCATCCACCCCGAACCCGATGGTCATGCCGACGGGCCAGCGGCGCATGACACCGCACTGCGCCCCGAACTGGCGCGCGTGGTGCGCGATTGTCTGGATGGGATCGTGCCAGCTTCCGCCATCCGTCATCTGAGCCTCGATTACCGTGACGAGGGCGTCATCGCCGTGGTCGAATTGCGCGCCGCACCCAGCGAAGGGGCGCAGACGCGGATTGCATTCCGGCTGCAACAGGCCAAGAGCGATCTGTCGGAAATCCGCCTGCTCTGGGCTCCTGCGTCATGACCCTGTCGTATCGGCCTGCGATCCCCGCGCGGATGAGAAATGAGGTTTCATGCTCGACGTGATTGATATCCAGCCCATTCTGAACCTGACTGCGGCGGTCTTCTTTGGCGCCGTGATCGGCATGGAGCGCCAGTGGCGCCAGCGCCTTGCAGGTCTGCGCACGAATACGCTGGTCTCGCTGGGTGCGGCGAGTTTCGTGCTGTTCGCGGCAGTCTTTCCCGAAGAGATCAGCCCGACCCGGGTCGCGGCGCAGATCGTCTCTGGCATCGGGTTTCTGGGCGCGGGGATCATCTTTCGCGAAGGGTTCAATGTGCGCGGGCTGAATACGGCGGCGACACTGTGGTGCGCGGCAGCCATCGGGATGCTGTCGGGCGCCGGGGAATACGTGCTCGCCGCCTCGGTCACTGGCGCGGTGGTTTTCGTCAATCTCTGCCTGCGCCCACTCGCGCTGGTGCTCGACCGCCAGCCGATCCAGACCACTGAACTCATTCGGAATTACGCCGTCGAGATCGTTTGCAAGGGCTCGCAGGAAGCCCATGTCCGGGCGCTGATGCTGCAGGGCTTTGCCGAGAACGGGCTGCATCTGACCGGGCTGGAATCCGAGAATATCGAGGATACCGACCGCGTCGAAGTCACCGCCGAGGTCAATGCCGAGGGCACCTCGGATGCCGCGCTGGAGCAGATCGTGGGGCGGCTGAGCCTGGAGCCAGCGGTCACGGCCGCGCGCTGGAGCATTCGCGAAACGGGGTACACCTGACCGACCCGCTCCCAATTTCTGCCCGATTCCCCTGTTAACACGGCCTCCGATTTGGAGGACGCATGAGCGATTTCAGTGCAGATTCCGGGCTGCCGCGCGGCCTGGGCACATGGTTGGGGATGGGCAATCGGGCCTACAAGCTGATGGTCGCCATCGGCTCGCTGATCACGACTATCGTGCTCACGCTGGGCAAGCTGATCCTCGGACTGCTCTCGGGCTCTCTGGCGCTCATCGCCGATGCGCTGCAGGGGCTGATCGACATTCTCGTGACGAGCGTGACCGTGCTGATCGTTTGCCAATCGGATCGCGGAACCGACCCGGCCTGGACCTGCGGGCGCGAAAAGCTCGAAGCCTTTGCGGCTCTTGCCGAAGCCGTGCTGCTGGGGATCATTGCCGCTTTCATCTGGCATCTCGCCGGGATGAAACTGCTCCATGGCACCGGACCCATCGAGATCGAGAGCTGGTATCTGATTGCCGCCCTCACCGCTGCCGGTGCTGATTTCGTCCGCCATATCATCGTCAAACGCGCTGCCCGCGCGACGGGCTCGATGGCGCTGGAAGCGAACGCTGCGCATTTCCTGACCGATGCCTTGGGCACGATTCTTGTCACGTTGGGCCTGCTGGGGGCGTGGTATGGCTTCCCCGTGGCAGATACTTTTGCGGCACTGGGGGTTGCGGGGCTGCTGAGCTTCACAGCATTCAATGTCGGGCAGCGCGCGCTTGGCATGTTGCTCGACAGGATCGACCCCGCAACCGCGCTGGAGGTGCTGGAGGCCATCGAGTGTCAACCCGAGATCGCCCGGGTGCCGACGCTGCGCATCCGTCGCCTGCCCGAGCGCCATGTCGTTGATCTGATCGCCGAGGCGCAGGTGGATACGCTCGAGGATCTCGCGCGGATCGAGGCCGCCTTGCAGGAACGCATCTCCGCCGTTCTGGGCACCACCGAGTTGTGCGCAGCCTTGCGGCCGCTGCGCTGACCATCTGCCACCCTGCGCATTCCGCGAGCACCGCATGCCAAGCGCGTTCCCGCGCCCGCGACATATCGTCATGTTTGAATTTCCGCATCCGTTTGCGACTCTCCGCGCGCCAATCGGAAACAAGGAGATATCCGTCATGAATTCCACCATCCGCAATACTGCTCTTGGCGCGCTTCTGGGCCTTTCACTGGCCAGTGGGGCCGCAGCCGAAGGTGCGGAGAAGCTGGTGACTGTCGTCACATCCGAAAACCCGCAGACGCAACTCATGGCGATGGTTCTGACCACGCAGTCCGTGGAACAGGGAGCGGAAGCCCGCATCCTTCTGTGCGGTCCCGGCGGTGATATCGCGCTGAGCGAAGCCCCCGAAAGCGCCACCGCCCCGCAACCGCCCCGCGATGCCAGCCCGCAAGGCATGATGCAGATGCTCATGGGCCGCGGTGTGACCGTCGAGGTCTGCGCGATCTACCTGCCCGGCCTTGGCGCTGATGAGTCGGTGCTGATCGAAGGTGTCGGCGTGGCCCAGCCCCCGGCAATGGGTGCGGCCATGATGGATAGCGACGCCCGCGTCTGGTCCTTCTGAACCTTCGCGCTTCCCCCGGCAACATGCCGGGGGAAGGCTTTGGCCCAAAAGTCAGTAGAGATAACCGCCGTAAATGATCCTTTCGCGTTCATTAGCAAAGTAAAGCTTGTGACGGTGCGTAAAGGGTGCAGGGTTCCATGAGGTTCCCGGGTGATTAGCCGTTCCGACAGGTCCGGGAACACATCCAGCCCACTCCTGCGGCTCATCGCGCATGTGCGAAATCAGATCAAACGCAATAGCACCGTTTGTCGGATGCCCAGAAGATGTCTGCGGCATACCCGGAAGCTCTGCAAATGCAAGCTCCTGACCGAATTTGTCCCATATCCGAACCTGCTGGGACTCTCTGAAGTAATATGCCAACCCGTGCGGCGCGGCGCAGATGTCATTCGCCGCGGCGTTATGCAGAACAAAACTTGTAAAGAGGGTGCCATCCTTGTGGAATCCTTCCACCAGACCTGACAAACCTGTCCCCTGACCACAGCGATAGAGATTGACCCCATCTGTCGCGATTCCGGGTCCCCTGGAGTGGCCCACACTCAAGTCACTGACACCTCCAACATTGAAACCACGGGATTCCCGTCCTGATTGGATCTGGAAAGCGAAAACTTCGTGGAAGTGATTTGTTGCATTTGCACACCAGACTTCATCGCTGGTCGGATCAGAATGCATGCTGACGATGGTGTTTCGTGTCGGCGGAGAACTGTGCCTATAAACTTCAGTCCCGTCGCAGGTTCTGAGATACACAACCTCATCTGCGTGGCCCGTCTGCGCCAGAAAAATCAGACAGGCTTCTCGACGAAAGCGCCCAACGGTCAGGGCAGTTCCAACCCCTGTCGTCGCGACAGGAAAGGGGCATGTGAAAGTCACGTGGAAACTCAGTTGCTGAGGCATAGTGCAATTCCTGATTAATGATTAATATGAAGACATCAGCCTAGCACGAACCCCAGAAAACAGGCAGAAAAACATGTGCCTGCCTTTCATGTCTCAATTAATTCTATCGCCGCGCTGGCCATTTCGACTGAACGGTTGCCGAAAAAGTGAAATTTTCAGAACGGCTTAAGCGCTATCCCCCGTGCTGCTCATCGGGCAATCCCGGCGCACTTCGCGATTGCGCAGGCCCGTTTTGACCAGCATGCAGCGGTCGCGGGCCTCGTAGTAATAGCCGCGCGCATACCACATGACTGCGCGGTTGATGTCACCATCCGACAGGAGCCAAGCCCCGCGCAGATAGCGGCCGGCATATGTCAGGTTGGTTTCGGCATCGAGCAAGTCTTCGGGGCTGCCGCGAAAGCCCATCTGCCGCGCGGTCTGGGGCAGGATCTGCATCAACCCCCAGTAAGGGCCATTGCGCGCATGGGGGCGGTAGTCGCTCTCGCGCTGGATGACGCGGTGCAGGAGCTTCTCGGGGATGTCGTGTTTCGCCGCATAGCGCTGCACCAGAAGGCGCATCTCGGGCGTCTCACCGGGATAGAGCGCCACACTGGGAGGTGCAGCGCGTGTGACCTCGGGCGTGGGCTGCGTGCAGGCCAAAAGGCCAAGACAGAGGAGCGGGGCCGCGATGAGGCGTATCATGCGCTATCCTTTCGAAGGTGAGGCAGGGCGCACGCCGATCTCGTCAAGAAACGAGTCGAGGGCGCTTGTCCGGGGCATGTTTTCGGTTTTGAGTCGGTCGAAACGTGCACGAAGGCGCGTTTTCTCTTCGCCCTTGCAATCGTTCCAGGGCCGGCCCTGAAGACCCATTTCAAGAACGTAATAGGCGATGAAGTGCGGGCGATGGCCTGCGCGCAGCAGTGCGGCATAAGCCTTGTCCGTGCCAAGCGCGCGCAACTCTTCGGCGCTGGAGATGCCCGCTTGCGCGAAGGCCTGTTCCATCGCGGGGCCGAGATTCCGTATCGTGCTGATCGGTGTCGTCATGGCTGCTCTGTATCCGGAGCCTTTTCAATTGTGCTACCGGCAGACGCCATTTGCGCCCAGCATTTTCTTGCGCCGTGATGCGCGGTCGCGGGCCTATCGGCAGATTCCAGCCCATCGGGCCACGGGACTGGCCTCAGATCAGCGCCCAGTCGGCGTATCTGACCACAGGCTTGCGTGGCGCGACATTGCGCGGATGGCCGGGACGCGAATCCGCGGTCAACCGTGGCATCACGCCCGGGCGCTTGGGCAGGAAACGGGGGGCGGTGTTGTAAACCGGGTCGGGTTGCATGGGACGGACTCCTGTCAAATGCGTCATCCCACCATGAGACCAGGAAAACATGGCCAGAAGCGGGCCAGGTCAAGATATGATTCGCCAAGATTCTGGCGCCGCACCTGCATCATGCGGCGGGTTTGCCGGTCAGACCAGGTCGCCCTCTGGCGAAATCCGGCTGTGCCCGCGCAGATAGGGGTGAAGCGCTTCCGGCAGGTCGACACTGCCATCCGCGTTCTGTCCATTCTCCAGCACGGCGATCAGACAGCGCCCGACCGCGAGCCCCGAGCCGTTCAGCGTGTGGACGAATTCGGGCTTGCCGCCGCCCTCGGGCCGGAAGCGGGCATTCATGCGGCGCGCCTGAAAATCGCCACAGGTCGAGACCGAGGAGATCTCTCGATAGCGCCCCTGCCCCGGCAGCCAGACTTCGATATCGTGGGTCTTTTGCGCGCCAAAACCCATGTCACCCGTGCAGAGCACCATGGTCCGGTAAGGCAGGCCCAACCGTTCCAGCACGGTCTCGGCGCAGCGGGTCATGCGGGCGTGTTCGCTCAGGCTGTCGTCCGGGTGGGTGATCGAGACCATCTCGACCTTCTCGAACTGGTGCTGGCGCAGCATGCCGGTGGTATCCTTGCCCGCGCTACCCGCCTCGGACCGGAAGCAGAGCGTATGCGCCGTGAAGCGCAGCGGCAGAGCGCTCGCGTCGAGAATTTCGCCAGCGGCGAAATTGGTCATCGTGACCTCCGAGGTTGGGATCAGCCACCAGCCATTGGTGGTCTGATAGCTGTCCTCTGCGAACTTGGGCAGTTGGTTGGTGCCGAACATGGCCTCATCGCGCACCAGCACCGGGCTGTTGACCTCGCTGAGCCCGTGTTCCTCGACATGCAGGTCGATCATGAATTGCGCAAGCGCCCGATGCACCCGCGCGACCGCCCCGCGCAACACGACAAAGCGCGAGCCCGAAAGCTTGGCGGCGGTGGCGAAATCCATATGCGGGGCAACACCCGAAATTTCGAAATGCTCGACCGGCTCAAAGTCGAATTTGCGCGGGTTGCCCCAGCGGTGCAACTCGACATTGTCGGCCTCATCAGTGCCATCGGGCACGTCGGCCAGTGGCAGGTTGTCGATCGTCGCAAGCAGTGCGTGCAGCGCCGCGTCCCCCTGCCGCGCTTCTTCCTCCAACCGCGCCACTTCGGCCTTCTTCTCGGCCACCAATGCGCGCAGCCGCGCGAACTCGGCCTCATC
>SLJW01000116.1 GCA_007134865.1 Paracoccaceae bacterium | reverse complement strand
GGCGACATGGTCCTGCGCGAGAATGATCTGGTCGTGATCTTTTCGCTGACCGCCGATGTGCCCAAGGTGGATGAATTGCTGCAGGTCGCGGTCGAGTTCTTCTGATCGCGCGCCATAGCCCGGATAGACGCATGGAACGCAGATCACATGGCACGCGCATCATGGTGGCCCTGATCGGGCTGACGGCGCTGGCGATGCTGTTACCGGCTGCAGTGGGCTTTACGCTGCGCGAGCATGTGCTTGCGCGCGCCTTTCTCTATTCGGCGGCACTGCTGACCAGCATCGCCGGCCTTGTTTATCTGGCCATCCGCAATGCGCCCAGCCGTGGCTGGGTGCTGTCGCACCCGTTTTACTATCTGACGCTCGCCTACCTTGTCCTGCCTGCGCTGATGGCGATTCCCATGGTCGAGGCCGTGCCGGGGCTGCGCTATCTTGATGCCTGGTTCGAGATGGTCTCGGCCTTCACCACCACGGGCGCCAGCGTGCTCGAGGGAGAGGGCACGCGAAGCCTGCATCTCTGGCGGGCGCTGGTCGGCTGGGGCGGGGGGCTCTTCGTGCTGGTGACAGTGATGGCTCTGTTGGCGCCGCTCAATCTGGGCGGGTTCGAGTTGATCCGGGCACGCGCGCGCACCGCACGCGACGCCCCGGACCGGCCAGGAGCACAGGCCTCGTCTCGGATCGATTCTGCCTATACCGACAAGAGCCTTGAGCGATTGCGTGACCAATTCCAACTGATTGCTCCGGTCTATTTCGGGCTGACCCTCGTGCTCTGGGTCGGACTGTCGATTGCCGGCAACCCGCCCCTGGTGGCGCTGATGATCGCCATGTCGACCCTCGCGACTTCGGGCATCGCAACGGATCCGGTTCTTTCTGGCGGCGTCTCGGAGGGTCTGATTGCGATGCTGCTATTGCTGGCCGTGTCGCGCAGGCTCTGGCCCGGCGCGCCGGGCCTGGGCGAGGGGCCGCGGCTGCAGGATCTGGAGTTGCGGACCGGTTTTACCGTGCTGTTGGTCCTGGTCGTCGTCATGGCCGTCCTGCTGGCCGCACAGGGAAACAGTGGCGGGCTTTGGCCTTATCTGGCCGAGCTTTGGGGTGTGGCGTTCACCAGCCTGTCCTTTCTGACCACCACAGGCTTCATCAGCGGCGCGCTTCCGGCCGACGGCGGTGTGTTTGCCGGTCCCGCCGGGATTGCGCTACTCGGGCTGGCGCTCTTCGGGGGTGGTGTGGCGACGACGGCGGGTGGCCTCAAGCTGCTGCGGGTCTTTTCGCTCTACTGGCAGGCGCGTTTCGAGGTCTCGAAGCTGGTCTATCCCGAAAGCGTCGGCGGCGATGGCCCGCGCTTGCGAGGGTTGCGCACCGATGGGGCACTTGCAGCCTGGCTCTTCGTGATGATCTTCATCTTTACGCTGACAGCGATGACTGCGGCGCTCACCGTGATCGGCGAGGGTCTGGAAGATGCCATTGTCCTTGCCGTTGCGGCCCTGACCACCACAGGCCCGCTTGCTCAGATAGCCGGAAGCACACCGATCGCATGGGCGGCCCTCAGTGACACGGCCAAGGTGATTCTTGCCTTTGGAATGGTGCTTGGGCGGCTCGAGATGCTGTTGCTTCTGTCCGTATTCTGGCGGCGCTGAGCGCAGCTATCACCTTTGCGCGACGCAACAAAATTGCGCGGCCCCTTCGTTTTCCGGTTTTCAGGGCTGGAAGTTTCGGAAATCCCGTTCCATAGTTATGGCATAGGGAGACAAGGCTCCTTGCGTACACCAAACACGCCCAACAAAAAGGCAAGCGCATGGCCAATGATAAACAGAACCTGCAAGACGCATTTCTCAACCATGTTCGCAAGAACAAGGTTCCGGTTACGGTATTCCTGATCAATGGTGTCAAGCTCCAGGGCGTGATCACCTGGTTTGACAATTTCTGTGTGCTCCTGCGCCGCGATGGCCAGAGCCAGCTTGTCTACAAACACGCCATTTCCACCATCATGCCCGGTCAGCCGATTTCACTCTACGAGGGCGACGGCTGAGTATCACCGGCGTAGCAGATCATCAGGCAGGTGCCGGGTCGGTGACCCGCGCGCTCGTGCTGCATCCGGATATCCGGATAGCACATTCCTCCCGTGCACCCGAGAACGCGCTGGCCGAGGCTGTGGCGCTCGCGCAGGCGCTGCCGGGGCTGGCGGTTGTCGACGCGCAGATTGTGCGGTTGCCCAAAGCGCACGCCGGGATGCTGTTCGGCTCGGGCAAGGTGGCGGAACTGGGTGAGGCCATCAAGGCCTCAGAGATCGAGCTGGTGCTTGTCGATGGCCCGGTGACGCCTGTGCAGCAGCGCAATCTGGAGCGTGAATGGGATGTGAAGCTGCTCGACCGCACGGGGCTGATCCTCGAGATCTTTGCGGATCGGGCCCGCACGCGCGAAGGTGTGCTGCAGGTGGAACTCGCGGCCCTCAGCTATCAGCGCACGCGGCTGGTGCGGGCCTGGACGCACCTCGAGCGTCAGCGCGGTGGGCTGGGCTTTGTTGGCGGTCCGGGCGAGACGCAGATCGAGGCCGACCGCCGCGCCATCGACACGCAAATGGTGCGCCTGCGCCGCCAGTTGGAAAAGGTCTCGAAGACGCGCGAATTGCACCGCGCCGCGCGGCGCAAGGTGCCGTTCCCGGTGGTGGCGCTGGTGGGTTACACCAATGCCGGTAAATCGACTCTGTTCAACCGCCTGACCGGCGCCGAGGTGCTGGCCAAGGACATGCTGTTTGCCACGCTCGACCCGACAATGCGCGCGGTGCGTCTGCCGACGGGTAAGGAGGTGATCCTGTCTGACACAGTGGGCTTCATCTCGGACCTGCCGACGCAACTTGTCGCGGCCTTTCGCGCCACGCTGGAAGAAGTGCTCGAGGCGGATCTGATCGTCCATGTCCGTGACATCGCCCATCCCGAGACCGAGGAACAGGCGCGCAATGTGCGCGATATCCTGACCGATCTGGGGGTTGGCCCCGAGACGGCCCTGATCGAACTCTGGAACAAGGCCGATCTGTTGCCCGAAGCGCAACACACGGCCCTTGTGCAGCGCGCCGATGCGCGGGTGGATGTGTTCCTTGGCTCTGCCGTGACCGGCGCCGGGCTGGAGGGCTTCTTCGCTGCGATCACCGAATTGCTGGATGACACCCGCCATGCGGGTGAAGTGATGCTCGATTTCAGCGAGGGGCGCGCGCGCGCCTGGCTCTATGACCATGTTCAGGTGCAGAAAGAAGAGCAGGGCGAGTCAGGCTTTCGCCTGCATGTGCTCTGGACTGACCGTCAGAAACGACAGTTCGACGCGCTGCGTGCTGCTCGCTGATTCACACGGCGCACAAGGCAACTTTGCGATTCCGCGTTAACCATTATGGCAGAGTTGAGGCACTACGCCCGGTTTCGCCTGAATTGATCCTGATTTCGGCCAGATTTCTCCCAAGCGTGAACATAGTTAACGGCAACTATAGGATGTATAGCCGCTCACGGGAGATCGTTATGAGCTACCACAGCCCGATTGTTGTCCAGTCCATCCTCGCAGGTGTTGACAAGTCTGCTGCCGAGGCCACGCCAGTTTGCGAAGCTCTCGGTCCACTCGACACATTGATCCGGCTGATCCGCCGGACAACAGGCGCCGAATCGGTCATGGTCCAGTTCGAGGGCGATATGCCACAGCCCATTCGCCTCGGGCGGGAATGCCTTGAGGTCCCGCTGATGCGGCGCGGCAAGCGCATCGGTGCTCTGCGCTGCTTCGGGACAGCATTCACGCCCGAAGCCGACAGCCTGATGCAGGAGTTCGCGGCGCTGATCGTCGAGCAGAATGATCTTTCGGCGCAGGCGCATGTCGATGCACTGACTGGCGCGCTGACCCGCCGCGCGTTTGCAGATGATATGGAACGACTGGTGTCGACCTATCGGCGCAGCGGTGTCGCATGCAGCCTGATCATGTTCGATCTCGACCACTTCAAGAAGATCAATGACACCTATGGCCATCAGGCCGGCGATGCCGTTCTGCGCGCAGTCGGTCGTCTGGTGAAGCGCGAATTGCGCGCGGAAGACCGGTTCGGACGGTTGGGCGGCGAGGAGTTCGGTGTGCTGATTGCGGCGGGTATCGAAACTGCGACCGAGATTGGTGAACGGCTGCGTCAGGCCATCGCGGCTGCGGTCGTGGACGGGTTCGAGGAGATCCGCGTCACCGCCAGCCTTGGCGTGGCGGGATGCGATATCGAGATTGACTCGGCTACAGCGCTGATGTCGGTAGCCGATCAGCGGCTCTATTCGGCCAAGCGCACGGGTCGCGACAAGCTCTGCACCGGGCCCTCGCGTACCCGCGCCATACCGCTTTGCTGAGCTAGGCGCGCCTCTTCCGAGCCTCTTCTCTCTGCGGGATTCTGCCCCAAATTCAAATTTGGGCTTTGAATGCGCGTTGATAATCCATAAATGGGAGAGATACGAGGTCGCGCGCACTGTGTCCGCGCGCGCCAGAGGGAGATACCTATGCTGAACAATATTGGCCCTGCCGGTCTGATCCTGATCGCCATCGTCGTGCTTGTGCTTTTCGGGCGTGGCAAGGTGGCGAGCCTGATGGGTGAGGTGGGCAAGGGGATCACCTCGTTCAAGAAAGGTCTCAAGGATGAGACCAACGAGATCGAGAAAGCCGATGACGAAGCTGTCAAGACGGCGCGTGACGTGACGCCAGAGGCGGACAAGGACAAGGCTTGACGCGTTGCAGCGTCTGAGCGCTGGCAGTCGCGCGACGGCGGGTCTGTCTTTAGGGGGTTGTCATGCTTGACCTCGGCTGGACCGAGCTTCTGGTGGTCGGCATCGTGGCGCTGATCGTGGTGGGTCCGAAAGACCTGCCCAAGATGTTTCGTACACTAGGCCAGTTCATGGCCAAGGCCCGCGCCATGGCGCGGGAATTCCAGCGCGCCATGGACGACGCAGCCGACGCCTCTGGTGTGAAAGATGTCGCACAAGACCTGAAAAAGGCAACCAACCCGCAGGGCATGGGGTTCGATGAACTGAACAAGATGAAGAATTGGGACCCGCTCCGCGACGACCAAGACACCACCAAGGCAAAGGGCAAAGCCAAGGGCAAGGAGAAACCCGCATCCGAGGCCGATGATGAGGCCGAACTGGACCGGGTTTCAGCCGAGATGGAAAACCTCCGCCGGGAACGCGCTCAGGCCAAGGCCAGTGCCGCCAAGGCAAAAGCCGCCAAAACCGAAGCGTCCGGCGAGAGCCCGGCGCCTGCAGCGCCTGGTTCGGCCAAAGACGCCCCCGCTGAACCGCCGGCGCAGCCGGCAACTGACGCCTCGGACACGAAAAAAGCATGACCCGCCCCGATGAGATTGAAGACAAGAGCGCGCCACTGATCGAGCATCTGGCCGAGTTGCGCTCGCGGCTGATCAAATCGGTGCTGGCGTTTCTGGTGGGCATGGTGATCTGTTTCACGGTCGCCACGCCGATCTTCAATTTCCTGACAGCACCGCTCTGCGACGCGCTTGCGACACGCGGGCAGGATTGCGACCTGATCTTCATAAGCCCGCAGGAAGGCTTTTTCGTGGCCATCAAGGTATCGCTTCTGGGCGGGTTCATGCTGGCCTTCCCGGTGATCGCGGGTCAGATGTGGCGGTTTGTGGCGCCAGGGCTTTACCGGTCGGAAAAGAACGCTTTTCTGCCCTTCCTGATCGCCTCGCCCTTCATGTTCCTGCTGGGTGCGGCATTCGCCTTCTATGTCGTCACGCCGCTGGCGTATAATTTCTTTCTCGGCTTCCAGCAATTTGGCGCAGGCGGAGAGGTGCTGGAAGATGTGCCCGGAGGCGCGCCGCTCTCGGTGGTGTTCCAGGGCTCGGCCCAGGCCTACCTGAACCTCACGATCAAGTTCATCGTGGCCTTTGGCCTCTGCTTCCAGTTGCCTGTCCTGCTGACGTTGATGGGCAAGGCAGGACTCGTCTCCGAGCGCGGGCTTCGCTCGGGGCGGAAATGGGCGATCGTCGGCATCCTGACCATGGCGGCCCTGGTCACGCCGCCCGATGTCATCACCCAGATCATCCTCTTTGTGGTGGTCTACGGGCTCTATGAAATCTCGATCCGGCTGGTGGGTCATGTCGAGCGCAAGCGCAACGAGGAGTTGCGCCGCGAGGGGTTGCTCGATGAGGATGACGAGATTTTCGAGGATGAGCTGGAAGGCGAGAAATGACCCAGCCGCCGGACTGGTCTTCGCTCTCGGCCGAGAGCCTGCGCCGGATTGCTGATGCTCTGGAGCGTATCGCGCCCGCGCCTGCACCCGCGCCCGACCTTAGCGGTGCAGAGGCTTTTGTCTGGCACGTCGCGCCTGACAGGCTGCAACCCGTCGCAGAGGTGAACCGCGTCGCACTGGACTTGCTGCGTGACATCGACCGCGCCCGAGACACGTTGCTGGCCAATACCCGTCAATTCGCGCGCGGGTTGCCTGCGAATAATGCGCTGCTCTGGGGCGCGCGGGGGATGGGAAAATCCTCGCTGGTCAAGGCCGTTCATGCACAGGTCAGCTCAGAGGTGCCGGGGGCGGGGTTGAAACTGGTCGAGATCCAGCGCGAGGATCTGCCCTCGATCGGGCGGCTGATGGGGCATCTGCGCGGGGCTGCGGCGCGGGTGATCCTGTTCTGCGATGATCTGTCCTTCAGCCATGATGATCAGCATTACAAATCGCTCAAGGCCGTTCTGGATGGCGGGATCGAGGGACGGCCGGGGAATGTGGTGCTCTATGCAACCTCCAACCGCCGCCATCTGATGCCGCGCGACATGATCGAGAATGAACGCTCATCGGCGATTTCGCCCTCGGAGGCGGTGGAGGAAAAAGTCTCGCTCTCGGATCGTTTCGGGCTGTGGCTGGGGTTTCATCCCTGCGGGCAGGATGAATACCTTGCCATGATCGAGGGCTATTGCGCGGCCCATGGTCTGGAAATCGACCCCGCGCGGCTGCGCGCCGAGGCGATCGAGTGGCAGGCCACGCGCGGCGGGCGCTCGGGGCGGGTGGCGTGGCAGTTCTTCACCGATCTGGCAGGCCGCGAAGGTCTGCGCCTTTGAGAGCGGGGACGGGGGGCTGCCTCCCCCCGGCTGGCCTGCGGCCAGAACCCCCCGCTTCAAGGGGCAAAGTTGCCCCTTGAAAATCCCCCTGAGTATTTTCCGGCAAGAAAAGGCATCAACGATCTTCGCTTGCGAAGATCGCGTCGATCATGGCCTGATTGCCGCGAGAGAATTCGAGCGGGCAGGGGAAGGGGGTGCCGTCGCGCGCGCTTCGGGCGAAGTTTTCCAGCATCAACGCGTATTGGTTGACGTTGTTGAACCGGCGGCTGCATGTGTCACTGCCCTGCGGCCATTCGACGACGCAATCGCCATAGACCACCCCGTTGAACGGGGCCGAAAGCGCGATCCAGCCATTCTGGCCGTGAAACAGCATGTGCTGGCGGCGCGCCTGCATCATGCCGCAATAAAAGGAGAGCGTGAAGCCGGGGAAATCGGCCCAGACGCGGGCGAATGTATCGACCCCGTCCTGCCAGCGGATATCGGCGCGCAAGCGATCTGGCTCGGCCCCGGTGGCCAGCCGTGTTGTGATGCAGGGATAGACCCCCACATCACGCAGCCCACCCCCGCCCATCTCGGCGCTGTGGCGGATATTGGCCCTGTCACGGTTGGTATAGGTGAACACGCCCTCGACATGTTCCAGCGGGCCGATGACGCCCTCGGCCAGCAGGTCGCGCACCACGGCCCACTGCGGATGATGCGCCACCATGAAGGCCTCGGCGATGAGTTTGCCAGTCGCCTCGCGCGTGGCGATCAGCGCATCTATGTCACTGACATGGAGCGCAATAGGCTTTTCGCACAGCACATGCTTGCCTGCTTCGGCGGCGCGGATCGACCAGTCTAGATGGAGGTGATTGGGCAGAGGGATGTAGACGGCCTCGATCTCTGGATCATCGAGCAGCGCCTCATAGCTGCAATGGACGCGCAGGCCGGGGACCAGCGCTTCGAACGGCGCCGCGCGGGTCCGCTCACGCGTGGCGAGCGCGACAAGTTCAGTCTCGCGCGCCACTTGCATGGCGGGGGCGAGGTCGGTTCGCGCGATTTTTGCTGCGCCAAGGATTCCCCATTTCATGCGGTCTGCCCTCCTGTCGTCCTTGGCGCCAACCTTATCTGCCTCTGTCCTATGGACAAGCCGGTGCAGGCCATTGACGCCCTGACAGGTGCAGCGTAGGGCAGGGGCGTCAGAGAGGACCGAGCCATGAACCTGTTTTCCGAGATCCGCGATCTGGTGATTTCGAGCCTTGACGCGATGAGCAGCGACGGCGCCCTGCCGCCGGGGTTGGAATTCGGCGCTGTCGCCGTCGAGCCGCCGCGTGATCCGGCGCATGGAGATATGGCCACCAATGCCGCGATGGTGCTGGCCAAACCCGCTGGCATGCCCCCGCGTGTGATTGCCGAGGCGCTGGCGGGGCGGCTGAAGGCGGACCCGCGCGTGGCCGGTGCCGAGGTGGCGGGGCCGGGCTTTCTGAACCTGCGGTTGGCGCCTGCCCTCTGGCAGGGCGTGGTGCAGGCGGCGCTTGGCGCGGGTACGGGTTTCGGGCGCTCGGCGATGGGGCAGGGGCTGAAGGTCAATGTCGAATTCGTCTCGGCCAACCCGACCGGGCCGATGCATGTCGGGCATACGCGCGGGGCCGTGGTGGGCGATGCGCTGTGCAATCTGCTGGCCTTTGCGGGCTATGACGTGACGCGCGAATATTACATCAATGATGGCGGCGCGCAGGTCGATGTGTTGGCACGCTCGGCCTATGAGCGCTACCGCGAGGCCCATGGGCTGAGCCCCGAGATTGCCGAGGGGCTCTATCCGGGCGAGTATCTGATCGAGGTGGGTGAGGCGCTGAAGGCCGAGTTTGGCGAGCAGTTCCTCGACCAGCCCGAGGCGGTCTGGCTCGAGACAGTGCGCGATTTCGCCACCGAGCGGATGATGGCGATGATCCGCGCGGATTTGGCCGCGCTGGGCGTGACGATGGATGTCTATTCCAGCGAAAAGGCGCTCTATGGCACGGGCGAGATCGAGACCGCCATCGAGCGGCTGCGCGCGCAGGGGCTGATCTACACAGGCACGCTGGAGCCGCCCAAGGGAAAAACGCCCGAGGATTGGGAGCCGCGCGAGCAGACGCTGTTCCGGTCAACCGCGCATGGCGATGATGTGGACCGCCCGATCAAGAAATCGGACGGAAGCTGGACCTATTTCGCACCCGATATCGCCTATCATTACAACAAGATCGCCCGCGACTATGACATGTTGATCGACATTTTCGGTGCCGACCATGGCGGTTATGTCAAGCGGATGAAGGCAGCGGTCTCGGCGCTGTCGAACGGGCGCGTGCCGCTCGATATCAAGCTGGTTCAGCTTGTGAAGCTCTACAAGAATGGCGAGCCCTTCAAGATGTCGAAGCGGGCGGGGACTTTCGTCACGCTGCGCGATGTGGTCGAGATGGTGGGCGCGGATGTCACGCGCTTTGTGATGCTGACGCGCAAGAATGACGCCACGCTCGATTTCGATTTCGACAAGGTGCTGGAGCAGTCCAAGGACAATCCGGTGTTCTATGTACAATATGCCAATGCGCGGGTGCATTCGGTGCTGCGCAAGGCATCGGAGGCGGGGATAGATGTCTCCGAGGCCGCGCTCGGCGCTGCCGATCTTGCACGTCTCGACCATGAGGCCGAACTTGCGCTGATGCGCAAGCTTGGCGAATGGCCGCGAATTGTCGAACTGGCCGCGCGCACGCAGGAGCCGCATCGCGTTGCGGGCTATCTCTCGGAGGTCGCAGCCGAGTTTCACGGTCTGTGGAACCGGGGCAATGATCTGCCGTCACTGCGCTTCGTGCAGGAGGACGATCCCGCAACAACTGTGGCAAAAATTGCGCTTGCCCGTGCGACAAGCGTTGTGATTTCCGCAGGTCTTGCTATCTTGGGGATCACGCCTGTCGAGGAAATGCGGTAAAAATCCGCAGCTTGTCGGGCAAATTTCAGGTGGCGGGCGTGGTTGCACGCGCGCGACCCCAAAATAACAGGCGCAAAATCGCGTCAATTCGGGCAATGTCGGGCAGACATCTTGCCGCTGAGACTTGAGCAAGGGGTGGCCGTGCGGACGCGCGCGGTGCCTCGGTGAGGCAGGCATGAGCAGAAACAGGTATTATCAGGAACCTGGTCCATCGACAGCGCACAGACAGGGCGAGGGCGCTTATCCGACCTATGATCCTGCCAGCTATCGCCCGGACCCGCACTATCCGCAGCCGCCGGTCTATGATGGCTATGGCGATTATGACGGTTATGGAGCGTATCCGGGCCATGGCGAGGCGGCTTATTCGCCCCGGCCAGGTCAGGGGGCTTATCCGCGGCCCTATCCAAGCCAGCCGCAGGCGCGTCATGCGCCGCACCCATATCAGAGGCCACGGCCGCACATGCAGACTGGCGCCCAGACTGCAGCGCCGATCTCGCTGGCCGGTGTAGGGCATGCGCTCGGTGCCGTGCTCTCGGTCGCGCTGATCGTCGGCGGCCTCGGATGGGCGTGGCAGATGATGCAGCGCGATGTCGCCGGAGTGCCGGTGGTGCGCGCGCTGGAAGGTCCGGTTCGGGTCGTGCCCGACAATCCCGGCGGACGGCAGGCGGCACATCAGGGGCTTTCCGTCAATGAGCTTGCGGCGGGGCAGGAAGAGGCACCGCGAGAGCAGATTGTGCTCGCACCGGCACCGCTGGACTTGCCTGCTGAGGATATGCAAACGATCCAACCGCCAGAAGAATTGCGTCCGCGTGACGCGGCTGACGATGGGAGTGAGCCAATCCCCGTTGCCTTGACACAGGAGCTTGCGGATCGGCCAGAAGACTCAGCGCTGGGGATGCGTAACCCCTCGCGCCGCGCGGTCGCCAATTCGCCGCGTCCCCCCGCGCGAGACGCGGCAACTGTCGAGACTGCCCGCGCGTCCGCGCGCCCGGCCCCGTCTGAAGGCACCCTTTCTGATGACGAACTGGCCGCTGCGCTTGCGAGTAATGTTGCTGCCGGGCTGAGTTCCGTGCGCGATATCGATGTTGACCCGGCAACGATTGGCCCCGGAACGCGGCTGGTGCAACTGGGCGCCTATGACGATGTCGAGACAGCCCGCGCCGCCTGGGATCAGCTTGCCCGCCGTTTTGCACCGTTGCTCGATGACCGGGGCCGCGTGATTGAGGCGGCGCATAGCGGCGGATCGGTCTTCTACCGGCTGCGGGCGCATGGCTTCAGCGACGAGCGTGACGCAAGGCGTTTCTGCGCAGCGCTGGTCGATCAGCAGATCGATTGCATTCCTGTCCTGGTGCGATGAGCTTCCGCGCCCGCGCAGTGATCTTCGGATGCGCGGGGCTGCGCCTGACCGATGCCGAGCGCGCGCTGTTCGCGCGCGCTCAACCTTGGGGCGCGATCCTGTTCGGGCGCAATATCGAGACCCCGGAGCAGGTCACTGCCCTGACGTCTGAACTGCGCGATGCCACCGGGCGCGATCTGCCCATCCTGATCGATCAGGAGGGTGGGCGGGTCCAGCGCCTGCGCCCACCGCATTGGCGCGACTGGATGCCCGCGCTGGACCAGTGCGCGCGCGCGCCCGCGCAGGCGATGCATCTGCGCGGCCAGATCATCGCCGGCGAATTGCGCGCGCTGGGCATCGATGTGAACTGCGCGCCGCTCGCCGATATCGCCCGCCCTGAGACCCACGCCATCCTGCGCAACCGCTGTTACGGCACGACCCTGGAAACCGTGGTCGCCAATGCCCGTGCCATGGCCGAGGGTCTGCTGGCCGGTGGCGTTTTGCCGGTGCTCAAGCATATTCCCGGGCACGGGCGCGCGACGCTTGACTCTCATCTGGCGCTACCAGTGGTCGAGACGCCCCATGCCGAGTTGTCGGAAACGGATTTCGCGGCTTTTGCCGCGCTGTCCGCCCTGCCTTTGGGGATGACCGCGCATCTGGTTTTCCGCGCAATCGACTCCGATTGCCCCGCGACCCTATCACAGCGCATGATCGGCCTCATCCGTGACGAGATCGGCTTTGGAGGTTTGCTGATGACCGATGATATCTCGATGCAAGCCCTGTCCGGCCCGGTGACCGCGCGCGCGGGAGCAGCGCTCGCAGCGGGCTGCGATCTGGTGCTGCATTGCAATGGCGATCTGGCCGAGATGACGGCGCTTGCCGAGATTTGCCCCGTGCTGCAGGGTGACGCCATGGCGCGCTCGGATCGCGCCTTGGCAATGCGCCCTGCCACGCAAGAGACCGATCTTGCTGCCCTGGTGGATGCCTATCAGAAGTTTGTGAGGTCTGTATGAGCCTGGAGCCCTGGGACGAAATCCGCACAGCCCTGCATGTCGCCCGCGCGGGCACCGTGAGCGGGGCGGCCGCTGCGATGGGCGTGCATCACGCCACAGTGATCCGGCATATTGATGCGCTGGAGGATCGCGTCAATATCAAGCTCTTCCAGCGCCATGCCAAGGGCTACACACCGACCGAGGCCGGGCGCGCGCTCTTCGAGGCCGCGCAGGAGACCGAGCAGCGCTTCGAGCAGCTTGCGGCGCGGTTGCAGACCCTGCAGGGTGGGATCTCGGGCGCGCTGGTCGTGACCTGTATTCCCGAACTCAGCGCGGCGCTGTTGCCCGCACTTGCCGAACTGTGCCAGCGCCATCCGGCGCTTGAACCCTGTCTGCGCACTGAAGAGCGCGTATTGCGACTGGAATATGGCGAGGCGCATGTCGCCTTGCGGGCAGGCACCGAGCCAAAGGAGCCCGACAATGTGGTGCAATCCATGGGGCAGCTCACCATCGCACTTTACGCGAACCCCGAACTGGTCGCGGCGCAGACGACCGGGGAGGAGGTCGCGCTGGATAGGCTCGGCTTTGTCGCAGCGGATGGTGCAGCGAGCCGCGCCCCGGCGGAAATCTGGCTGCGCGAGAACGGCCACCGTGTAGCCTTCCGCAGCAATGACCACGCGACGCGCCTTGCCGCCATCCGCAGTGGCCTCGGCGCGGGCTTCCTGTTGCCGGGCCCTGATACCGACGGCCTGGTCCAGATCCGTGCACCGCAGCCCGAATGGGCATCGGCACTTTGGCTGGTCACGCATGTCGATCTGCACCGCAGCCCCAAGGTTCAGGCCTGCACCAAGCTGTTGCGCGAGCACATCGCACGTCTGTTGGTTCCGTGACCAGCCGCCTTGGGATTTAGGGCTTGCGGCGCTTGGGGCAGATCATTAAACGGGTCGACGGAGACGTGGCCGAGTGGTCGAAGGCGCTCCCCTGCTAAGGGAGTAGGCCCGGAAGGGTCTCGTGGGTTCGAATCCCATCGTCTCCGCCATTACCTATTAGAAAAATTAAACATATTCGGAGAATCCGTTGCAGTTTACCTGACAAGGCGCTCACTGGACTGGCGCTTTATGAGTATGTCTGCAAATTCTGGACTTCCGGGCCCGACAGGTTCACCGTCAATATGATCCACCAGATGCCGGGTCCGAGCATTTAGTCCGGTGGGCGCGCGGTCGAGTGTCGG
>SLJW01000246.1 GCA_007134865.1 Paracoccaceae bacterium | reverse complement strand
GATGTGAATGACGAGTTCGGCACGACAACGGTGCTGATCGAGCACGATATGGGCGTGGTGATGGACCTCTCGGACCGCGTGGTGGTCATGGATTACGGCAAGAAGATTGGCGACGGCACACCCGACGAGGTGCGCAACAATGAAGAGGTCATCAAGGCCTATCTGGGGGTGGCGCATGACTGAGCAGACGACAGGAAACCCGATGACAGGAGTGCTGCGCCATGCCTGATACACTGCTTTTCGCGATGGAGGCCACGCTCAACGGCCTCACCGCCGGGGTCATGTATGCGCTGGTGGCGCTGGGCTTCGTGCTGATCTTCAAGGCCTCCGGCATCTTCAACTTTGCCCAGGGCGTGATGGCGCTGTTCGCGGCGCTGACATTGGTGGGGCTGCAATCCGGTCAGGTGCCCTTCGCGCATCTGATCAACGCCATATTCGGCACGCGCATCCATCATTTCGGCTGGAACATGCCCACGCTGCTCGCGATACCTGCGACAGTCGCCGTGATGATCGTGCTCGCCATTCTGATCGAGCGGTTCATCCTTAAGCATCTGATCAATCAGGAACCGATCATCCTGTTCATGGCGACGATTGGCCTGGCCTATTTCCTCGAAGGTGTGGGTGACATCATGTGGGGGGCCGAGGTCAAGGCGCTTGATGTGGGTCTGCCCAAGGGCATGTCGGATACAGTGGATGAGCTGACCTTCAACTGGTTCGGCTATGGCTTCTTCATCGACCGATTGGAGCTCTGGGCGGCGGGAATCGCAGCAATTCTCGTGGCTTCGCTGACGATCTTCTCGCAATACACGAAGCAGGGCCGCGCCCTGCGGGCGGTGGCCGATGACCACCAGGCCGCGCTTTCGGTGGGCATCTCGCTGCGTTTCATCTGGGTGCTGACCTGGTCGATTGCGGGTATCGTTGCGCTGGTTGCGGGCATCATGTGGGGCTCGAAATCCGGCGTGCAGTTCTCGCTCTCGCTGATCGCGCTCAAGGCATTGCCGGTGCTTATTCTGGGTGGCTTCACCTCGATCCCGGGCGCCATTGTCGGCGGGCTGATCATCGGGGTGGGCGAGAAGCTTTTCGACTTCTTCATGCAGCCGATCATTGGCGGCGCAACCGAGAACTGGTTCGCCTATATGCTGGCGCTGGTCTTCCTGCTGTTCCGACCGCAAGGGTTGTTCGGCGAACGAATTATCGAGAGGGTGTAAAGAGATGCTGTATCGTGAGGCAGGCGACTTCAAGACAAGCTATGTCGCCGACAGCCAGACCTTTCCGATCAAGTTCGACCGGTATGGGTATTACTTCATCCTGGGTCTCGCCTTTCTGGTGATGCCGCTGATCATCAACGACTACTGGGCCAATGCCATTGTCGTGCCCTTCCTGATCTACACGATCGCGGCGCTGGGGCTGAACATCCTGATCGGATATTGCGGGCAACTCTCGCTGGGCACTGGCGGGTTCATGGCCGTTGGGGCCTATGCCAGCTACAAGCTGATGACGGCCTTCCCCGATTACAACATCGTCTTCGTGATCATCACCGCCGGGCTGATCACTGCGGCGGTGGGGGTGCTGTTCGGCCTGCCCTCACTCCGGATCAAGGGTTTCTATCTGGCGGTGGCAACGCTGGCCGCGCAGTTCTTCCTTATCTGGCTCTTTACCCGCACGCCCTGGTTCTTCAATTACTCGCCTACAGGCATGATCTCGGCCCCCACCCGCGAAGTGTTCGGCTATCCTGTCACCGGGCCGCGCGCCAGCGCCGTGTCGATGTATATGATCTGCCTGTGTTTCCTGGTCTCGCTGGCCTGGCTGGCGCGCAATCTGACGCGCGGCACGCTGGGGCGGCAGTGGATGGCCATCCGCGACATGGATATCGCCGCCGAGATCATCGGGGTGAACCCGCTGATGGCCAAGCTCACCGCCTTTGCCGTATCGAGCTTCTTCGTGGGCATTGCCGGTGCACTTCTGTTCACGGTCTATCTGGGCGCGGCCGAAGCGGGCGAGGCCTTTGGCATCGACAAGTCCTTCCTTGTGCTCTTCATGGTCATCATCGGGGGGTTGGGATCGATATTCGGTGCCTTCGCCGGGGCCTTCTTCCTGATCGTGGGGCCCGTGCTGCTCAAGCTGCTGCTGGTCGACTCGCTGGGCTGGCCCACCGACCTCGCCGCGCATCTGGAGATCATGATTGTCGGTGCGCTGATCCTCGTGTTCCTGATCCTGGAGCCGCATGGCATCGCCGCGCTCTGGCGCACGATCAAGGAAAAACTACGCCTCTGGCCCTTCCCCTATTAAGGGGGCGGGCTGCAATCTGAAACTGTCATCTACGGGAGGAGATACCAATGAAGATGACCCGACTGGCCGCAACCCTTGCTGCCACCATGATCGCAGCAGGCCCCACTCTGGCCGACACGCTGCATTTCCCCAACCTCAGCTATCGCACCGGGCCTTTCGCCGCTGGCGGCATTCCCTTTGCTGATGGATATGCTGACTATTTCACGCTGATCAACGAGCGTGACGGCGGCATCGGCGGCGTGCCGATCCGCTATACCGAATGCGAGACGGCTTATAACACCGAGCGCGGTGTGGAATGTTACCAGTCAATCCGTGGCGATAGCCCGCTGGTGCTGCAGCCCTTGTCGACAGGGATTACCTATCAGCTCATTCCTCGTACGATGGAAGATCAGATCCCCATGCACACCATGGGCTATGGGCGCACCTCGGCGGTGAATGGCGAGGTCTTCAACTGGACCTTCAACTACCCGGCAAACTACTGGGATGGTGCCAGCGTGATCATCAACTACCTTCTGAGCGAGAATGACGGCTCGCTCGAGGACAAGAAGATCGTGCTGCTCTATCACAACTCGGCCTATGGCCGCGAGCCGATCCCGACACTGACCCGTCTTTCCGAGCGGCTGGGCTTCGAGCTTCTGACCATCGGCGTTGACAGCCCCGGTCAGGAACAGGGCAGCCAGTGGCTGCAAATCCGTCGCGAGCGTCCTGATTACGTTGTGATGTGGGGCTGGGGTGTCATGAACCCGACCGCGATTCAGGAAGCCGCCAATATCCGCTTCCCGATGGAGAATTTCATCGGCGTGTGGTGGTCCGGATCGCAGCAGGATGTGCTGCCCGTTGGCGCGGGTGCGCATGGCTACAAGGCACTCGCCATGCACGGCACCGGCACGGATTACCCGATCTATGAGGACCTGCAGCGCTACGTGATCGAGCCCGGCCTCTATGCAGGTACAGGTGACGAGGTCGGCACCGTGCTCTACTCGCGCGGCATGTATGCGGCCATGCTGGCGGTGGAAGCTGCCAAGGTAGCGCAGGAAATCCATGGTGTGGCCAATATCACCCCTGCGATGATGCGCGACGGGATGGCCAATCTCGAGATCACCGAGGAGCTGATGGCCGAGCTTGGCCTGCCGAATTTCGGCCCAGCCTTCTCGGTTGCCTGTGAAAACCATGGTGGCTCGGGTGAGGCGATGATCCAGCAATGGGATGCCAATGCCGGTGAGTGGAACCTCATCACCGACTGGATCGCGCCGGACCGTGAGCTGATCATGGAGATGGTCATGGATGACAGCCTCGCTTTCGCGGCTGAGAACGACATGACCCCGGCCTGCCTGAACTGAGCT
>SLJW01000082.1 GCA_007134865.1 Paracoccaceae bacterium | reverse complement strand
TGGGCTTCGCCTTTGGCATGGGCGTGTTTTCCAATGCGCTGCCCTTCTTCCTGCTGGGCTGGTCGCAACAGCATGTTACCTCGGGCTTTGCCGGGATCAGCATGGCGGCGATCCCGCTTTTCGTGATCGGCTTCGCGCATTTCCTCGTGCCGGGCGAGACGCTGACGCGGCCCAAGGTGGCGGGTTTCGTGCTGGGCCTTGTCGGCGTGGGTGTGCTGATCGGGCCTGGTGTGCTGGCGGCCTCGGGCTCTGATCTCGAAGCGCTTGCGCGACTGGGCTGCCTTGGTGCCTCGCTCAGCTATGCGGTGGGCGCGATCCTGACCCGGCGCTGCCCCGAGGTGCACCCGCTGGGTTTCGGCATGGTGGCGCTCTGGTCGGCCAGCGCCTTCATGCTGCCTGTGGCCCTGATGACGGATGGTCTGCCGGCATGGCCCGATGCGCGCCCGCTCGCCGCGATCCTCTATCTCGGGCTGCTGCCAACAGGCTTCGCCACGCTGCTGCTGGTCGGTGTGATCCGCAGCGCGGGGCCGAGCTTTCTGTCACAGGTGAATTACCATGTGCCGGTCTGGTCGGTGCTGCTGGGGGTGCTGGTGCTGAACGAGGAATTGCCGGGGCGCTTCGTGATTGCACTGGCGATCATCATCGGCGGGCTGATGCTGGCGCGCCGGACAAGCCTTCGCGCGCGGCCAGCGCTCTGATAGGCTTGCGCGTATGTGTGGCCGCTTTGCCATTACCCTGCCCGATGATGCGATGGCGCGCGCCTTCGGCGCGCGCCCGGCCAATGATCTGCCGCCGGTGCCAAGGTTCAACGTCTGCCCCACGCAACCCGTGGCCAGCATCATCAGCCGCGAGGGCAACCGCCATATGGGCCCCATGCGCTGGGGGTTCCTGCCGCATTGGTACAAGACCGAGACCGACGGCCCGCTTCTGATCAATGCCCGCGCCGAGACCATCGCCGAGAAACCCGCCTTTCGCGAGGCGGCCCGCGCGCGGCGCTGCCTGATCCCGGCCTCGGGGTTCTATGAATGGACCAAGGATGAAGAGGGCAATCGCCTGCCTTGGTATATCCAGCCCGCCCAGGGCGAGATGCTGGTCTTTGCCGGGGTCTGGCAGGTCTGGGAGCGCGACGACCGCCGCCCTGCGACCTGCGCCATCGTCACCTGCGCGGCCAGCACCGAGATTGCGCATATCCACCACCGCATGCCGGTGATCGTCGCGGCCGAGGACTGGCCGCTCTGGCTGGGCGAGGCCGGTCATGGTGCGGCCAGCCTGATGCGTCCCGCGCCCGAGGGGGCGCTGCGCTGGCACC
The DNA here is from genome assembly GCA_007134865.1 of Paracoccaceae bacterium. Taxonomy (GTDB): domain Bacteria; phylum Pseudomonadota; class Alphaproteobacteria; order Rhodobacterales; family Rhodobacteraceae; genus Roseinatronobacter. The sequence goes on along the minus strand of SLJW01000082.1, from coordinate 12,305 downwards.
GGGTTGACCCGCGCGTGAACTCGAACCGGGCCGAGGGGTCGGAACTGATCGAGCCGTTGGAGGCGTGAGCGCTACACCTGTGCGCAGTGTCGGCTGATATCTTGGCCAAACAAAAGCTTCAGCGCAGGAAAGCGTCGTGAAACCCCATATGCCGCACCTGCGACAGGGCCGAATGCGCCTGCCCGCGATCATGGAAAGGCCCGACCGAAACCACGCTCAGCCCACGCACATGGTGCAGCCGCGCGGGCAGACCCGCATTCTGCAGGCGCGCGCGTAGCCGCATGGCATTCGACGGCACCGCGAAACTGCCGACCTGCACCATGGCACCATGGCGGGGCATATGGGTTTTGGCCGCGCGTGCCGTCTGCACCGGATGGTCGAAATACTGGCCTTCGAACAGCGCCGGGCTGGTCACGCAGCGCACGAGCACACGCCCCGACACCGAGGTCACCAACTCGCCATAGGGTGCCTTGGCCGGACAGGACGGGTGCCGCCCCGAGGCATCGGCCTGCGGCAGGGCCCGGCGCTGCGGTGCGCGCGCTGTACGTTGTGGTGCTGCAGGCGCTGCCTGCGCGGGTTGTGGCACGACCTGCACCTGCGCGGTTGCCACCGGGGCGGCCTCCTCCTCGACAGGTGCGGCTTCCTCAGCGAATTCTGTCAGCGTCGGGGTCTCGCCGCAGACAATCTGGCGGTCCGGGCCGTAACGCGGCACCCATGTCACCTCGCCCGCAAACGTGGTGCGCATGAAGACACAGCCGCGGCTGTCAACAAATTCGCGCCCGTCGAAGCCTTCGGGCGGCAATTCGGCAGGCGCCGGGCCGTTGATCTGCGCCCATGCAGCCGTCGACATCATCAGGCACACGCCCAACGCGGCAGTTAGTCTCAGCATCGCCAACCCCCCGGTTTCGATCCTTTAACTGTGCCCGCGCCAAGCCACGGATGTAAAGCGGAAACTCGCCGATGCGCTAAACGGTGCCGAAGATGCGGTCCCCGGCATCGCCCAGCCCCGGCACGATATAGCCCTTTTCGTTCAGATGGCTGTCCAGCGCGGCTGTCACGATCCGCACATCCGGGTGCGCTTCGGCCATGCAGGCGAGCCCCTCGGGCGCGGCCAACAGGCAGATCAGGCAGACCTGCGTCGCGCCCGCCTGTTTCAGCAGTCCGACCGCCGCCGCCGAGGAATTGCCAGTGGCGAGCATCGGGTCCACGGCGATTACTAGCCGGCCCACCATCTCGGGCGGCAATTTGCAGTAATATTGCACCGGGCGCAGGGTTTCCTCATCGCGATAGAGGCCAACAAACCCCACCTTGGCAGTAGGAATCACATCCAGCACCCCGTCAAGCAACCCGTTCCCTGCCCGCAGGATCGAGACCACCACCGGATCCGGCCCGTCCAGCATCGGCGCCTGCATTTCGGTCAGAGGCGTGGTGATTGTGCGCATCGCCACGGGCAGATCGCGGCTGGCCTCATAGGTCAGCAGCAGGCTGATCTCGCGCAGAAGCCTGCGAAATTCGGGGCCGGGCGTGCTGGCATCGCGCATCAGCGAGAGCTTGTGCTGCACCAGCGGGTGATCGACGATGGTCAGGTTGGGGTGGGTCATGGGGCCTCCAGTCTCTTGGCAAGGGCGCTACGGGTCTCGGGATCGCAAAAGGCGGCGTCGAGGGCAGTTTGGGTGATGGCATCGAACTCGGGCGCTTCCCAGCCGAACTGGTCGGCCAGCGCCTGATATTCGCGCGTCATGGTGGTGTGGAAAAAGGGCGGGTCATCGGTCGCGACCGTCAGCTTGACACCCGCGCGGCGCAGCCGGTCGATCGGGTGCTGTGCGAGGGTGTGATAGAGCCCGAGCGCGATATTCGAACCGGGACAGACCTCCAGCACCACGCCCGTCTCGGCCAGATGATCGACCAGCGCCGGGTCCTCGATGGCGCGCACCCCGTGGCCGATGCGGGTGACGCGCAGGTCGCGCAAGGCATCGCGCACCGAACCCGGCCCACCCCATTCACCAGCATGGGCCGTCAGGCCCAAGCCCGCTTCACGCGCTGCATCAAAAGCGTAAGCGAAATCCTTGGGCTGCAACATGGATTCGTCGCCAGCAAGACCAAAGCCCGTGATGAAGCGCCCCGCTGTCTCCTGTGCGCAGCGCGCGATCTTGCGCGCCTGTTCCGGGCCGAAATGCCGGATACAGGTGACGCAACCGCGCATGATGATAGCGCTTTGCGCTTCGGCTTGCGACGCAGCCGCCTCGATAGCCGCAAGATAGTCGCGCCAGGCGGCAAGGTCGCCACCACCGCAGAAATCAGGCGACAGGAAGGCTTCGGTATAGATCACGCCCTCTTCGGCTGACTGCTCCAGCACGGCCAGTGTCAGATCGTGGAAATCCTGCGGGCTTGTCAACACGGTGCAAGCGGCCTCGTAAACGCGCAGGAAATCGGGAAAATCGCGATAGGCATATGCGCCGCGTTCATCGAAAATCCGTGACAGATCAACAGTTTTGCGCTGCGCCATCGCGCGGATGAACGCGGGCGGCGCGGCCCCTTCGAGGTGCAGGTGCAATTCCAGCTTGGGCATGTCCCTCATGGCAGGAAACTCCGCCCTGGCCCCTGTGCGGGCACGCCCAGATGCGCGGCCACACTCGCCGCCACATCGCTGAAGGCGCAGAGACCGATCTCCCCCGCGCCCCGGCCCGCCACCAGCACCGGCACCCGCTCGCGGGTGTGGTCGGTGCCGGGGGCGGTCGGGTCATTGCCGTGATCGGCCGTGATCAGCAGCATGTCACCGGAGCGCAGGCGCGAAAGCGCCTGCGCCGCGACCGCGTCCAAGGCTTCCAGCGCACGGGCATAGCCCGCGACATCGCGGGTATGGCCATAGAGCGAGTCGAACTCGACAAAGTTGCAAAAGGTCAAGGAATTCTCCCCTGCATCGCCAATCAACCTCAAAAAATGTTGATAAAGTTCATGGTCATTCTTGCCCTTATGGACATCATCCACCCCCTGGCCCGAGAAGATATCGCTGATCTTACCCACAGCATGTACCACGCCCCCTGCTCCCTGCACCCAGTCACACAGCGTCGGCGCGGGCGGCGCCATGGCGTAGTCGCGCCGGTTGCCGGTGCGTTGAAACCCGGTTTCGATCGAACCGACAAATGGCCGCGCGATCACGCGCCCCACGCGCATGTCATGCAGGGTCGGCGCGAGGTCCGCGCAAAGCTGCCACAGCCGCTCCAGCCCGAAAGCCTCTTCATGCGCCGCGATCTGGAACACGGAATCCGCCGAGGTGTAGCAGATCGGCCAGCCCGTGAGCAGATGCTCGGCGCCAAGCTCGGTGACAACCGGAATCCCCGCCGCGTGGCAGTTGCCCAATATCCCCTCGGTCCCCGCCAGCGCGCAGACCTGTGCGACCAGATCGGTTGGAAAGGCCGGGATCTCGCGCGGGAAATAGGTCCAGTCCCAGGGCACGGGCACGCCCGCCAACTCCCAATGCCCCGAGGGCGTATCCTTGCCCCGCGATACTTCGGTCGCTGCCCCCCACAGCCCGCGCGGCGCAGCCTCCAGCCCTGGCGTCTCGGCCCCCGAGGCCAGCCGGATCGCCGCCCCCAGCCCCAGACCATCGAGCGCAGGCAGGCGCAGCGGGCCGCTACGCCCCTCATCGGCCTGCCCCGCCGCACAGGCCTGTGCGATATGCGCGAGCGTATTCGCGCCTTCATCGCCGAAATTGGCGGCATCGGGTGCACCCCCGCATCCGACTGAATCGAGCACGACCAGAAAGGCGCGCGGCATCAGCGCTTTTCCATATGCGCGGGCCCGAAGGCACCGGGCAACAAGTCCGCGACGCGCACCGTATGCGCCGTGCCGTCCAGCGCCATCATTGTGACCTTGACCTCGGGCCCTGCGAATTCCGCGATCTTCTGGCGGCAACCGCCACAGGGCGGCACCGGCGACGGGCTGTCGGCGACAACGACCAGTTCGGTGATCTCCCGCTCGCCTGCCGCGCACATGGCCGCAATCGCTCCGGCCTCGGCGCAGGTGCCCTCGGGATAAGCGACATTCTCGACATTGCAACCAGTATAAACGCGCCCGGACGCCGCGCGCAGTGCGGCGCCGACCTTGAATTCGGAATAGGGCACATAGGCGTTTTCGCGCACAGCGCAGGCAGCTTCAAACAATGTCATCACCGACCCTCCGGACCTGCGCCAGATTGCGTCGCGCCCACGCGCTTTGCAAGCGGGCGCAACGATTTTCCATTTCCCGCAGAAACACCATAGGTTAAAACCGCCTTGCGGCGTGCCAGAGATTGTTTAGCATTAAACAAACTGCCGCAGGAGGGGAGCCAATGCCAGAGACGCCATCCGAGGACAAACGCCACCCGGCGCTTCTCTATCACGAATACCCCCGCCCCGGTAAGCTGGAGGTGCGTCCGACCAAGCCCCTCGCGAATGGTTCTGATCTCGCGCGTGCCTATTCCCCCGGTGTGGCCGAAGCCTGCACCGAGATAAAGGCAAACCCTGACAATGCGGCGCGCTACACGGCGCGGGGCAATCTGGTGGCCGTTGTCTCGAACGGAACAGCGGTGCTGGGGCTGGGCAATATCGGCGCGCTGGCCTCGAAGCCGGTGATGGAGGGCAAGGCCGTCCTGTTCAAGAAATTCGCAAATATCGACTGTTTCGATATCGAGGTGAACGAGCCCGACCCGGTCAAACTCGCCGAGATCGTCTGCGCTTTGGAGCCCACTTTCGGCGCGATCAATCTCGAGGATATCAAGGCGCCCGACTGTTTCATCGTCGAGAAGATCTGCCGCGAGCGGATGGGGATTCCGGTTTTCCATGATGACCAGCACGGCACCGCGATTGTTGTCGGTGCAGCGGCGACCAATGCACTGCGCGTCGTGGGCAAGCGGTTCGAGGATATCAAGATCGTCAGCACCGGCGGTGGGGCGGCGGGGATTGCCTGCCTCAACATGCTGCTGAAGCTGGGGGTGAAGCGCGAGAATGTCTGGCTGTGCGATCTGCACGGGTTGGTTTACGAAGGCCGCGAGCAGGACATGAACCCGCAGAAAGCCGCTTTCGCGCAGGCCAGTGACAAGCGCAGTCTGGACGAGGTGATTGCAGGGGCAGACATGTTCCTGGGCCTCTCGGGGCCGGGGGTGCTGAAGCCCGAGCATGTGGCGCAGATGACCAAACGCCCGATTATCTTCGCGCTCGCCAACCCGACCCCCGAGATCCTGCCTGACGCGGTGCGCGCTGTTGCCCCGGATGCGCTGATTGCCACCGGGCGGTCGGATTTTCCCAATCAGGTCAATAATGTCTTGTGCTTCCCCTTTATTTTCCGCGGTGCGCTGGATGTCGGCGCGACCGAGATCAATGATGCGATGCAGATCGGCTGTGTCGAGGGGATCGCGGCGCTCGCCCGCGCCACCACCAGCGCCGAGGCGGCAGCGGCCTACAAGGGCGAACAGCTCAGCTTCGGCCCCGATTACCTGATCCCCAAGCCCTTCGACCCGCGTCTGATGGGCGTGGTCGCGAGCGCTGTGGCCAAGGCGGCGATGGAATCGGGCGTGGCCAAGCGCCCGGTGCCCGATCTGGTGGCCTACAAGGCCGGGCTCGATGCCTCGGTGTTCCGCTCCGCCATGATCATGCGGCCTGTCTTCGAGGTCGCACGCCAAACCAGTCGCCGGATTGTCTTTACCGAGGGTGAGGATGAGCGTGTATTGCGCGCGGCCTCGGCCATGCTGGAAGAAACTGTCGAGGTGCCGATCCTGATCGGGCGACCCGATGTGATCGAGATGCGGCTGGAGCGCGCCGGGCTTTCGATCCGGCCGGGGCGCGATTTCGAGCTGGTCAACCCGCAGGACGACCCGCGCTATCGCGAATACTGGCAGAGCTATCATGCACTGATGGAGCGGCGCGGGGTCACGCCGGACCTCGCCCGCGCCATTCTGCGCACCAATACCACCGCCATTGGCGCTATCATGGTGCATCGGGGCGATGCCGATTGTCTTATCTGCGGCACTTTTGGGCAGTTCCTGTGGCACCTGCAATATGTGACACAGATCCTCGGCAATGAGGGGCGGCACCCGGTGGGGGCGCTGTCGCTCCTGATCCAGCAAGAGGGCAACCTGTTTGTTGCCGACACGCAGGTTCATCCCAACCCGACGCCCGAGCAAGTGGTGGAGGCCGCGATTGGCGCCGCACGCCATGTGCGCCGCTTCGGGCTGGAGCCCAAGGTCGCGCTCTGCTCGCACAGCCAGTTCGGCAATCTCGACACGCCTTCGGGGCGGGTGATGCGCGCGGCCATGGAGATGCTCGATGCAGCCGGGGTCGATTTCGACTATGAGGGTGAGATGCATATCGACTCGGCGCTCGACCCTGAGTTGCGCGCGCGGCTGTTCCCCCATGCGCGCTTCAGCGAGCCCGCGAATGTGCTGATCTTCTCGAACACTGATGCGGCCAGCGGTGTGCGCAACGTCCTCAAGACACGTGGTGGCGCGCTGGAGGTGGGGCCGATCCTGATGGGCATGGGCAACACGGCGCATATCGTGACGCCCTCGATCACGGCGCGGGGCTTGCTGAACATGTCGGCGCTGGCAGGAACACCGGTTGCGCATTACGGCTGACCTCTCCACCCAAGCCAAGGCAGGTTGAGCCGCGTAATGCAGGCGAAGAAATGCCAATCCGGCGCGGCTATCGTGCCGGACACTTGTCAAATCCCTGCAGAAGCCGGACGCTGGAGCCATAGACAGCAAAAAACAGGCGTGGGCATGACGCGCGCATCACGGCAGCGACGAAATACGCTGATTGACAGCATGAGGGCGCTGGCTCTGGGCGGCGTCGTGATCGTCAATATGCTGACCCTGTCGGGCTTGGCCTACATGACTCCAGACACGCGGGCCGAAACTCTGGGGGCAATGGATCTTGCGTTGTGGCGGCTGCTATCGCTGTTTCTGGAAAACAATGCGCTGGCGGTCTTCTCGTTCCTGTTCGGCTTCAGCTTCAGCCTGTTACTGCAGAAGCAGGGCAATACCCCGGACACCCGCGTGTCGATGATCTTGCGGCGGTTGGCGGTGTTGTGGGGGATCGGGCTGTTCAACGCGGTATTCCTGTTCTGGGCCGACATTCTGATGACCTATGCCCTGCTGGGGCTGGTCTTGCCGCTGGCCGCGCGCTTGCCGCTGCGCATGATTGCCACTCTCGGCTGTACGCTGATCATGGCTGGCCCTGTGGCTCTGATGCTGAGCGGGGTCCCGCTGCCCAGCGCCGTGCCCATGGGGATAGAGGAGAGCATCCCGGTCTTTGCCTCGCAGAGTTACGGGCTGGTGCTGGAACAAAATATCACCATGGCCACCACTGCCCCCGCCAATGCTGCCGGGCTGATCCTGCTGCGCTTTTTCGTGCTGTCGGGCATGTTCCTGCTGGGAATGGCCGCGAGTCGATCAGGCATGTTGGAGCAAGCCCTGTCGGCGCCGCGCGTTTTTGCAACGCTGGGCGCCGGGCTGATCCTTGCAGGCGTGGGCATGCAGCTTTTCCAGGGGGTGGAACCACCGCGACACGGTATCATGCTGTTGCTTCATCTGGATATGGTGGTGATGGCGTTTGGTTATCTGCTCCTGGGTTCGGTCATGCTCGGCCACCCGCACGCCGTCAGGCTGCGCCGGGTTCTCGCGCCACTGGGACGGATGAGCCTGACCGGCTATCTCATGTCGGCCGCGCTGGGGCAGGCTGTTTTCTATGGTTGGGGACTGGCGCTGATCGGGCAATTGGGCGTGGGCTCCGTGCTTGCCATCGCGCTTTGCATTTACACTCTGCTCCTGGCCTTTGCGCATCTGTGGTTCAGCCGGTATCTGTTTGGCCCATGGGAATGGTTGTGGCGCAGCCTGAGCGAATTGCGGCCACAACCCCTGTTACGCCCAGACATGGTGAGCTGATCTCCCTGCGCCGCTGAAAGCTTTGCAAAATAGCCTTGCGCACAGTGCTACAGGCCATGCCAAACCGTGAATTTGCAAAATTTTGCGGCCTGTATCAGAAAAATATGCAAATTTTTCCTGCTTCATGACGCTCTGTTGCCGGTAACAGCCATTGCGCGAATGGGCGCTACTCGACTATCCCATTGAGCACGAGTTGAGGAGAAGGGAGAGACTCAGATGCGCTATGCCGATCTGCACCAGAAATCTTTGTTGGACCCGAACGGGTTCTGGATGGAGCAGGCGCAAGCCATTGACTGGGTCAAACCACCCTCAAAAGCGCTGTTCGACGAGAACGCTCCGCTTTACGAGTGGTTTTCCGACGGCATGCTCAACACCTGCTGGAACGCACTCGATCGCCATGTCGAGGCCGGACGCGGCGATCAGGTCGCCGTGATCCATGACAGCCCGATCACGCATTCCAAGCGCGAATTGACCTATACCGAGATGCGCGACCGTGTTGCCTCGCTGGCGGGCGCGCTGCAGGCGAAGGGCGTGGGAAAGGGCGACCGCGTGATCATCTATATGCCGATGGTCCCCGAGGCGCTGGAGGCCATGCTGGCCTGCGCGCGGCTCGGCGCGATTCATTCGGTCGTGTTCGGTGGCTTTGCGGCGAACGAACTGGCCGTGCGCATCGACGATGCCAAGCCGAAATGCATCATCGCGTCCTCTTGCGGGCTCGAACCGGGGCGGGTGATCCATTACAAGCCGCTGCTGGATGGCGCCATTGAGATTGCCAGCCACAAGCCCGAATTCTGCGTCATCTTCCAGCGCGAGCAAGAGGTCGCCAAGCTGAATGAGGGGCGCGATTATGATTGGCATTCCTTCCAATATGGGGTTGAACCGGCTGACTGCGTGCCGGTCGAGGGCAACCACCCGGCCTATATCCTCTACACCTCGGGCACCACAGGCCAGCCCAAGGGCGTGATCCGCGCCACAGCGGGGTATCTGGTGGCCCTGCACTGGAGCATGAAGAACATCTACAACCTCGATCCGGGCGATGTGTTCTGGACCGCCTCGGATGTCGGCTGGGTCGTGGGGCACAGCTATATCTGCTACGGACCACTGATTGCCGGCAACACGACCGTTGTCTTCGAGGGCAAGCCTGTCGGCACCCCCGATGCGGGCACGTTCTGGCGCGTGATCTCGGAGCACAAGGTCAAGAGCTTCTTCACGGCCCCGACCGCCTTCCGCGCTGTCAAACGCGAGGACCCCAAGGGCGACTTCGTCAGGAAATATGACCTGAGCAGTCTGAAAACCGTTTACCTCGCAGGCGAACGTGCCGACCCCGACACCATCATCTGGGCGCAGGAACAATTGCAGGTCCCCGTCATTGACCATTGGTGGCAGACCGAGACCGGCTGGGCCATCGCCGCCAACCCGGTCGGCTGCGAATTGCTGCCGGTCAAGCTCGGCTCACCGGCCGTTGCCATGCCCGGCTATGATGTGCAGGTACTCGACGAGGGCGGCCAGCCAGTCAGTCCCGGCACGCTTGGCGCCATTGCCATCAAGCTGCCCCTGCCCCCCGGCACCCTGCCCAACCTCTGGAACGCCGAAGCGCGCTTCCGCAAAAGCTATCTGGAGCAATTCCCGGGCTATTATGCCACGGGCGATGCGGGGTATATGGATGAGGACGGCTATGTCTACATCATGGCGCGCACCGATGATGTGATCAACGTCGCCGGGCACCGTCTCTCGACAGGCGGCATGGAAGAAGTGCTCGCCAGCCACCCCGATGTCGCCGAATGCGCCGTGATCGGAATAACCGACGAGTTGAAAGGGCAGTTGCCGCTGGGCTTTCTCTGCCTTAACAAGGGTGCCGAGCGTGACAGTGCCGAAATCGTCAATGAATGCGTGAAGCTGGTGCGCGACAAGATTGGCCCGGTCGCAGCCTTCAAGCTTGCCGTGGTGGTGGAACGCCTGCCCAAGACCCGCTCGGGCAAGATCCTGCGCGGCACGATGGTCTCAATCGCCGATGGCAAGGAATTCAAGATGCCCGCCACGATCGATGACCCGGCGATCCTCGATGAAATCGCGGATGCGCTCAAGACACTGGGCTATCCACAAGCGAAGGCCTCTGCATGACTCCTGCGCAAAGCAGTTGTGAATCGCGCGAGCCTTCGCATAGGCTGGCGGGAGGGGGATCGTGACTGCGCGATCCGCATGATCGGGGAGACAGTGCAGACATGACCGCAACTCTGCCAGATGGCCTCCGGGCGGCCTATGCCTGGCAGGGATGGCCGTGCGCGGTCTCATGACAGAGCAGGGTCAGATTTTGCGCACGGGCGACCTTTTGCTGGTCGAAGACACGCCATCGCTGCAGATGCTCTATCGCACAGTTCTGCGCAAGGCGGGCTACCCGCCGGTTTGCGCCTCGACCGGTCAGGAAGCGCTGGAGCATTTCGCCACTCATCTGCCACGGGTCGTTTTGCTCGACCTGATGCTGCCGGACACCGACGGGCTGAGCGTCATGGCGGCGATGTTGCGCATCCAGCCAGAGACCCGGGTGATCGTGATCTCGGCGAATGGCTCGGTCAGCAATGCTGTCGAGGCGACCCGGCGCGGCGCGCATGATTTCCTTGTCAAACCACTGGGCGATTTACGCATGGTGACGGCGGTCGCCAATGCTCTCAACGCGAACCGGCGGCGCTGGCGAGAGGACGAGCATGCCGCACAGGATCTGATAAGTCTGACGGGCAGCGTCTTTCTTGGGCAGTCCCCCGCCATCATGGGCGTCCAGAGCCAGGCAAGTGCGGTCGCAGCCTCGCAGGCGCCAGTTTTTCTGCTGGGAGAGAGCGGGACCGGAAAATGCGCCTGCGCCGAGTTGATCCATGGCCGATCACCGCGTGCGACGCGCAAGATGGTGATCGTGAAATGTCGCGGCACCGAGGCGCGGGCGCTGGAGCGTACCCTCTTCGGCGATGCGAGCGCGAGCGACGCGTCGTCGGTCGATGGGGCGCTGGCACAGGCACAAGGCAGCTCTTTGTTGCTGGACCATCCACAAGAGATGCCGTTGTCGCTGCAGGGCCGCCTGCTTCAGGTGCTCGAACGCGGCAGTCTGACCTTGCCGGGACAGAGCAAAGCGCAACCTCTCCACATCCGATTGATCTGTTCTTCCGAAGCCGACCCGCGGATTTCTGATGAACAGGGCAAGCTGCGCGCAGAGCTGCTCTATCGGCTTTTCGTCATCACCCTGCATATGCCACCACTCCGCGAGCGCGCCGAAGATATCCCCTTGCTCGCACAGCATTTCCTCGGGCGTATCGCGCAGCAGGAAGGCAAGAGCTTCACCCACATTGCCGCTGACGCTCTTGCGGCGCTGGCAGCGCAGAAATGGCCGGGCAATCTGCGCGAATTCGCCAATCTCTTGCGACAGATTGTGGTTCTCAATGCCGGTCCGGAACTCACTCTGGGCATGCTCAAGCCGCATCTGCCGGCAGAGCCCATGCCCGAGCCCGTTTGTCCTGTCCAAACCGCCCCCGAAGCAGGGTTTGCGGGCTTGACCATGGCCGAAATCGAACGTCGGGTGATTGAGGCCGCGATTGCCCGGCATGGCGGCTCGGTACCGCAGGCCGCGCGCGAGCTCGATCTTGCCCCCTCGACGATCTACCGCAAGCGCGAGGCGTGGTCATCGACAGCGCGTTAGATCAAGGCGCACAGCGCAGCATCCTCATCACGGGCTGTTCCAGCGGAATCGGGCATCATGCGGCCCATGCGCTGGTGGTGCGAGGCTGGCGCGTCTTTGCGACCTGCCGCAAACCCGAGGATGCAGCACGCCTGCGGGAAGAGGGGCTTGAGAGCCTTGCCCTCGATCTGACCGACACGGGCAGCATCACCTCGGCGCTGCAAGAGGTGCTGAGCCGCACCGAGGGCCGCCTCGATGCACTGTTCAACAATGGCGCCTACGCCATCCCCGGCGCGACCGAGGACCTGCCGACCGATGCGCTGCGTGCGATCTTCGAGACCAATCTCTTCGGGTGGCACGAATTGACGCGGCAGGTGATCCCGGTGATGCGCGCACAGGGTCACGGGCGGATCGTGCAGAACTCTTCGGTGCTGGGGCTGGCGGCGCTGCGCTGGCGCGGGGCCTATGTCGCGAGCAAATTCGCGCTCGAGGGGCTGTCGGATGTATTACGCCTCGAACTGGCAGGCACCGGCATCCATGTCAGCCTGATCGAGCCCGGCCCTGTCACCTCGCGCATCCGCGAGAATTCGATCCCGCATTTCGAGCGCTGGATCGACTGGCAGGCCAGCGCCCGCGCTGATCAATATCGCGATGAATTGCTGGCCCGGCTGTACGAGCCGCGCGGCCCCGATTTCTTCGAACTCCCGCCCGAAGCCGTGACGCGCC
>SLJW01000003.1 GCA_007134865.1 Paracoccaceae bacterium | reverse complement strand
GAGTCGCGCCCCATGACCAGAAAGCGTGTGGTGTTGGTGCCCTCATCCTCGATATGGCGGGCGAGGGTGTCGAGCCCGTAAATTTCGCCCGCGAGTTCCGAGGCGAGCGCTGCAAGTTGCCGTTCTCCCTTTTGCGCGACCTCGCGCGCCGAGCCAGCGGTGTCGGCACCTTTGACGCGATGGATCCCATGCTTTTTCAGGAAGGCGCGACACTGGCCAAGCAGCATTGTGTGGCTCATGGCATGGGTGATCTCGGACAGGGGCACACCGGGCAGGGCCAACAGGTTGATATGCACCCGCACATAAGCTTCGTCGAGAATGTGTAATCCGGAGTCGGGCAGCAGATGATGGATGTCCGCGACCCTGCCAAAGGTCGAATTCTCGACCGGGAGCATTGCGAGATCGGCCTTGCCGACGCGCACCATCTCGATCACATCCTCGAAGGTGCGACACGGCACTGCTTCCATATCCGGATGCTTTAGGCGGCAGGCCTCGTGCGAATAGGCGCCCGGTTCCCCCTGAAACGCGATCTTTCCCGTCATGTTTCCGCTCACACTCACCAGAATTCGCCCTTATGGGCATTTCGTCGCGGTAACTACCGCTTGAAAACGACAAGGGGAAGCGGATACATACCGATGAAATCCGTCTAATCCGGGAATGCGCTATGTTCGACACGATGGTCATCACCAAGGCAGTTGCGGCTTTTTGCGGGGCGTTGCTGGTCTTCCTGCTCGGTAACTGGGCAGCAACCGCGATTTACGTGCCCCGCAACGCAGACGCGCCGCAGGCATTCGTCATCGATACGGGTGCCGACGATGTTGCGGACGAAGCCGTTGCAGAACTGACCTTCGAGGAGGCTTTCGAAATTGCTGATGCCAGCGCCGGGTCGCGCGTCTGGTCGCAGTGCCGAGCCTGCCATGCGCTTGAGGATGGACGTAACAGTGTCGGCCCCCACCTCTACGGGATCGTTAATCGTGAGATAGGTGTGGTCGACGACTTCAACTATTCCGGTGCGTTGAACCAGGCAGGGGATGTCTGGACCCCTGAGATTCTTTCGGCCTTCATTGAGAACCCGAGCGGGGTGACCCCGGGCACCTCGATGAGTTTCCGTGGCATTACCAGCGTGGAAGATCGGGCAAACCTGATCGCTTACATGGAAAGTGAAAGCTGACGCGACACATTTTCGACGTCCAAAACAGGCCGCCCGCTTTATGGGCGGCCTGTTTGCTTTTCATCAAGCGCCATCAAATTACCTTGTCCATATGGTGAAAACCTTGCGCATATGTCGACAGCGCCCCACAAAGGCTAGATAACGGTTTCAGAGGCCAACTTCAGAAACGGCCCGAACAGGAGGAATTGCCCCATGACGTGTTCCCTGGTCGCTCCGACGCCCCGCTTTTCGTCTTTTCTAAGTCTGTCATTGGTCACGGTCTCGATATCAATGTTTGGCGTCGCCAAGGCGAGCGCAGCCGAGGGTGAGGACCCCCCTGCGATGATCGAGGCACATGGCTATTCCTTCTATGGTGATCTGAGCTACGAACCCGACTTCGAGCATTTACGTTATGTCAACCCGGATGCACCCAAGGGCGGGACGATCTCGATTTCAGCACAGGGAACATTTGACTCGATGAATCCGTTCACCCGACGTGGGCGTGCGGGTGTGTTTTCCTCCTCGATCTATGAGAGCCTACTCGAGACATCGGAGCCTTTCGGAAGCGGGTTGGTTCCGGCCGACGCTTATGGCGAAAGCTACGGGTTGCTGGCGCATTCGCTCGAATACCCCGAAACCAAGGAGTGGGTCATCTTCCACATGCGCCCCGAGGCGCGGTTTTCCGATGGCACGCCACTGACCGCGCATGATGTGGTTTTCTCGCACAACCTGTTTCTGGAACAAGGCCTGCCCTCCTACGCGCAGGCTGTCAGTGCGCGCGTAATCGATGCCGAGGCGCTGGATGACCACACTGTCAAATTCACTTTTGCCGATGGCATCTCACGGCGTTCGCTGATTGACCAGGTCGGCTCGACCCCGGTCTTCTCCCAGGCATGGTATGAGGAAACCGGTGCGCGACTGGACGAGTCGCGCATGGAGATTTCTCCGGGGTCGGGCCCATACGTTCTTGAAGGGCTGGAGGTGAATCGCCGCATCACCTATCGCCGCAACCCCGATTACTGGGGTGCCGATCTGCCGATCAATCGCGGCCGGCACAATTTCGACGAAATCCGGGTCGAGTATTTCGCGGATGGGGCAGCGGCGTTCGAGGCGTTCAAGACTGGCGAATACACTTTCCGCGCCGAGAACAACTCGCGCCAATGGGCCACGGGCTACGATTTCCCGGCCATGAGTCGCGGCCATGTGGTGCGCACGGAACTGCCCACGGGCTTTGCACCCACGCCAACGGGGTTTGTCTTCAATCTCGAGCGTCCTTTCCTGCAGGACCGGCGTGTGCGTGATGCCATAGCGCTGGCATGGAATTTCGAGTGGACGAATGAAACCCTGCAATACGGGCTGTTCAGCCAGCGTGTCTCTTTCACGCAAGGCACGCGTTTCCAGGCCGATGGTCCGCCCGAGGGGCTGGAACTTGAACTTCTGCAATCTCTGGGTGATCTCGTGCCCGAGGAAGTGTTGACCCAACCTGCGCGGATGCCGCACACATCCAACCCGGCGCGGCTGGTGGATCGCGGCAATGTGCGCCGTGCAAGCGCACTTCTGGAAGAGGCCGGCTGGACGGTCGATGATGCCGGCTTGTTGCGCAATTCGGATGGCGAGCGCATGACCATCGAAATCCCGGTCTCGACGGCAGGGTCGGCGACGATGGACTCGATCATCGACGCCTTTACCCAGAATCTGCAAGGGCTTGGGATTGACGCACGCTATCAGCGCATTGACCCTGCGCAACATACCGACCGGCGCCGCAATCGTGACTATGACATGATTTTCGATCAGTATGTTGCGTTCATGGATACTGGCACTGGTCTGCATCAGCGTTTCGGCTCCGAGGCCGCTGATGACGTGTTCAACCCCGCCGGGCTGCGCAGCCCGCTGGTGGATGCCGTGATCGACCTTTCGCTCGATGCGCCTGACCCAGAAACGCGCGATGCCGCGCTCATGGCGCTTGATCGCGTGCTGCGGTACGAGTTCTTCATCATTCCGGCATGGTATAACGATGTGGTCTGGGTTGCGCATTGGGATATCTTCCAGCGCCCCGAAGAGACCCCGCCCTACTCGACTGGTGAGCTGGATTTCTGGTGGTTCGACCGCGACCGCTTTGACGAACTGCGTGCAGCAGGCGCGTTGAGGTAACCCATGGGCGCATACATCGCGCGACGGCTGGCCCTGATCATCCCGACGCTGCTGGGCGTCATGGTGATCAACTTCGCTCTGGTGCAATTCGTGCCCGGTGGCCCGATCGAGCAGGTAATTGCCCAGATGGAGGGGCAGGGCAATGTCTTCGGCGCCTTTGATGGCGGCGCCGCAGACGTAAATGTTGGGGCGGATGAAAACGAGCGCTATCGCGGCGCGCGCGGTCTGCCGCCCGAGTTCATTGAACAGCTCGAGCGCGAATTTGGTTTCGATAAACCCCCGCTGGAGCGGTTCTTCCACATGATGTGGAATTACATCCGCTTCGATTTCGGTGAGAGCTATTTCCGCTCTAT
>SLJW01000231.1 GCA_007134865.1 Paracoccaceae bacterium | reverse complement strand
TCTGCTGGTAGGAGAGAGGTCGGCATTTCAGGTTTTCGAGGGAAGCCGGGCCTTCGGCCCGGTGGGAGGATGAAATGACATTGGACAGCAATATCACAGCAGATCAGCCAATCCTGACCAGCGCGCGGCTGATCTTGCGGCCGCTGCAACGCACGGATGCAGGCCCGCTGGCGCTGCACACGGGCGACCGGCGCGTGGCCGAGGGCACGCGCTCGATCCCGCACCCGCTGCCCCCCGGCGCGACGGAACAGTTCATCGCGCGCGCCGTGGCGCCGGATCGCGAGGAGGATGTCTGGGTGCTTGATGGTTCGGGCGTGGGCTCGTCCTCGGTCGTGGGCCTCTTGTCGCTCAAGCATCTGGACCGCGCGCAGAGCCAGATCGGCTTCTGGGTGGCTCCGGCCTTCTGGAATGCGGGTTTTGCGTCGGAAGCGGTGCGGGCGGTCATCAAGGCCAACCCGCATAACGCCCGCACGCTCTTTGCCGAGGTGTTTCAGGACAATCCGGCTTCGGCGCATGTGCTGACCAATGCGGGCTTCGACTATCTGGGCGATGCCGAAGCCTATTCCATCGCGCGCCGCGCCACTGTGCCGACCTGGACCTATATCCGGCGGATGTGATGGCGCTGCCGCTGCCACTGGCGCTGGATCATCCGACACTTCCGGGGTTGCACCTGCGCCGGTTGCGCCCCTCTGATGCAGCGGCGTTTCACGCGGCTGTCACCACGCCCGAGATCGGGCGCATGCTGTTCATGTTCCCGGTGGACTGGCCCCTGAGCGCAGCCGAGGCCTATCTGCGCGATCTCATTTCGCGCGAGACCGCCCCGTTCCGGCTGGCCATGGACGCCGGCGACGGGGCGTTCCTGGGCTCCATCGGGTTGGTTTCGGATGATCCCGCAGAGCTGGCATTCTTCCTCGTGCCCGAGGCACAGGGGCAGGGGATCATGTGCGCCGCGCTGGACGGGTTCGTGAATATGGTCTTTGCGCATCGCGACATCCCGGCGCTGCAGGCGCGGGTCTATCACGACAACCCGGCCTCGATGGCCGTGCTGCGCAGGGCCGGGTTTGTCGAGACCGGCACGACTATCGGCACTTGCTCTGCACAGCGCGCGGGCGCCGAGACACTGCACAGCTTTGTGCTCACCCGCGATTGATTTTCGGACAGAATGCCAAGGAGCTGCGCTGCCCTCTCGACCTTTGGCATATCTCTGTTAGATTATTTGGCAGGCAACATCAGGCAGATCATGCGCAGACCCATCGTCGGAATCATCGGCAATTCCTATCTGATCAATGATCAATACCCCGCCCATGCCGGCGGCACGATGAATTCCGAAGCCATCGCGCAGGTCTCGGGCTGTTTGCCCTTGCTGGTGCCGTCGGACCCGCGGCTCGTCTCGGTCGCAGAACTGCTCGAGGTCTGCGACGGGTTCCTGCTGACCGGCGGGCGGCCCAATGTCCACCCCGAGGAATATGGCGAATCCGAGACCCCCGCCCATGGCGAATTCGACCGCGCACGCGACGCGATCACGCTGCCGCTGGTGCGCGCGCTGGTCGAGCGTGGCCAGCCTTTCTTCGGGGTCTGCCGTGGCTTTCAGGAGGTCAATGTCGCGATGGGCGGCACGCTCTACCCCGAGATCCGCGATTTGCCGGGCCGGATGAATCACCGCATGCCCCCCGATGGCACGCTGGAAGAGAAATTCGCCCTGCGCCATCCGGTCCGCTTTCGCGAGGGCGGGGTGTTTCACCGCCTGATGGGCGCGAGCGAGGTCATGACCAACACGCTGCACGGGCAGGGTATAAAATCCGCCGGTGCGCGCATCGTGATCGACGGGCACGCGCCCGATGGCACGCCCGAGGCGCTCTATGTCGAGGGCGCGCGCGGCTTCACGCTCTCGGTGCAATGGCACCCGGAATGGCGCGCCGGGCAGGACCCGGTCTCGCGGCCTTTGTTCGAGGCGTTCGGGCGCGCCGTGCAATCCTGGGCCAACGGCCGCGCACCTTGGGCGTTGAGCGCTTGAGCAGCGGTGGAATCTGAGTATTTTTGGCAAGAAAATGCGTGCGTCATCTATAGGGCTGTGTGCGCGACCGGCGCTTCCGCTTTCGGTTCACTCGGTAGCGCAATGGCTTAGATGACAACGACCCGCGTGCCGACGGGCACGCGCTCATAGAGGTCGATCACATCCTGTTGCAGCATGCGGAAGCAGCCCGAAGAGGCGAAGCGCCCGATCGAACGCCATTCGGGCGTGCCGTGGATACGGTAGCCCTCATCGCGCCCATTACTCATCAGATACAGCGCGCGGGCGCCCAGCGGGTTGTCGGGGCCACCGGGCTGGCCGTCTTTCCACCGCTCCAGATGCGGCTCGCGTTCGATCATCTCGGGCGGCGGGGTCCATGTGGGCCAATGCGCCTTGCGATAGACTGTTGCTTCCCCCGTCCAGTCAAACCCCTCACGCCCGACCGAAAGGCCGTAGCGCAGGGCATAGCCATCCTCGAGGATCAGGTAGAGCAACCGGTTCTGGTTCTCTATCACGATGGTGCCGGGTTCTTCCTCGGTCGTGTAGGGCACGACCTGCCGGTGCAGGAATTCGGGTATCTCGTCTATGTTGATCGCGCGCAGCGTATGCCCGCCATCACGACGCGAACTGTAGTCGATGGGTTCGACTTCGGGCGGGCGCGCGGCGGGGGTGAGCGCGGGCACACAGGCGGCCAGCGCAATCGCACTGGCAGAACAGACTAGGAGGCGGCGGCGGGGCAGGGTGGTCATATGTGTTGCTCTGAGGCTTTACAGGACAGACCCTTGTCATAGCACAGCTTTGCCACTCTCGCAGCAGGGATGATTGTCCTGCCTGAAGCGCGGTCCGCAAGCGTCCCGATAAGGCGCGTTTCCGCTGATCTTGCCCGGAAGCAGCGCTACTCCAAAGCGCTACCCGATCTGCCGCGCGGCCTTGATGACCAGCGTGTCGAGACCCTTGCCGCCCGCGGCGATGTAGTCGCGCAGTTGGTCGCGCATCCGCGGCTCCCAGAAATCCAGCAGGTGGCGCGCGACCTTGTCGGCCTGGTCATCGCCCGGCTGAGACTTGAAGAAAGTGGCGATCTGATTGGCCATATGGACCATTTTCTCAGGCGACATCGGAGACCTCGGACGTGATGCGATGCGGATGGGCATAGATGTCGAAGCCGCCATCGCGGGCGAACCCTGCAAGTGTGATCCCGGCATCCTTGGCGAGGCGCAGCGCATGGGCCGTGGGGGCGGAGACAGCGACCAGCACGCCGCATCCGGCCATGGCGCATTTCTGCACCAGTTCCAGCGAGAGGCGGCTGGTCATCACGATAGCACCCTCTGCCGGGTCCTGCCCCGCGCGCCAGAGCGCCCCGATCAGCTTGTCGAGTGCGTTGTGCCGCCCGACATCCTCGCGCGCCATGATCAACCCTTCGCCCGGGCGGATGAACCCGGCCGCATGCACGGCATGGGTCAGGTCGTGCAGCGGCTGATGTGCGCGCAGGGCAGAACTGGCGCGCGCGATCTCGCGCGCGCTGAATTGTGCCGAGGCCCCACTCACATCGGGCACCTGGCGGAGCGCCTGTTCGAGACTGTCGATCCCGCAGAGCCCACAGCCCACTGGCCCCGCCATGAAACGCCGCCGCTCGGCCAGCGCCGCGCGCTGGTCATCGCGCAGCCAGAAGCGCGCCTCGATCCCCTGCGCATGCTCGGCAATCTCGAAACCCTCGATCTGCTCGGGCGCGGTGATGATCCCTTCACTCAGGGCAAAGCCATGCGCGAAATCGGCGATGTCGGCGGGTGTGGCCATCATCACCGCCTGCGTCGTGCTGTCGAAGACCAGCGCGACCGGCACTTCCTCGGGCAGCGCGCGAGTGACGCGGCGTGCAGTCTCGCCCCGCAGGGCGAGGCCGGAATGGCTCTGGCTCGGGGCAAAGCGCATCGCCGTCACTCCGCAGCCGGAAGGATGCGCCGCGCGAGGGCGGCTTGTTCGGCGTAATCCTCCTGCCACTCGCTGGGGCCGTTCGAGAGGCTGACCTGCACTGCCGTCACCTTATATTCCGGGCAATTGGTCGCCCAGTCGGAGAAATCGGTGGTGATGACATTGGCCTGCGTGTCGGGGTGGTGGAAGGTGGTATAGACCACGCCCGGGCTGACCCGGTCGGTCAGTGTCGCACGCAGCGTGGTCTCGCCCGAGCGGCTGGCCAGCCGCACCCAATCGCCCTCGGCCACGCCCCTGACCTCGGCGTCATGCGGGTGGATTTCCAGCAAGTCTTCCTCGTGCCAGACCACATTATCCGTGCGCCGCGTCTGGGCACCGACATTATATTGGCTGAGAATGCGCCCTGTCGTCAGCAGCAGCGGGAAGCGCGGGCCGGTCTTTTCATCGGTCGGCACATATTCGGTGATGATGAACCGCCCCTGGCCGCGCATGAAACCGTCGACATGCATCAGCGGTGTGCCCTCGGGATGCTCGGCATTGCAGGGCCATTGCACGCTGCCCTTTTCCTCCAGCAGCGCATAATCGACTCCGGCGAAACTCGGCGTGGTCAGCGCGATCTCCTCCATGATCTGGGCCGGGTGCGCATAGCTCCAGTTCGCGCCCATGGCATTGGCCAGCATCTGGGTGATCTCCCAATCGGCATAGCCATTGCGCGGCGGGATCACCCGGCGCACGCGGTTGATGCGGCGCTCGGCATTGGTGAAGGTGCCGTCCTTTTCGAGGAAGGTCGAACCGGGCAGGAAGACATGCGCGTAATTCGCGGTCTCGTTCAGGAACAGGTCATGCACGATGACGCATTCCATGGCCGCGAGCCCAGCCGCGACATGCTTGGTGTCAGGGTCCGATTGCAGGATATCCTCGCCCTGACAATAGAGCCCCTTGAAGCTGCCATCGACCGCTGCATCGAGCATGTTGGGAATGCGCAGTCCCGGCTCGGGGTCGATCTCGACCCCCCAGAGCGATTCGTAGATGCTGCGCACTTCCGCACCCTTGACGTGCCGGTAGCCGGGCAATTCATGCGGGAAGGAGCCCATGTCGCAGGCGCCCTGCACATTGTTCTGCCCGCGCAGCGGGTTCACGCCGACACCGGGCCGGCCGATATTGCCGGTCAGCATGGCCAGATTGGCGATGCCCATAACCGTGGTCGAGCCTTGCGAATGCTCGGTGACGCCCAGCCCGTAATAGATCGCCCCATTGCCGCCGGTCGCATAGAGCCGCGCTGCGGCGCGCAGCTCTTCCGGGTCAACCCCGGTCAGCATCGCGGTTGCTTCGGGGCTGTGGCGCGGGTCGCTGATGAACTCGGCATAATGCTGGAACTCGTCCCAGTCGCAGCGGGTGCGGATGAAGTCTTCATTCATCAGCCCTTCGGTCACGATCACATGCGCCATGGCGCTGACCACGGCGACATTGGTGCCGGGGCGCAGGGGCAGGTGATGCGACGCTTCGACATGGGGTGATTTCACCAGATCGATCCGCCGCGGGTCGATCACGATCAGCTTGGCCCCCGCGCGAAGCCGTTTCTTCAGCCGCGAGGCGAAGACCGGGTGGCCATCGGTCGGATTGGCGCCAATCACGATCACCACATCCGCGTGATCGACCGAGGCGAAATCCTGCGTGCCCGCCGAGGTGCCGAAGGTCTGGCCCAGCCCGTAGCCGGTGGGCGAGTGGCAGACCCGCGCACAGGTATCGGTGTTGTTGTTGCCAAAGACCGCACGGGCCAGTTTCTGCACCAGATAGGTTTCCTCATTGGTGCAGCGGCTCGAGGTGATCACGCCGATGGATTTCTGTCCATATTCGGCCTGCAACCCGCGCAGCCTGCTGGCGGCAAAGCTCAGCGCCTCTTCCCAGCTCACTTCGCGCCATGGGTCGCTGATCCGCTCGCGGATCATGGGCGAGAGGATCCGGTCCTTGTGATGGGCATAGCCATAGGCGAAGCGGCCCTTGACGCAGGAATGACCGCTATTGGCCTTGCCATGCTTGTAGGGCGTCATGCGCACCAGTTGGTCGCCATTCATCTCGGCCTTGAACGAACAGCCCACACCGCAATAGGCGCAGGTCGTTACCACGGACCGGTCCGGCGTACCCATCTCGATGATCGATTTCTCCTGCAGGGTCGCGGTCGGGCAGGCCTGCACGCAGGCCCCGCAGCTCACGCAATCCGAGCCGAGGAAATCATCCCCTGCGCCGCCTGCGCTTACCCGGCTGTCAAAGCCGCGCCCCTCGATGGTCAGCGCGAAGGTGCCCTGCACCTCTTCGCAGGCGCGCACGCAGCGCGAGCAGACAATGCATTTGCTGGGGTCGTATGAGAAATAGGGGTTGCTGTCATCCTTGGGCATCCAGGCGGGGTTGGCCTCACCCGAGGTGTTGCGCGCCTCGAAATGATTAGCCAGCCCGCCATTCTCGGGAGCCTCATAGCGGACATCGCGCAGGCCCACGGCCCCTGCCATATCCTGCAATTCGCAATCGCCATTGGCCGAACAGGTCAGACAATCCAGCGGGTGGTCCGAGATATACAACTCCATCACCCCCCGGCGCAGCTTGCGCAGTCGCGAGGTGCCGGTATTCACCACCATTCCGGGCGCTACCGGCGTGGTGCAGGAAGCGGGCGTGCCCCGCCGCCCCTCGATCTCGACAAGACACAAGCGGCAAGAGCCGAAAGCCTCGACACTGTCGGTCGCGCACAGCTTGGGGATCTGGATCCCCGCCTCGGCCGCTGCGCGCATCACCGACGTGCCCGCAGGCACGGTCACGGCGATACCGTCGATTTCCAGCGTCACCGGCGCACCGACCCGGGCGGGCGTGCCCATGTCACGATCATCGGGAATGATGAAATCCTTCATCGCGCCACCTTCTGTTTCATCTCGCGAACAAATACTCTGGGGTTGTGGGGGCAAGGCCCCCACGCAGGTTGCGATACTGCAGGACGCAGGCTCATTCGGCTGCCTCCCGCCGGGGCAGAAATTCATCCGCGAAATGGTCGAGCACTGATTCCACCGGCAGTGGCGTCAGACCCCCCAGCGCACAAAGCGAGCCATCCTTCATCGTCACGCAGAGATCGCGCAGCAGCGGCACGGCCTCGCCATCGCCCTGGCGGATGCGGTCGATGGTCTCGACCCCGCGTACCGCCCCGATCCGGCAAGGAGTGCATTTGCCGCAGCTTTCCACGGCGCAGAATTCCATTGCGAAGCGCGCCATGGACAACATATCGGCATTCTCGTCGAAGACGACAAGACCGGCATGGCCCAACAGCCCGCCATGCGCGTCGAGTTCTTCATATCCCAGCGGCGCATTGAAGCCCGAGACCGGGATATAGGCCCCGAGTGGCCCGCCCACCTGCACCGCCTTGACCGGGTGCCCTGTCGCGGTGCCCCCGGCCAGATCATGGACCACTTCACCCAGCGTGATGCCGAAGGCGGTCTCAAACAGCCCGCCGCGCGCGACATTGCCTGCGATCTGCAGGGTCACGGTGCCGCGCGAACGGCCAAGCCCGAAATCGGCGTAATGCTGCGCGCCCTTCTCGAAGATCACCGGCACCGTGGCGAGCGAGATCACGTTGTTGACCACTGTGGGCCGCCCGAGAAACCCCTCGAGCGCTGGCAGCGGGGGTTTGGCGCGCACGACACCGCGCTTGCCTTCGAGCGAGTTCAGCAGCGAGGTTTCCTCGCCGCAGACATAGGCCCCGGCACCGACGCGGATTTCCATTTCGAAGGCGCGGCCCGAGCCCAGAACATCCTTCCCCAGCACGCCCGCGCGGCGCGCAATCTCGACCGCGCGGCGCATGACGGCGATGGCATCGGGGTATTCCGAGCGCAGATAGACATAGCCGCGCGTCGCCCCCACACTGAGCCCGGCGATCACCATTCCCTCGATCAGGGTGAAGGGGTCGCCCTCCATGATCATGCGGTCGGCGAAGGTGCCGCTATCGCCCTCATCGGCATTGCAGACGATGTATTTCTGCGGCGCCTTGGCCTCTTGCACGGTCTTCCACTTGATGCCGGTGGGAAAGCCCGCCCCGCCGCGCCCGCGTAGCCCCGAGGTCGTGACTTCGGCGACGATCTCTTCGGGAGCCATCTCCAGCGCGCGGCGCAGCCCGACAAGCCCGCCATGGGCCTCGTAATCGGCCAGATCGAGCGGGTCGATCACGCCGACGCGGGCAAAGGTCAGCCGCGTCTGCCGCGCCATCCAGTCCAGCGCCTCGACCGGGCCGAGCGCCTTTGGGCTGGTGCCATTGAGGATGTCTGCGACGTCCTCGGGGCTTGCCGGGCCATAGCCATGGCGAACGCCGTCAATCTCGACCTCGACCAGCGGCTCGAGCCAGATCATGCCCCGCGTACCGGTGCGGATGATCTGCGCCTCGGGCGCGGCAGCGCGCAGCGCGGCGACCACCTCTTCGGCCCCGAGCGCTTTGGCGGCGCTGTCCATCGGCACGAAAATCTTCATGCGCCTGCCTCCGCCAGAAGTTTGCCCATCCGCTCTTCGTCTACCCGACCCAGGACGCGGTCATCGAGCATCGCCGCTGGAGCACAGGCGCAAAGGCCCAGGCAATAGACCGGCTCGACCGTCACGGCGCCATTCGGGGTGGTGCCATGCCAGGCGACGCCCAGCTTGGCCAGTGTCGCCTCGGCCAGCACCGTGCCGCCCATGGATTGACAGGCCTCTGCGCGGCAGATCTTGAGCACATGACGCCCTGCGGGCTTGTCGCGGAAATCGTGGTAGAAACTGATCACGCCATGCAGTTCCGCCCGGCTGATATTGAGCGCATCGGTGATCAGTGGGTGCGCGGCTTTGGGAATATGACCGAATGCCTCCTGCAATGCGTGCAGGATCGGCAGCAGCGGACCCTCCAGATGCAGATGCTCTGCAAGGATGGTCTGGATATCTTCGGTTGCCGGGGTTGGTGACGACATGGCGGCCTCTCGCTATTCTGCGGCCAATAAACAGGTTTTTCATCCCTGATCAATATTGCTTTCGCGTCATTCAATAGGTGCAGGCTATCAATCTGACAGATCTGATTCCGCGCATGCTGCCGTTATCTGAGGCGCTCGTTTGCGGTTGATGGCGCGGAGAATCTCATGACAGGACCGTGAGGAGGCGGGTCTTTCCTTGACGGGAGGTCCACTGTTCAGGCCTACTTTCCGGGTAACTGCGGTGACCCCGCAAGACGTGGTGCCGCCCGAACGACCAACGCGCTGTCCCTCAGGCACCGGTCAGAACCGAGGAGATGCCATGACCCGCCTAGCGTCCCTGATCGTGAGCATCGTCCTGCTCGTTGCGCCAGCCATGGCCCAGGTGCCGGCCCAATGGCGCGCGGAATTCCCCAAGACCGATTTCGACACCGCCAGTGTCGATCTGTCCGAGATCATGTCCGGCGGACCGCCGCGTGACGGGATCCCCGCAATCTGGGAGCCTGCCTTCATCGACGCAGCCGATGAAACCCGAATCCCTGACCGCGAGCCGGTGATGACCTATGAGGTTGAAGGCGAGGTCGCGCGCGCCTATCCAATCCGCTATCTGATGTGGCATGAAATCGTGAATGACGTGGTCGGCGGCGCGCCGATTGCCGTCACCTTCTGCCCGCTTTGCAATTCGGCCATGATCTTCGATGCCCGCATCGACGGGGAGCGCCACACCTTCGGTGTCTCGGGCAAGCTGCGCCATTCCGACATGGTGATGTATGACCGCGAAACCGAAAGCTGGTGGCAGCAGGCGACCGGCGAAGGGATCGTCGGGCAGCACACGGGTCGGGTTTTGACCATGCTGCCGGGCTGGATGGAAAGCTGGGACGAGTTCATCACCCGCAACCCGGACGGGCTGGTGATGGATGAACCCGAATGGCGTCGTGCTTATGGCTCAAATCCCTATGTCGGCTACGACACCTCGACCCGGCCTTTCCTCTATCAGGGCGAGGACCCGCCGCACGGCATTTCACCGCTGGCCCGCGTCGTGCGGGTGGAGAACCGCGCCTGGACCTTTGAGCGGTTGCGGGCCGAGGAAGAGATCCGCGAGGCAGGCGTGGTGCTGAGTTGGACACCGGGTCAGGCCTCGGCATTGGACAGCCGCAACATCGCGCAGGGGCGCGAAGTGGGCACAGTGCGGGTGCGTGATGAGCAAGGGCGTGATCTGCCTCATGACATCCCCTTCGCTTTCGCCTTTCACGCGCTCTTTCCCGGCGGCGAATGGATGCTGGCGGACTGACGCGCTCCCTTTGCGCGTTGCGCCAGTTTCACCCGGTCTGTGTTCGACGGCGGGTGTGAAAGGACGGCTGCCGGGTCATCCGGAACACGGCAACAGAATTGGCCAGTACCAGCGACTTGCCTGCGGATTGCTCCTCGGGCGGGGTCGCGCTGCTGTCGAACACACGCCGCCAGTCATGGCCATCCAGAGCCTCGGGCATGGTGACCTCCACGTCATCACCAGCGTTGAAGATGATATAGAGCGCATCAAAACGGCGCTCATAGGCCGGGGTTGAATGCGCCATCCGGGTCTCGACCCCGACAAAGCGTAAATCCCGCGCATTCCAGTCCTCGTCGCGCATCATCTGCCCATCGGGCCTGCGCCAGACCAGATCGGCCTTGCCGTCTTCGGGGCGAGGCTTGGAATGCAGAAAGCGTTTCTGGCGCAGCACCGGGTTGTCGCGCCGAAACACAATGGCCGCGCGACAGAAGTTCAGAAACTCCGGGTCGGCCTGATCCCAGTCCACCCAGCCGGTCGGGTTGTCCTGACAATAGGCATTATTGTTGCCGCCCTGCGAATTGCCCAACTCGTCGCCTGCCAGGATCATCGGAGTGCCTTGCGAGAGCATCAGCGTCGCGAACATGTTGCGCCTGCGCTGCGCGCGGCGGGCGATGATCTCGGCATCCTCAATCGGCCCCTCATGGCCGCAATTCTCACAAATCTCGCCATCATGTCCGTCGTGATTGCCCTCACCATTGGCGTGATTGTGCTTGCGCGAGTAGCTCACCACATCCATCAGCGTGAACCCGTCATGCGCGGTCAGGAAGTTGACCGAGGATGTCGCGGGCCGACCGTCATGGTCAAAATGCAGCGCCGAGCCCGAGATGCGCCGCGAGAGTTTGCGCGCCTGCCCCTCATCACCGCGCCAGAAGGCGCGCACCGTGTTGCGGAACTTGTCATTCCATTCGCGGAAGGGCGCGGGATAGGCCCCAAGCTGATACCCCTCATGGCCCAGATCCCAGGGCTCGGCGATCAGCTTCACCTTGTTGAGCACCGGATCCTGCCGCACGGCACGGCAGAACGGGCCGTCTCGGTCGAATATGCCGCCTGTGCGCGCCAGCGTCGAGGCAAGGTCGAAGCGGAAGCCATCGACATGCATCACCTCGACCCAGTAGCGCAGAGAGTCCATCACCAGCCGCAGCGCGAAAGGGTGGTCCATGTTGATGGAATTGCCGCAGCCCGTGTCATCAAGCAGATAGCGCTTGTCCTCGGCCAGACGGTAATAGGCGGCATTGTCAAAGCCGCGAAAGCACAGCGTCGGCCCCAGATGATCGCCTTCTGCCGTATGGTTGTAGACCACATCGAGAATGACCTCGATGCCTGCGGCATGAAACCGCGCGACCATCTGCTGGAACTCGGCAATCGCGCCGGCTGACATGTAGCGCGGCTCGGGGGCAAAGAAGCCATAGCTCATGTAGCCCCAGTAGTTGCGCAGCCCCTTCTCGACCAGAAAACGGTCATCGACGAAGGCCTGCACGGGCAGTAGCTCGATCGTCGT
Source organism: Paracoccaceae bacterium (assembly GCA_007134865.1). GTDB lineage: Bacteria > Pseudomonadota > Alphaproteobacteria > Rhodobacterales > Rhodobacteraceae > Roseinatronobacter. The sequence continues at coordinate 1,958 of SLJW01000231.1, read as the reverse complement.
GATGCCCAGATCGGTGAGATGCTCCAGCATCGGGTCCGAGGCCATGCCGAGGAAGCGCCCGGCATGGGGCACATCGCTGCGCTGCGCGGTCAGGCCCTTGACATGGGCCTCGTAGATCACGGTTTCCGACCACGGGTGGCGGGGCCGGGCCTTGTTCATGCCCCAACTGAAGGCCGGATCGACCACCACCGAGCGCGGCATGAAGGGCGCGCTGTCGCGCATGTCATAGCTCAGATCGGCTTTGGCATCGCCAATCGTGTAGCCATAGAGCGCGTCATTCCAGACCGGATGGCCCGTCAGCTTCTTGGCATAGGGGTCGATCAGCAGCTTGTGCGGGTTGAAGCGATGGCCCTCTTCGGGGGCATAGGGGCCGTGGACCCGGTAGCCATATTGCTGGCCCGGACGCATCCCCGAGATATAGCCATGCCAGACATGGCCATCGCGCTCCTGCAGGTCGATCAGGAAGGCCTCATTGCCCTGCTCATCGAAGAGGCAGAGGGTGACGCGCGCCGCATGCTGCGAGAAGACGGCGAAGTTCACGCCCTCGCCATCAAAGGTCGCCCCAAGAGGATAGGGACGGCCTGCCGTCAGTTGGAAACTTGCGATCATGTGTTCTGGTCCAGCAAACCCTTGTAGAGCTGCGCATAGGCAGCCGCCGATTGCCTCCATCCCACTGGATGGGCCATAGCATTGCTGCTGATCTTCCGCCAGAGCTTTGGTTGCTGATAAAGCGCGCAGAGCCGCGCCAAGGCATTGGAGAGCGAAAGCGCTGTCACCGGGTGAAATTGCAGCCCCGTCGCGACCACCTTATCCGCCAGCGTGGCGGGGCTGGCCGGGATCACCGTATCGGCGAGCCCGCCGGTCAGCGCGACCAGCGGCAGCGTGCCATAGCGCAGCCCGTAAAGCTGCGTCAGCCCGCAGGGCTCGAACCGCGACGGCAAGAGAATCGCATCCCCCCCGGCGATCATCCGATGCGCGAGCAATTCGTCATAGCCGATGCGCACGGCGACATGCGGGTGCTCGGCTGCATTCTGAAAAGCCGCTTCCAGCGCGTCATCGCCACTGCCCAGCAGCGCAAGCTGGCCGCCGCGCTCCAGCAAGATCGGCAGTGCCTCCAGCAGCAGATCGAGCCCTTTCTGCGCGGTCAGCCGCGAGATAACCACACAGAGCGGCCCCTCGGCCTCGGGCAGGCCAAGCTCGGCACGGAGTGCGGCCTTGTTGGGCGCTTTGCCCTTGGGGGTGGTGTAGTTGGTGATGTTCGGGTCCGTTGCAGGCGACCACACCTCCATATCGATCCCGTTGAGAATGCCCGAAAATTCGGCGCGCCGCCCCATCAGCACGCCCTCGAGCCCCATGCCGAATTCCGGGGTCAGCAATTCCTCGGCATAGCTGGGCGAGACTGTGGTCAGCCAATCGGCATGGACCAGGCCCGCCTTCAGGGCCGAAATCTGGCCCCAGTATTCCAGCCCCTCGGGCGTGAAATCAGCAGGGTTGATCTTCAATGCCGCCAGTTTGCGCGGAGGCGCGAGGCCTTGAAAGGCGATATTGTGGATCGTGAGCACGCTGCGCACCTGCCTAGCGGCCTTGGAGCGCGAAAGGTAATAGGGCGCCAGCCCACCCTGCCAGTCATGCGCATGGATCAAGGCAGGGCGCCAATCCGCGATCAGCCCGTTGGCGATTTCCGCAGCGACCCAGGACAGCGCGGCGAAGCGTTCGGGATTGTCCGGCCAGTCGCGCCCGGCCTCGCTGAGATAGATCCCGGCCCCACGCTCATAGAGATGCGGCGCGTCGAGCACCAGCAGATCGAGCCCGCCCGCGCGCGCCGCCAGAACGCACGCTGTGCCGCCGAAACAATCGGGCAGTTTTGCGCAGGTCGTCGGGGTTTCGAGGGCAGCCATCACCGCCGGATATCCCGGCACAAGCGTGCGCATCTCGACCCCATGCTCGACCAGCGCCCC
>SLJW01000250.1 GCA_007134865.1 Paracoccaceae bacterium | reverse complement strand
TTCTTGCCCTTGGCGACACCGATCTTCAGCTTCACGAGCCCACGATGGTTGAAATACATCACCAGCGGCACCAGCGTCATCCCCGCTTTCGCCGTATCGGCCCAGAGCCGCGCCAATTCGCGCTTTGAAACCAACAGCTTGCGCTTACGCCGTTCCTCATGCCCCCAGGTGCGCGCGGGCGCGTAGGGCGCAATGTAGGAATTGATCAACCACAACTCGCCATCCTCGATGGCGGCATAGCTCTCGGCGATATTGGCCTTTCCCGTGCGCAGCGATTTCACCTCGGAGCCCGTCAGCATGATCCCGCATTCGAGATCGGACTCGATGGCATAATCGAACCGCGCCCGGCGGTTCTCGGCAATGATGCGGTAATTCGGGTCGGATGTCTTGGCCATCCACGCCAGATAAGGGGGCGCGCGCGCCCTGTCTAGGGCTTGAGCCGCACCTGCATCGCATTGCCCGAGGATTTACGCAGCTCGAAGGCACCTGTCTTGGCCACCAATTCACTCAGCTTCGCGCAGCCATAATTACGCGCGTCGAAATCCGGGTTGGCGGCAACGATGAACTGCCCCAGCGGGCCGAGGGTGAACCATTCGGCGTCCTTGTCGATGGCCTGCATCGCGGCCTTGATCAGCGGCACCGCTTTCGAAGGGGCCGCCTTGCTCTCCTTGGCGGGTGTATCGGGCGCGGCCTCGGGCATCAGGTTCTCGACAAAGATGAAGCGCTTGCAGGCCTTGCGAAAGGCCTCGGGCGTCTTCTGCTGGCCGATGCCATAGACATCCAACCCCTGCTCGCGGATGCGGCTTGCCAGCCGGGTGAAATCGCTGTCGGAACTGATCAGCACGAACCCGTCAAAACGCCCCGAGTGCAGCAGGTCCATCGCATCGATCACCAGCGCGATATCCGAGGAATTCTTGCCCACAGTATTGGCCGGCTGATGATGCGGCACCAGCGCCAGCTTCGGCAGCATGTCCTGCCAGCCCGACATCTGACTGCGCGAAAAATCCCCATAGATGCGGCGCACCGAGGCCTCACCGAGGCTCGCAATCTCCTCGAAAATCGCCTCGGCCCAGCGCGGCGAGGAATTATCCGCGTCAATCAGCACTGCCAGAAGCGGTATCCCTGCCCGCGCCATGCCCCACTCCCCATTTTCTTGCCAAAAATACTCAATCTTCGCAGCGTCTAGGCACAAGTCTCCCGGATCACAACCACCGATAGAGCACAAGCGCATCCACATAGCCATGTTCCGGATGCCGAAACGCCCCCGGCAACCGCCCCACGATCTCGAACCCCTGTGCCTGCCACAGATCAATCGCGCGGGTATTGGTCTCGACCACGAAATTGAACTGCATCGCGACATAGCCCAACATTCGCGCAGTCTCAATCGCATGGTCCAGCATCGCCCGCGCCACGCCGCGCCCCTGTGCCGCCTGCGCGGTCACAAAGCCGCAATTCGCCACATGCGCCCCGCCGCCGCCCTGATTGGGACAGAGGTAGTAACTGCCCAGCGCCACCCCCTCGCCCTCGGCGACAAAGGCGCGATGCGTGCCGCCACACCAGAAGGCCAGCGCGGCCTCGCGCGGAATGTCGCGGTCGATGGCATAGGTCTCGCCTGCGCGAAACACGGGCTCAAGCATGGCCCAGATCGCCGCGTGATCATCCTCGGTCGCAGCGCGCAAACTTACATCAGCCAAGCCGCCCCCGTTCTGCCCAGTCGAGCGCATCTTCCAGCCGGTCATCACCCCAGAAGACCTCCCCCGCCACCACGAAACTCGGCGCACCGAAGACACCCACCGCCATGGCCGCGTCAGTCTCGGCCTTCAGCCGGTCCGCAATCTCCGCGCTCTGTGCCAGCGCCATCACGCGGGCTGTGTCCTGCCCGATGATCCCCAGCGCCCGCGAGATTGCGGGCTCCTGCCCCGGCTCCAGCCCTTCGCCGAACCAGAGCCGATAGGTCTCGGTGACATACGCCTCGCACCAGCCCTCATCGCAGCCCACCAGTGCAATCTGATTGGCCAGCGTCAGTTCCGCCAGCGGATAGGGCGCGGGCACTGACACCTCCAGCCCGTATCTCTCGGCCCGCCGTTCGATATCGCGCCACATATAGGCGGCCTTGACCGGCTTGTCGCGGAAGGGGATGTTGTTCTGCGCCAGCATGATCCGGCGCACATCAAAGGGCCGCCAATGCAGCGGCGGGGCCTCGGGACCCATCTTCGCCAGCCGCAGAACGGTCAGGCAGGTGTAAGTGCTGCCGATCGAGAACCAGAAATCTATCGAAGCAGGCATGGCTCACACAATCATCACGGCGCGGCATACGCTGAGCGCCACGCCTTGCTCTTCAATAGGTCGCATGCGGCTCCTCCTCCCTCGCCTGATACTTCAGCAGTGTGGCGCAGCGCCCATGGGAAGCGCAAGAGCAAGAGCCACACTTGGCGCGAAAACAGCCTGCTGAATCCGAATGCTTGATTTTCTTGGCGCCGCGCCCCAAACTCGACATATGAACATGCACCTCCCGCCACGCGGCATTGACGGACAGACAAGTTTCGACCGGCGCGAACTGGGCGTGATCCTGTCGCTCTATGGCCGAATGGTCGCGGCGGGTGAATGGCGCGACTACGGGATTTCCTGTCTGCGCCACCATGCCGTGTTTTCCATCTTTCGCCGCACGGCTGAAAACCCCCTTTACCGGATCGAGAAACACCCGGCCTTGCGCCAGCGTCAGGGAATGTATGCGGTGATCGGCATGGACGGTCAGGTGCTCAAGCGCGGGCATGATCTGGCGCAGGTGCTCAAGGTTCTGGAACGCAAGCTGTTGCGGGTGATCGAGGATTGAGGCTTTACAGCCGCGCGCGCCCCTGCTACGCGACGCTCATGAACATGCTGTCCCACATCCGCGCCCTGCGACGTCGATAAACGACCTGTTCCCGCGCATCGGCAGGATGCGCGCCCCAAGCCGATATCCGAAAACCGTAATTGACTTGCCCGCCTGCCTTTGGCAGGTCAGGTATTTTCCGACAGAGGACACGCCCATGAACGCGCCCTTCCCTTCGATCCTGCCAACCTATAACCGGTCCGACCTGCGCTTCCTGCGCGGCGCAGGCTCCTGGCTGATCGAGGCAGATGGCCGCCGTTTCCTCGACCTCACCTCCGGGATCGCGGTCAATGCGCTGGGCCATGCGCACCCGGCCCTTGTCGCCACATTGACCGAGCAGGCGCAGGCGCTCTGGCATGTCTCGAACCTCTACCGGATCCCGGCACAGGAACGTTTGGCTGACCTGCTTGTCGCGCATACATACGCCGACACGGCTTTCTTCACCAATTCCGGCACCGAGGCGGCGGAACTCGCCATCAAGATGGTGCGGAAATACTGGCATGATCAGGGCACCCCGCGTGAGACCATCCTCACCTTCGAGGGTGCCTTTCATGGCCGCTCCACCGGGGCCATCGCGGCGGCCGGCTCGGAGAAGATGTGCAAGGGCTTCGGCCCGCTCATGCCGGGCTTCAAGACGCTGCCCTGGGGCGATCATGACACGCTCCATGCAGCGCTTGATGAGACTGTCGCTGCGGTGATGATCGAGCCCGTGCAGGGCGAAGGCGGCATCCGCCCGCTGCCGGAACAATGCCTCAAGGGCCTGCGCGACCTCTGCAACCAGACCGGCGCGCTGCTGGTGCTCGATGAGGTGCAATGCGGCATGGGCCGCACGGGGCGGCTCTTCGCACATGAATGGGCGGGCGTCACCCCCGATATCATGCTGGTTGCCAAGGGCATCGGCGGCGGCTTCCCGCTCGGCGCCTTGCTGGCCACGGCGAGGGCGGCCTCCGCCATGACGGCAGGCACCCATGGCTCCACCTATGGCGGCAACCCGCTCGCCTGCGCCGTTGGCGCCAGAGTGGTCGAGATCATGACCGAGCCGGGCTTTCTCGACTCTGTCAGCCGCAAGGCCGGGCAGTTCCGGCAAGGGCTGGAAAGCCTCGTCGCCTCCCATCCCGAGATCTTCGAGGAGCTGCGCGGCGCGGGTCTGATGCTCGGCCTGAAATGCCGCAAGACCAATACCGATCTGGTCAAGGCTGCGCAGGCAGAATTGCTGCTCACGGTCCCGGCCGCCGACAATGTCGTCCGCCTGCTGCCGCCGCTTACCATCACCGAGGATGAGATCGCCGAAGCGCTCACCCGCCTTGACAGGGCTGCACAGAGCCTCTGATTTTCTTGCCCCAAATACTCCGGGAGCGCGAGGGCAGAGCCCTCGCTCCCGCCCTCTCGCAAAGGCCCGACATATGCCGCATTTTCTCGACATCCACAGCACTGACCCGAAAGCCCTCCGCTCCATGATCGAAGGCGCGCGCGCGATGAAATCCGCCCGCGACGGCCTGCCCAAGGGCACGCCGGATGCCGAGCAGCCACTCGCGAACCACATGGTCGCGCTGATCTTCGAGAAACCCTCCACCCGCACCCGCGTCAGCTTCGATCTGGGCGTGCGCCAGATGGGCGGGCAGACCATGGTGCTCTCGGGCTCGGAAATGCAACTCGGCCATGGCGAGACCATCGCCGACACCGCCCGCGTGCTCTCGCGCTATGTCGATCTCATCATGATCCGCACCTTCGAGGAGTCGGTGCTGCATGAGATGGCCGAATTTGCCAGCGTCCCGGTTATCAATGGGCTGACCAACCGCAGTCATCCCTGCCAGATCATGGCCGATGTGATGACCTTCGAGGAGCATCGTGGGCCGATTGCCGGGCGCAAGGTGGTCTGGTGCGGGGATGGCAACAATGTCTGTTCCTCCTTCCTGCATGCGGCGGGGCAATTCGGCTTCGATCTGACCTTCACTGGCCCCGAAGTCCTCGACCCCGAGCCCGAATATGTGGCACTCGCCCGCGAGAAGGGATCAGCAGTCGAGATCATTCGCGACCCGGTCCGCGCAGTAGAGGGCGCCGATCTCGTGGTGGCCGATACCTGGGTGAGCATGCATGACAGCCAGTCCAATCGAGAACGCCGCCACAACCTGCTGCGCCCCTATCAGGTCAATGACGCGCTGATGGCCCATGCCAAGCCCGATGCGCTGTTCATGCATTGCCTGCCCGCGCATCGCGAGGAGGAAGTGACCAGCGCAGTCATGGATGGTCCGCAATCGGTGATCTTCGACGAGGCCGAGAATCGGCTGCATGCGCAAAAGGCGATCCTGCGCTATTGCCTGGGAGCATAAGCATTCGGAACAGGCTGCCATTCCAAGGGAGCGGGTGCATCATCGAGGAAGGCCCGCCGGAGCAAATCTTCACTTCCCCCATTCACAACAGCACGCAGAGCTTTCTGGCCCAAAAATTGGAAACGGGCCAGAGGTCACCCTCTGGCCCGTCCGATCTTCACCAAACGCTCTGATCAGGCAGCCGCTTCCTTCGCCGGGATGCTTGGCGCTCCGAAATGGCGACGGTTCAGATGCAGCACCAGCGCGATCATCAGTGCCTGCGAGGCCAGCGCCACCGCTGTCAGCACCCAGTAGACAGCGCCGAATTGCACGATCAGCCCGGCATCGACCAGCCCCTTGTTGACGAAGAAATGCACCAGCACCGCAAAGCCCACACCCGGACAGACCAGCGCATAGGAGCCCGGTGAGTTTTCGCGTCCGAACAGGAACCGCTTCGCATAGCCCTGACGGACAAGGATCAGCCCGGCAAAGAGCAGGAACAGCACCTGCGCCGAGAGATACTGCGCCAGCATCACCATCCGCTCGCCCGCCAGATCAGCGGCACCGAAATGCGCGTCCATCCCATGGCTCTGGCGCAGGCTCAGGATACCCAGCACCGCCAGCAACGGCACGATGATCGAGAGCGTCGGCGCCGTCTCGGGGTTCGCGCCATTCTCCATCATGGAGCGCAGACCCAACACCACCGCCACGATGGCGATCAGCGCCGAGGTCATGAAGAAGAACGAGGACAGCACCAGACCGGTTGCAGCAAGAGCAGGGACCGTGCTCATCGCTGCGGGAGCGGCAAGGCCGACGCCGACCATGGCAAAGGCAAAGGCGGGCAGGACCTGGCCGAAATTATTATTCGCAGCACAGTTGAAGCCCCCTTCGACCAGCACCCGGCTCAGGAACGCGCCATAGAGGCGGAAGGCATAGATACCTATGCCGATGAAGGTCACCATCGCCAGCGGGAAGAGGTATTCCACGACCGACCACAGGCCGGGCACGAACACCATGCCGAAGATGAACAGCACATTCACCGACATGGCAAGCGCGAGCGGCATGGCCATGACCTGCGTCTGGGCGTTGGTTTTCATGAATTTGGCGTGGCCTTCGGTCTTCGACCACTCAGAGAAGCGGCGCAGGTTCCAGACCAGCAGCTTGAGGTTCAGAAAACCGAAAACCGCGATGCCCAGTGCCGCGACAAGGATCATGCCCTGCACCAGCAACGTGCCGCCCGTGAAGGCCGCAGTGATGTCTTCGAACACGGGCACCGGTTGGCCCGGATGCGGCAGCCAGTGCAGCAGCCACATGAAAAACGTGACCGCCAGCCCCCCGGCCCCAAGCGAGGCGAGGAAGTAGAGCGGTGAATAGCTATCGGATGGACGGGTTGTTTGAGCACTCATGGTGGCCTCCTATATATTCATGAAATCTAATATGACGATGTAATGCCTGTGGCGCAGTATGGCGAATTGTCGCAGGCTGGCGACAGGTTGATCCAATATATTGTGGATAACCCGCGCAATCACCCCAGATGCAGCGCACGCATCTTGACATGACCGCCCCCCTCTCGGACACTCGCCGCCAGAATCCACCAGATCAGGCGCATCGTGCAGTTCACCCGGCTTCGCCTCAACGGCTTCAAAAGCTTCACCGACCCGACGGATCTGCTGATCCATACGGGGCTCACCGGCGTGGTCGGCCCCAATGGCTGCGGCAAGTCGAACCTTCTAGAGGCACTACGCTGGGTGATGGGTGAGAATCGCCCGACCGCCATGCGTGGCTCGGGCATGGAGGACGTGATCTTTGCCGGCAGCGACACCCGCGGCGCGCGCCATTTCGCCGAAGTCAGCCTGCATCTCGACAATTCCGCCCGCCTCGCGCCCGCCGCCTTCAATGATGCGGATCAGCTCGACATCGTACGCCGGATCACGCGCGATGCCGGCAGCGCCTACAAGATCAACGGCAAGGAGGCCCGCGCGCGCGATGTGCAGATGCTGTTTGCCGATGCCTCGACCGGCGCGCATAGCCCCGCGCTGGTGCGTCAGGGCCAGATTGCCGAACTGATCAACGCCCGCCCCAAGGCGCGACGCCGGATTCTGGAAGAGGCCGCAGGCATCTCGGGCCTCTATCAGCGCCGCCATGAGGCCGAGCTTCGCCTGCACGCGACTGAGACCAATCTCGGCCGCGTGAGTGACGTGATCGACCAGTTGGCCCAGCAGATGGCGCAACTTGCCCGTCAGGCGCGGCAGGCCGAACGCTACCGCCAAATTGGCGCGCGGCTGCGCGAGGCCGAGGGGCTGTTGCTCTACCGTCGCTGGCGCGAGGCCGATCTCGCGCGGCTGGAGGCCGAGCGCGCGCTTCAGGAGGGCCTCCGCGCCAGCGCCGAGGCCGAGCGCGCCGCGAAGGCGGCAACGCGCGCGCGGGCCGAGGCCGAGGAGAGGCTCCCTCCCCTGCGCGAGGAAGACGCGATCGCCGGGGCGATTCTGCAACGGCTGGAAGTGCAGCGCGATGCGCTTGCCCGCGAAGCGGAACGCGCCGTCGAGACAGTGCAGACACTGACCGCGCGCATTGTCCAGCTAGACCGCGACATTACCCGCGAAAGCGGGCTCAACCGCGACGCGCAGGAGATGATCACGCAGCTTGAATGGGAACAGGAAGAGATTGCCAAGGCCAGCGAAGGGCAGGACGATCGCCTGTCAGAGGCCGCGCAACGCGCAAGCGACTCCGCCGCACTGTTGCAGGAGCGCGAGGCCGCCTCGGACCAGTTGAGCGAGGATGTCGCGCGCCTGACGGCACGCCACCAATCGGCAGAGCGGCTGCTCAGTGACCTCGGCGCGCGGCTGGGGCGCGTCGAGACCGCGCGCGCCGAGGCGCAGCGCTTGCGCAGCGCCTCCGAGAGCACGCTCAATGACGCGGGCGCAGAGATTGCCCGTGCCGAGACTGAACGCGACGCCGCGAAAGCTTTACTGGAACGCGCAGAAACAGCGCTTGCCAGCACCGAAACCGCCCGCAGCGCAGCGCAAACGGCCGAAGCCGAGGCGCGCGGCACCTTGGCCGAGGCCGAAGGCGAGGCGGGGACACTGCGCGCGGAACTCACAGCCCTCGCGCGCGTGCTCGAGCGCGATCAGGGCGATGGCACGCGGTTGCTCGACCAGATCCGCGTCGTACCCGGCTACGAACTGGCGCTTGGGGCCGCCTTGGGCGAAGATCTGCGCGCGCCCTTGGCGGAGGATGGATCAGGCTGGGTCGCGCTCGACCCCTATGATGCGCCCCCCGCCTTGCCCGAAGGCACAGAGCCGCTTGCGCCCTATGTTACGTCGCTCGGGGACGCCGCGCCTTTGGCGCGGCGCCTGTCGCAAACCGGTATTGTCACGCCCGACGCAGGCGCCCGGCTACAATCTCTGTTGCAACCGGGCCAGCGACTGGTGTCGCTGGCGGGCGATCTCTGGCGCTGGGATGGGCTCCACACGAGCGCCGCAGACGCGCCCGGCACAACCGCGCTCAGGCTGCAACAACTCAACCGCTTGGAGGCCCAGCGCGAGGAACTCGTGCGCGCCGAGGCCCGCTGCTCTGAGGCCAAGACCACCCATGCCGAGCGCAAGACGCGGCTCGACACTCTGAGCCGCGCCGAGCAGGACGCGCGGCAGGCCCGCCGCAGCGCCGATCAGCGCCTGACCGAAGCCTTGCGCGCACTCGCCAAGACCGAGACTGCACGCGACACGGCGCGCGCCCGGCTGGACGCCGCGCGCGCGCAGGTCGACCGGCTGGATGCGGAATATGCCGAGATCGCCGCGCAGCGCAGTGAAGCGCAAGCACAGGCCGAGGCGCTGCCCTCGATCGAGGGTGCGCGTGAGGAAGCCGAGCGCTTGCGCGAGGCAGTCGAGGCCGCGCGCATCGCGATGCTGAGCCACCGCGCGCAGGCCGATGAGTTGCGCCGCGAGGCGAAGGCGCGCATAGCCCGCCAGCAGGAGATCACGAAATCGCTCAGCGGCTGGCGCCACCGGCTGGAAACAGCGGACCAGCGCGTGGGTGATCTGACTGAGCGGCGCGCGGCCAGTGCCGGGGAACTGGCGCAGGCCGAGGCCGCACCGCAGGAACTCGAAGCTAGGCGCGAGGCGCTGGCGGGGGAGCTTGCCCACGCTGAGGCGCGGCTGACAGCGGCGCGTGATGCCCTCTCGGGGGGCGAGGCCGCGCTGCGCGCGGCCTCGGATGACGAGCGTCAGGCCGAACGCGCCGCCGCAGATGCGCGCGAGGCGCGCGCGCGGCTCGAAGTGCTGCGCGATGCGGCGCGCGAAAGCGTTGCCGTCGCCGCCGGTCGGATCCTCGAGGAGATGGACTGCTCGCCCCAGGACCTGCTCGCGCGGCTTGAGACCGACCCCGAGACGATGCCGGATGCAACCGCGCTGGAGGAAGAACTCCACCGCCTGCGCCGCGCGCGCGATGCGCTGGGAGCCGTCAACCTGCGCGCCGAGGAAGATGCCCGCGAAACCGGGCGCGAGCATGACATGCTGGTGCAGGAAAAGGCCGATCTCGAAGCCGCCATCGCCAAGCTGCGCTCCGGGATCAATGCGCTCAACCGCGAGGGGCGCGAGCGCCTGCTGGTGGCCTTCGACAAGGTGAATGCCAATTTCGCGACGCTCTTCACGCATCTCTTCGCGGGCGGCGAGGCGCGGCTGGTGCTGGTCGAGAGCGATGACCCGCTTGATGCCGGGCTGGAGATCCTCTGCCAGCCACCGGGCAAGAAGCTCGCGGTGCTCTCGCTGCTGTCAGGCGGCGAACAGACCCTCACGGCGCTGGCGCTCATCTTCGCGGTGTTCCTCGCCAACCCGGCCCCGATCTGCGTGCTCGACGAGGTCGATGCGCCGCTTGATGACGCCAATGTTGCGCGCTTCTGCGACCTGCTTGACGAGATGGTCCGCCGCACCGAGACGCGTTATCTGATCATCACGCACAACGCGATCACCATGGCGCGCATGGACCGGCTGTTCGGCGTGACCATGGCCGAACGCGGGGTCAGCCAGTTGGTGAGTGTGGATCTGAAACAGGCTGAAACGCTGGTCGCCTGACGCTCACGGTCGAATTTGAGTATTTCTGGCAAGATGAAGTCACAATTGGGCTGCATGCCGCCCGGCCCAATGCCCGGTCGACAGGCAGGCAGTCAGCAGGTAGCCGCCTGTCGGCGCCTCCCAGTCGAGCATTTCGCCCGCGGCAAAGACGCCAGGCCAGTCGCGCAGCATCAGGGCATCGGTCAGGGCCTCGCGGCGAATACCGCCGGCGGTCGAGATCGCTTCATCCATGGGGCGGGGGCCCTGCAGCGGCACGGGCAGTGCCTTGAGCAGCGTGGCCAGTGCCGGGGGGTCTGTCGGCAGCGGATGCGCACAATCGCGCAGCAACGCCAGCCGCGCGCCATCGAGGCCGAGCGCGCGGCGAAGGCGGTTCTTCTGCGAGAGCTTCGCGGGCTGACGGGCGAGCCTGTCGGCGAGGGTCTCGGCAGTGAGGTCTGGGAAGAGGTCCAGCTTCAGCGGCGCCCCCTCGCGCAAGGCACGCGAGAGCGCGTAGATACCGCCGCCCTCGACCCCCCGCGCGGAGAGGGTGAATTCGGCGCGGAGGTTGTGGTCGCCCGCCGACAGGCGGACGCCCTTGATCGGCGCACCGAAATGCGGGGTCATATGCGCGGACCAGTCCACCCGGAACCCCATATTCGCAGGCTGAAAAGGCGCCAGCGGGACGCCTCGCGCGGCCAGATGCGCGGCCCATCCGCGATCCGAGCCCAGCCGCGCCCAGCTTGCGCCCCCCAGCGCGAGCACGCTCACGCGCGGTGCAAGTCTGCGCGGACCGTCGGGGGTCGCGAAGTCGAACGCGCCGCCTTGCCAGCGCCAGTTGCGGCGCATCTGCACCCCAAGCCCGTCAAGGCGCGCGAGCCAGGCGCGCAGCAGTGGCGAGGCCTTCATCGCCTGCGGAAAGATCCGCCCTGAAGAGCCTGTGAACAAGGGCTGGCCCAGCTCTTCAGCCCAAGTGCGGATCTGCTTTGGCCCGAAGGCGTGCAGCATCGGTGTCAGCCAGTCGGCGGCCTCGGCGTAGGTGGCGATCTGGTTCTCGATCGGAGCGGCATTGAGCAGGTTCAGCCCCGACTTGCCCGCCATCAGGAATTTGCGGGCGGGCGAGGGTTTCGCCTCGCAGATCACGACCTGCCGACCGGCCTTGGCCATCACCTCGGCTGCCATCAGCCCTGCAGGGCCAGCGCCGATCACAAGCGCGTCAAGTGTCTCGGGTTGTGGCATCGGATCCACTCTTAACATTTCTTTGAGAGGCCCCATGTATTGTGGAACCACAGGCCCTGCTACATATTGGGGGAGTTCCCCTGTCTCCGAAGGCTCATGTCCGACCTGATCGTCAGTTCCTACAACATTCACAAGGCTGTCGGAACCGACATGCGGCGCGATCCGCTGCGCACGGTGCAGGTGATCGGCGAGTTGGGCGCGGATATCGTTGCCCTGCAGGAAGTCGACCGTCGCTTCGGTGACCGGCGCGGGGTTCTCGACCCCGAGATGCTGCGCGACACCACCGGGCTGACGCCCGTCGCCCTGACCGACCGTCTCGGCACCCGCGCGCATGGATGGCATGGCAATCTGCTGCTGCTACGCGGGGCCGAGGTCGAGGAAGCGCGCGCCGTCACTCTGCCGGGGCTGGAGCCACGCGGCGCAATCGTGGCCGATATCCGGATGGCGGGTCAACCGCTGCGCGTGATTGCCGCGCATCTCGGGCTGTTGCACCAGTCGCGTCTCATGCAGGCGCGCTTCCTGTCGAAGGAGATCGAGGCAGGGGATGGGCGGCCCACTCTGGTCATGGGCGATTTCAACGAATGGCGGCTGGGCGCGGGCTGCTCGCTGATGCCGCTGCGGCGCGAGTTGCGCGCGGTCAAGCGCTCGGCCCAGACGATTGCCAGCTTCCCCGCGCAGATGCCCATGCTGCCCCTCGACCGGATCATCGGCTGCCGCGCGGCCGAAATAGGCGATCTGCGCGCCCATGACAGCGTGCTGGCGCGCAAGGCATCGGATCACCTGCCGATCCGCGCGGCGCTGCGCTTGCCCCAGACTCAAAGCGCGGTTATGTGAGCGGCACATCCCCAACACAGGCACGCTCCATGACCGAGGCCCGGAAGCTCTATATCAAGACCTATGGCTGTCAGATGAATGTCTATGACAGCGAGCGGATGGCCGAGGCGCTGGGCGCCTCGGGCTACACGGTTACGGATACGCCCGAGCAGGCCGACATGATCTTGCTCAATACCTGCCATATCCGCGAGAAGGCCGCCGAGAAGGTCTATTCTGAACTGGGGCGGCTGAAACCGCTGAAGACTGCAAACCCTGATCTGAAAATCGGGGTCGCAGGCTGCGTCGCGCAGGCCGAGGGCGAGGAGATCATGCGCCGCCAGCCGTTGGTCGATCTGGTTGTGGGGCCGCAAACCTATCACCGCCTGCCCGCGATGGAACAGGCTGTGCGCGCGGGCGAACGCGCCGTCGATACGGATTTCCCTGAGGAGGACAAGTTCGAGCATCTGCCCAAAGGGCCGCGCATGAAGCGCTCACCAGCGGCATTTCTGACGGTTCAGGAAGGCTGCGACAAGTTCTGCGCTTTCTGCGTGGTGCCCTACACGCGCGGGGCCGAGGTCTCGCGCCCGGTCGCGCGCGTGCTGCGCGAGGCGCGCGATCTGGTGGACCGCGGTGTGCGCGAGATCACGCTCCTGGGCCAGAACGTCAACGCCTATCATGGCGAGGGCGAGGGCGGCACATGGGGGCTGGCGCGGCTGATCCGCGAATTGGCGCGGATCGAGGGGCTGGAGCGTATCCGCTTCACCACCTCACACCCCAATGACATGGAGGATGACCTCATCGCTGCGCATGGCGATGAGCCCAAGCTCATGCCCTATCTGCACCTGCCGGTGCAGTCCGGCAGCGACCGTATCCTCAAGGCGATGAACCGCAAGCATACGGCCGAGCAATATCTGTGCCTGATCGACCGCCTGCGCGCCGCCCGCCCCGACCTGCTCTTGTCGGGGGACTTCATCGTGGGCTTTCCGGGCGAGACGGATCAGGATTTCGAGGCGACGCTCGCGCTCGTGCGCGCCGTCGGCTACGGGCAAGCCTTCAGCTTCAAGTATTCCGCCCGCCCCGGCACCCCCGCTGCCGAGCGCGAAGGCGTGCCCGAGGACGTGGCCTCCGACCGGCTCCAGCGCCTGCAGGCGCTGCTGAGCCAGCAGCAGCGCGATGTGCAGCGCAGCATGATCGGGCGCGAGGTCTCGGTGCTGTTCGAGAAACCGGGCCGCCTGCCGGGCCAGATGGTCGGCAAATCCGAGTATCTGCATGCGGTTCATGTCACCGACCCGCGCGTCGAGACAGGCCAGATCGCGCGCGTGCGCATCACCGAAGCGGCGCCGAACTCGCTTGGTGGTGTACTTGTCGCCTGAGACCAGAGCTCCAGACCGGGCCGCAGGCCCGGTCAGCGCCCGCGAATGGCCATGGGCGGGTGG
>SLJW01000145.1 GCA_007134865.1 Paracoccaceae bacterium | reverse complement strand
CCCGTTTCGCAAGCGGCCGGCGGCTGAGGCCCGACAGCCCGCCCGCCCGCGAAGACCAGGAAAGGTGACGACGCGCATGGCATCCTATGTTGGCCAGAAACGTATCCGCAAGATGTTCGGCAAAATCCGCGAAGTGCTGGAGATGCCGAATCTGATTGAAATCCAGAAATCTTCCTATGATTTGTTCCTCCGTTCTGGCGACGCCGAAGCGCCGCAGGATGGCGAAGGCATCATGGGTGTGTTCCAGTCGGTCTTTCCGATCAAGGATTTCAACGAGACCGCGACGCTGGAATTCGTTAAATACGATCTGGAAAAGCCGAAATACGATATCGACGAATGCATGCAGCGCGACATGACCTATGCCGCGCCGCTCAAGGTGACGCTGCGTCTGATCGTGTTCGATGTCGATGAGGATACCGGCGCGAAATCCGTCAAGGACATCAAGGAACAGGATGTCTTCATGGGCGACATGCCCCTGATGACTCCGGTCGGCACCTTTGTCGTCAACGGCACCGAGCGCGTGGTCGTCAGCCAGATGCACCGCTCGCCGGGTGTGTTCTTCGATCATGATCAGGGCAAGACGCATTCCTCGGGCAAGCTGCTGTTCCAGTGCCGTATCATTCCCTATCGCGGCTCCTGGCTCGATTTCGAGTTTGATGCCAAGGATCTGGTCTTTGCCCGCATCGACCGTCGCCGCAAACTGCCGGTGACGACACTGCTCTATGCGCTGGGCATGGATCAGAATGCGATCATGAAGGCCTATTACAACACGGTCGGTTACAAGCTGAAAAAGAATAAGGGCTGGGTGACAAAATTCTTCCCCGAGCGCGTGCGGGGCACCCGTCCGACCATGGATCTGATCGACGCGGCCACAGGTGATGTGATCTGCAAGGCGGGCGACAAGATGACCCCGCGCGCGGTCAAGAAACTGATCGACGAAGGCAAGGTCACGGACCTGCTGGTGCCGTTCGAGAGCATTGTTGGTCGCTATGTTGCCCATGACATCATTAACGAAGAAACCGGTGAAATCTATGTCGAGGCCGGGGATGAGTTGACTTGGGAACTCGACAAGGATGGCGAGGTCAAGGGCGGCACGCTCAAGGTTTTGCTCGACAATGACATCACGGATATCGAGGTGCTCGATATCGATGGCGTCAATGTCGGCCCCTATATCCGCAACACCATGGCCGCCGACAAGAACTGGAACCGCGAAACGGCGCTGATGGATATCTATCGCGTCATGCGCCCGGGTGAGCCGCCCACGGTTGATACCGCTTCGGCCCTGTTTGACCAACTCTTCTTCGATGCCGAGCGCTATGATCTCTCGGCAGTGGGTCGCGTTAAGATGAACATGCGGCTGGAACTTGATGCGCCCGACACGCTCCGCACGCTGCGCCCCGAAGACATCGTGGCCTGTGTGCGCGCGCTGGTCGATCTGCGCGATGGCAGGGGCGAGGTCGATGATATCGACCACCTCGGCAATCGCCGTGTCCGCTCGGTCGGCGAGTTGATGGAGAACCAGTATCGCGTCGGCCTGCTGCGCATGGAGCGTGCGATCCGCGAGCGCATGTCCTCGGTCGAGATCGACACGGTCATGCCACAGGACCTGATCAATGCGAAACCCGCTGCTGCTGCGGTGCGCGAGTTCTTCGGCTCGAGCCAGCTTTCGCAATTCATGGACCAGACCAACCCGCTCTCGGAAGTGACTCACAAGCGCCGCCTTTCGGCGCTTGGGCCGGGCGGTCTGACCCGTGAGCGTGCGGGCTTCGAAGTGCGCGACGTGCACCCGACGCATTATGGACGCATGTGCCCGATTGAAACGCCTGAAGGTCAGAATATCGGTCTGATCAACTCGCTCGCCACGTTCGCGCGGGTGAACAAATACGGCTTCATCGAAACGCCCTATCGCAGGGTAGAGAACGGGCAGGTCACGGATGAAGTGGTTTATCTCTCGGCCACCGAAGAACAGCGTCATACAGTTGCGCAGGCCAATGCGCAGCTTGATGAGAATGGGCGCTTCATCAATGATCTGGTCTCGACGCGGACCGGCGGCGATTTCATGCTCAACCCCTCCGACACGGTCGATCTGATCGACGTGTCACCGAAACAGCTTGTCTCGGTTGCGGCCTCGCTCATTCCCTTCCTCGAGAATGATGACGCCAACCGCGCGCTGATGGGCTCGAACATGATGCGTCAAGCCGTGCCGCTCTTGCAGGCGGATTCGCCGCTTGTCGGGACCGGCATCGAGAGTGTCGTGGCACGCGATTCGGGCGCGGCCATCATGGCGCGGCGCGCGGGCGTTGTGGATCAGGTCGATGCGCAGCGGATCGTTGTGCGCGCGACCGAGATGCTCGAAGCCGGTGAGCCGGGCGTCGACATCTACCGCCTGCGCAAGTTCAAGCGCTCGAACCAGTCCTCCTGCATCAACCAGCGTCCACTGGTGAAGGTGGGCGATGCGGTGACGCAAGGCGAAGTGATTGCCGATGGCCCCTGCACCGATATGGGCGAGCTGGCCGTGGGCCGGAACGTGGTCGTGGCCTTCATGCCGTGGAATGGCTACAACTACGAGGACTCGATCCTGATCTCCGAGCGCATCCTCAAGGATGACGTGTTCACCTCGATCCATATCGATGAATACGAGGTCGCGGCGCGCGATACCAAGCTCGGCCCGGAAGAGATCACCCGCGACATTCCGAATGTCGGCGAGGAAGCGCTGCGCAACCTCGACGAGGCCGGGATTGTTTATGTCGGGGCGGAAGTGCAGGCCGGTGACATTCTGGTCGGCAAGGTCACGCCCAAGGGCGAAAGCCCGATGACGCCGGAAGAGAAGCTTCTGCGCGCGATCTTCGGCGAGAAGGCATCGGATGTGCGCGACACCTCGCTGCGGCTGCCGCCGGGGGCTTACGGCACGATCGTAGAGGTTCGTGTGTTTAACCGGCATGGTGTCGAGAAGGATGAGCGCGCGCTGCAGATCGAGCGTGAAGAGATTGAACGCCTGTCGCGCGACCGCGATGACGAGCTGGAGATCCTTGAGCGCAACATCTACGGGCGTCTGAAGCAGCTGATCCTCGGCAAGGTCGCCGTGAAAGGCCCCAAAGGCGTCAAGGCCAATTCCGAGATCAACGAAGACCTGCTCGAAACCCTCTCGCGCGGTCAATGGTGGCAGCTTGCGCTGGCCGATGAGGCCGAAGCGCAAGAAGTCGAGGCGCTCAATGCGCTTTATGACCAGCAGAAGCGCCAGTTGCAGGCCCGGTTCGACGACAAGGTCGAAAAGGTCCGGCGCGGCGACGACCTGCCCCCGGGCGTGATGAAGATGGTCAAGGTCTTTGTCGCCGTAAAGCGCAAGCTTCAGGCGGGCGACAAGATGGCCGGGCGTCACGGCAACAAGGGTGTGATCTCGAAAGTGGTGCCGGAAGAGGATATGCCTTTCCTTGGCGATGGCACCACGGTCGATCTGGTTCTGAACCCGCTCGGCGTGCCCTCCCGCATGAATGTCGGCCAGATTCTCGAGACTCATATGGGCTGGGCGCTGCGCGGACTTGGGGTGCAGATCGACGAGGCGTTGCAGGAGTATCGCCGCTCGGGTGACATGACCCCCGTCCGCGAGGCGATGCGGATCGGCTATGGCGATGACTTCTATACCGAGGTCTTCGAGCCCATGGACGAAGAGCATCTTGTCGAGTCAGCCTCGACAGTGACGCGCGGTGTTCCGATTGGCACGCCGGTCTTCGACGGTGCCAAGGAGCCCGACGTGAATGATGCGCTGGCCCGCGCTGGTTTCGACACTTCCGGTCAGTCGGTCGTGTTCGATGGCCGCACGGGTGAGCAGTTTGCGCGGCCTGTCACTGTGGGCGTGAAGTACATGCTCAAGCTGCACCATCTGGTCGATGACAAGCTGCACGCGCGCTCGACCGGGCCGTATAGCCTTGTCACGCAGCAACCGCTGGGCGGGAAGGCTCAGTTCGGCGGCCAGCGTCTGGGCGAGATGGAGGTCTGGGCCCTCGAAGCCTATGGCGCGGCCTATACGCTGCAGGAAATGCTGACCGTGAAGTCGGATGACGTGGCGGGCCGGACCAAGGTCTACGAATCGATCGTCAAGGGCGAGGACAATTTCGAGGCCGGCGTGCCCGAATCCTTCAACGTGCTGGTGAAGGAAGTCCGTGGCCTCGGCCTGAACATGGAACTCCTGGATTCGGAGGAAGAGGTCTGACGGTCGGGTGTTCTGCACCCGCCGCCCCATTTCCCCGAGCCTTTCAAGGATAGACAGATGAACCAGGAACTGACCACCAACCCGTTCAACCCCTTGGCTGCGCCCAAGACCTTCGACCAGATCCGCGTCTCGCTGGCCTCGCCCGAGCGCATCCTGTCTTGGTCCTATGGCGAGATCAAGAAGCCCGAGACGATCAACTACCGCACCTTCAAGCCCGAGCGCGACGGGCTGTTCTGCGCGCGCATCTTCGGGCCGATCAAGGATTACGAGTGCCTCTGCGGCAAATACAAGCGCATGAAATATCGCGGTGTCGTCTGCGAGAAATGCGGTGTCGAGGTGACGCTGCAAAAGGTGCGGCGCGAGCGGATGGGCCATATCGAACTGGCCGCCCCTGTCGCGCATATCTGGTTCCTCAAGTCACTGCCCTCGCGCATCGGCCTGATGCTGGACATGACGCTGCGTGATCTCGAGCGCATCCTCTATTTCGAGAATTACGTCGTGATCGAGCCCGGCCTGACCGATCTGACCTATGGGCAATTGCTGTCAGAGGACGAGTTTCTCGACGCACAGGACCAGTATGGTGCCGATGCCTTCACCGCCAATATCGGCGCCGAGGCGATCCGCGAGATGCTGGCCAATATCGACCTCGAGGATGAGGCGACCCGTCTGCGCGAGGAATTGAAAGAGGCGAAGGGCGAGCTGAAACCCAAGAAGATCATCAAGCGGCTGAAAGTGGTCGAGCATTTCATCGAATCCGGCAACCGCCCGGAATGGATGATCCTGACCGTGCTGCCGGTGATCCCGCCGGAGCTTCGCCCACTGGTGCCGCTGGATGGTGGCCGCTTCGCGACTTCGGACCTGAATGACCTCTATCGTCGGGTCATCAACCGCAATAACCGCCTCAAGCGGCTGATCGAGTTGCGCGCGCCCGACATCATCGTGCGCAACGAAAAGCGGATGCTGCAGGAATCGGTGGATGCGCTGTTCGACAATGGCCGCCGTGGCCGAGTCATCACCGGCAATAACAAGCGCCCGCTGAAATCGCTCTCGGACATGCTCAAGGGCAAGCAGGGCCGCTTCCGGCAGAACCTGCTGGGCAAGCGGGTGGACTTCTCGGGTCGTTCGGTCATCGTGACCGGGCCGGAACTGAAGCTGCATCAATGCGGTTTGCCGAAGAAGATGGCGCTGGAGTTGTTCAAGCCGTTCATCTACTCGCGGCTGGAGGCCAAGGGCCTGTCCAGCACCGTGAAGCAGGCCAAGAAGCTCGTCGAGAAAGAGCGCCCAGAGGTCTGGGACATTCTGGATGAGGTGATCCGCGAACACCCCGTGCTGCTGAACCGCGCGCCGACCCTGCACCGTCTGGGCATTCAGGCTTTTGAACCGATCCTGATCGAGGGCAAGGCGATCCAGCTTCACCCGCTGGTGTGCTCAGCCTTCAACGCCGATTTCGACGGTGACCAGATGGCCGTGCATGTGCCGCTGTCGCTCGAGGCCCAGCTTGAAGCGCGCGTGCTGATGATGAGCACCAATAACGTGCTGTCGCCCGCGAATGGCTCGCCCATCATCGTGCCATCGCAGGACATGGTTTTGGGGCTCTACTACACCTCGATGATGCGCGAGGGCATGAAAGGCGAGGGCATGATTTTCGCCTCGATCGACGAGGTCGAGCATGCGCTGGCGGCTGGCGAAGTCCATCTGCACGCCAAGATCCAGTGCCGGATCAAGCAAATAGACGAGGACGGCAACGAAGTCCTGCGCCGTTTCGAGACCACTCCTGGCCGCTTGCGTCTGGGCGCGCTATTGCCGCTGAACGCCAAAGCGCCCTTCGATCTGGTCAACCGGCTGCTGCGCAAGAAGGATGTGCAGAACGTCATCGACACGGTCTATCGCTATTGCGGTCAGAAAGAGTCGGTTATCTTCTGCGATCAGATCATGTCGCTTGGCTTCAAGGAAGCCTTCCGCGCCGGGATTTCCTTCGGCAAGGATGACATGCTCATCCCGGATGCCAAGCGGGAATTCGTGAACGAGACCCGCGATCAGGTCAAGGAGTTCGAGCAGCAGTATCTCGACGGCCTCATCACGCAGGGTGAGAAGTACAACAAGGTCGTGGACGCCTGGTCAAAATGCTCTGACGCTGTTGCGAATGCCATGATGGGCGATATCTCGGCCGTTCAGCGCGACGCTGAGGGCCGTGAGCTGGAACCCAACTCGGTCTATATGATGTCGCATTCGGGCGCGCGGGGCTCGCCTGCCCAGATGAAGCAGTTGGGCGGGATGCGCGGCCTGATGGCCAAGCCTTCGGGCGAGATCATCGAGACGCCGATCATCTCGAACTTCAAGGAAGGTCTGACCGTTCTCGAATACTTCAACTCGACCCACGGCGCCCGCAAGGGTCTGGCCGATACGGCACTCAAGACCGCCAACTCAGGCTATCTGACGCGGCGCTTGGTTGACGTCGCGCAGGATTGCATCGTGCGTACCGACGATTGCGGCACCGACCGGTCCATCACGGCGCAGGCTGCCGTCAATGACGGCGAGGTCGTGGCGTCGCTTTCGGAACGGGTGCTGGGCCGCGTGGCTGCGGAAGACATCGTCGATCCGGCGACGGGTGAGGTAATCGCCAAGCGCAATACCCTGCTGGAAGAGCGCGAAGCCGATGCGATCGAGACTGCGGGCATTGCCGCGGTCAAGATCCGCTCGCCGCTGACTTGCGAGGCCGAAGAGGGCGTCTGCGCCATGTGCTATGGTCGCGACCTTGCGCGCGGCACGCTGGTCAACAAGGGCGAGGCTGTAGGTATCATCGCAGCGCAGTCCATCGGCGAGCCGGGCACACAGCTTACCATGCGCACTTTCCACATCGGCGGGATTGCGCAGGGGGGCAGCCAGTCCTTCCAGGAAGCCAATGCCGCCGGTCGGGTGGAGCTTCGCAACGCGCAGACCATCGAGAACTCTTCCGGCGAGCATATCGTCACCGCACGGGCGATGCAGGTAGCAATCATCGACGAAAACAATGTCGAGCGCGCGACCTTCAAGCCGGGCTATGGTTCCAAGCTGTTCGTCAAGGATGGCGAGCAGGTCGAGCGCGGCGCCAAGCTGTTCGAATGGGACCCCTACACCCTGCCGATCATCGCAGAGACCACGGGTCGCGCGCGGTTTGTCGATCTGGTCGCGGGCCTGTCGGTTCGTGACGAGACCGACGAGGCCACTGGCATGTCGCAGAAGATCGTAAGCGACTGGCGGTCGGTGCCCAAGGGCGGTGATCTCAAGCCCGAGATTATCCTTATGGATGCAGCATCCGGCGAGCCTGTGCGCAACGAGCAGGGCAATCCGGTGACCTATCCGATGTCGGTCGATGCCATTCTGTCGGTCGAGGACGGGCAGGACATTCAGGCCGGTGATGTGGTCGCACGTATCCCGCGCGAAGGTGCCAAGACCAAGGACATCACGGGTGGTCTGCCGCGCGTGGCCGAATTGTTCGAGGCGCGCCGTCCCAAGGATCACGCCATCATCTGCGAGATCGACGGTTATGTGCGCTTTGCCAAGGACTACAAGAACAAGCGCCGAATCTCAATTGAGCCCGTCGATGACACGCTGGAGCCGGTCGAATATCTGGTGCCCAAGGGCAAGCACATCCCGGTGCAGGAGGGCGATTTCGTCCAGCGCGGCGATTACATCATGGATGGCAACCCGGCCCCCCATGACATCCTGCGCATCCTCGGTATCGAAGCGCTCGCCAATTACCTGATCGACGAAGTGCAGGACGTCTATCGTCTGCAGGGCGTGAAGATCAACGACAAGCATATCGAGGTGATCGTGCGGCAGATGCTGCAGAAATGGGAGATCCTCGATAGTGGCCAGACCACGCTGCTGAAGGGCGAGCATGTCGACAAAGCCGAGTTTGACGAGGTGAACGAGAAGGCGGTCGCTATGGGGCTGGAGCCTGCCAAGGGCGAACCGATCCTGCTGGGGATCACCAAGGCTTCACTGCAAACGCGCAGCTTCATCTCGGCGGCCTCGTTCCAGGAGACGACACGTGTGCTGACCGAGGCGTCGGTTCAGGGCAAGCGCGATCATCTGGTCGGGCTGAAAGAGAACGTGATCGTCGGGCGGCTTATCCCGGCGGGCACGGGCGGTGTCGTCACCAAGGTGCGCAATATTGCTGCCGAGCGTGACCGCAAGGTGCTGGAGGCCCGCAAGGCCGAGGCCGAGGCCGCTGCAGCTTTGGCGGCTCCCGAGCCTTCGGAAATGTCTGAAGCTGACCTCGTTTTCGGCAAGCGCTCCGAGTAAACGCCACCCGCTTGTAAAATTCGCCCCCGCAGCTTTGTCTGCGGGGGCTTTTCTTTTGCCTCGCGCTCGGGCAACCATGCTGCACATGTGAAGGAGTTTCTGATGCTCGAGTCGATCCGTGCGCAGGCGATTGTCGTGATCCGTTTTTCCTACCTCGCCGAGGCCGGGTTCAAACTCAGCCGCGAAGGGCTGGAGGGTATGCGGCGGACACTCTATGACCCGGCGCGGCTCGAGCGGCGCTTCCGGCTCTTCGAAGCGGTCACTCTGCCATCGCTTGCCGCGCAGACGGATCCGGATTTTACGCTGGTGGTGCTGATCGGCGAGGATTTCCCCACGGAGGCGCGCGCGCGTTTGGAGCGCCTGCTCGAGCCCTATCAGGATGCCAGGGTCGTGGCTCTGCCTGTCTACAACAACTTCAAAGGCACCAAACTGGCGATTGAGACCTGTCGGAAGGAAAGCGCGACCCATATCCTTTCGATCAGGCTGGATGATGACGATGCCTTCGGGCGCGATGTGATCGCAGCGCAAAAAGCGCTTGCCCCGTGTGTCGCCGATCTTGGGCCTGATGATTCACCAGCCGTGATCTGTTTCAACAATGGGCTGTTTCTGGAAATCGGCAGTGACGGAAACCGCCTCTATGGTGTGATCGAGAAGCTACCGCTCGGCATCGGCATGGGGATGATCGCTCCTGTGGGTGCACGGCCCACGATCTTCTCGACCGACCACCGGCGCGTGCATACGCGCTGGAATGTCTACACCGAGGCCTTGACACCGCGCTTTATCCGCACCGTGCATCGCGACAATGACTCGTCCGCCATCGCCTCTGGCGAACGCATTGACCATCGCGCCGAAGCGCTCGATGAATTGCTTGCCCGGAATTTCCCCTTCACGCGCGACCAGCTTCTGTCGCTAAGGCCCTGAGCACTCCATGCCGAACGACAATATCCGCGCCGCGCTTTACATGATGGCAGGGTCCAGCGCCTTTGCCGTCAATGATACCTTCATCAAGCTGCTGGGCAGCGAAATGGGCATGTTCCAGATCTTTGTTCTGCGCGGGATCGTGGTCTCGGCCATTTTCGGGCTCATCGTCTGGCATGCGCGCGTGGTCTTCGCTGACTTGACCCGCGCAGACCGCAATTTCCTGCTGATCCGCTCGGCCTCCGAGGCTTTTGCAGCGTTTTTCTTCTTCAATGCGCTGTTCAACATGCCCTTGGCGAATGTGACAGCTATTCTGCAGGTCGTCCCGTTGGCCGTGGCACTGGCGGCCTTTCTCGTGCTTAACGAACCGCTTGGCTGGCGCCGTCTTTCGGCCATCCTTATCGGCTTTGGAGGCGTCATGCTGATCGTTCAGCCGGGCACCGACTCCTTTACCATGGCCTCGATCCACGCACTGGCCTGCGTGGCGATGGTCACACTGCGGGATCTTTCGACGCGGATGATGGCGGTCAAGGTGCCCTCCTCCCTAGTGGCGCTGACCACATCGCTGGGCGTGATGTTGTTCGGCGTGTTCGGCTCGGCCTTCGAGACCTGGGTGATGCCCAGCCCGCGCGCCTGGGTGTGGCTGTCGGGCACGGTCCTGTTTGCGTGCCTTGGGTATTACCTCATCATCCTGGCGATGCGCGTGGGCGAGATGTCCTTTGCCGCGCCGTTCCGCTATGCCTCGCTTGTTGCGGCCATCCTTCTGGGCTGGTTCGTGCTCGATGAATGGCCGGATAATCTGACCTTTCTCGGCAGTGCCATCGTGGTCGCGACGGGTGTTTTTGCGCTCTATCGTGAGCGGCAGCTTCAGGCTCGGATCAGAGCGGCACAGACAGGATAAGGCTCACACCGGAGTCTGTTGACAACCCCGACGACTCCCCCTATACGCGCCCCAATCCTGTATGGGGGCGCGTGCGCGTCTCATAGGCAGGGTCTCAGATTTGAAGTGGTCATGATCCGGGCCAGGTTGCCCCGATCCTCTGGAATTCCACCGCGGCAGCTCAGGGATTGAGCTGCAAGCGGTTTTTCGCGTTCTGCCGAATCGGGTGGCTCGCGGGTGTGAGAGGCGCGAGAGCGCCATGAAAAACGGGTTGAAACGGGAAGAACCGGAATGCCAACGATTCAGCAGCTGATCCGCAAGCCGCGGCAGCCGAAAGTCAAGCGCTCCAAGTCGATGCATCTGGAGCAATGCCCCCAGAAGCGCGGCGTGTGCACGCGCGTCTATACCACCACGCCGAAGAAGCCGAACTCGGCCATGCGGAAGGTCGCCAAGGTGCGCCTGACCAATGGTTACGAGGTCATCAGCTACATTCCGGGTGAAAAGCACAATCTGCAGGAGCACTCGGTCGTGCTCATCCGCGGTGGACGGGTCAAAGACCTTCCCGGTGTGCGCTATCACATCCTGCGCGGTGTTCTGGATACCCAGGGCGTCAAGGATCGTAAGCAGCGCCGTTCCAAATATGGCGCGAAGCGTCCGAAGTAAGGAGAGTCTCAGATGTCTCGTCGTCACGCTGCTGAAAAGCGCGAAATCCTGCCGGACGCCAAGTTCGGTGACATGGTGCTGTCGAAATTCATGAACAATCTGATGATCGACGGCAAGAAATCGGTTGCCGAGTCGATCGTCTACAACGCGATGGACCGCGTTGAGACCAAGCTCAAGCGCGCACCCATCGAGGTGTTCCACGAGGCGCTCGACAACATCAAGCCTTCGGTCGAGGTCCGCTCGCGCCGTGTCGGTGGCGCCACCTATCAGGTGCCCGTCGAAGTGCGCCCCTCGCGCCGTGAGGCACTCGCCATCCGCTGGCTGATCAAGGCCGCGCGGACCCGCAACGAGAACACGATGGAAGAGCGTCTCGCCGCTGAGCTGATCGACGCGGTGAACTCGCGCGGGTCGGCTGTGAAGAAGCGCGAAGACACCCACAAGATGGCGGACGCCAACAAGGCATTCAGCCACTACCGTTGGTAAGACATACTGCAAGCCTGAGGATACACGATCATGGCACGCGAATACCCCCTGACGCGCTACCGGAATTTCGGGATCATGGCGCATATCGACGCCGGCAAGACCACGACGACCGAGCGCATCCTGTTCTATACTGGCAAGTCGCACAAGATCGGCGAAGTCCATGATGGCGCGGCCACCATGGACTGGATGGAGCAGGAGCAGGAGCGTGGCATCACGATCACTTCGGCTGCGACCACGACGTTCTGGGAAAAGACTGTCGATGGCACCACGCCCATCGGCGAGAAGCACCGCTTCAACATCATCGACACGCCCGGCCACGTCGATTTCACCATCGAGGTCGAGCGTTCGCTCGCGGTCCTCGACGGCGCGATCTGCCTTCTCGACGGGAATGCTGGTGTCGAGCCGCAGACCGAAACCGTCTGGCGTCAGGCTGACCGCTACAAGGTGCCGCGGATCGTCTTCGTCAACAAGATGGACAAGATCGGCGCCGATTTCTTCAACTGCGTGAAGATGATCAAGGACCGCACCGGCGCAACACCACTCGCGATCCAGCTTCCTATCGGCTCCGAGGACAAGCTCGAGGGCATCATCGATCTGATCGAAATGGAAGAATGGACTTGGAAGGGCGAGGATCTCGGCGCAAGCTGGACTCGTCAGCCGATCCGCGACGAACTGAAGGATCAGGCCGAAGAATGGCGCAACACCATGATCGAGATCGTTGTCGAGCAGGATGACGAAGTCATGGAAGCCTATCTCGAGGGCAATGAGCCGGACGCCGACACCTTGCGCCGCCTTATCCGCAAGGGCACGCTGGCGCTGGATTTTGTTCCGGTCTGCACCGGGTCGGCCTTCAAGAACAAGGGTGTGCAACCGCTGCTGAACGCGGTGATCGATTACCTGCCCGGTCCGCTGGACGTTCCCGCCTATATGGGGTTCGACCCCAAGGACGAGACCGAGACCCGCAATATCTCGCGCTCGGCCAAGGACGATGATCCCTTCGCGGCTCTCGCCTTCAAGATCATGAACGACCCCTTCGTGGGCTCTTTGACATTTACGCGGATCTATTCGGGCGTCGTGTCCAAGGGTGATCAAATTCTGAATTCGACCAAGGGCAAGCGCGAGCGTGTGGGTCGAATGATGATGATGCATTCGAACTCGCGTGAAGAGATCGATTGGGCAGCTGCCGGTGACATCATCGCGCTGGCTGGTCTGAAGGAAACCACCACCGGTGACACATTGTGCGATGCGCAAAAGCCTGTGGTTCTGGAAACGATGACCTTCCCCGAACCGGTGATCGAGATCGCTGTCGAGCCGAAAACCAAGAACGACCAGGAAAAGATGAGTCAGGGTCTGGCCCGTCTGGCTGCAGAGGATCCGTCCTTCCGTGTCGAAACCGATCTTGAATCGGGTCAGACGATCATGAAAGGCATGGGCGAATTGCACCTCGACATTCTGGTGGACCGCCTCAAGCGCGAGTTCAAGGTCGAAGCCAATATCGGCGCGCCGCAAGTGGCCTATCGCGAGACGATCAGCCACAAGATCGAGCACACCTATACCCACAAGAAGCAGTCGGGTGGCTCGGGCCAGTTCGCCGAGGTCAAGCTCGAGATCATGCCGACCGAGCCGGGCGAAGGTTATTCGTTCGAGAGCCGCATCGTCGGCGGCACGGTTCCGAAGGAATATGTGCCGGGTGTCGAAAAGGGCATCAAGTCGGTGATGGATAGCGGTCCGCTCGCGGGCTTCCCGGTGATCGACTTCAAGGTCGCGCTGCTGGACGGTAAGTACCACGATGTTGACTCATCGGTGCTCGCCTTTGAAATCGCATCGCGGATGGCCATGCGTGAAGGCCTGAAAAAGGCTGGTGCCAAGCTGCTCGAGCCTATGATGAGGGTCGAAGTGATCTCGCCCGAGGAATACACGGGTTCGATCATCGGTGACTTGACTTCGCGTCGAGGCCAGGTAACCGGGCAGGAACAGCGCGGCAACGCGATTGCGATCAACGCCTTCGTGCCGCTGGCCAATATGTTCGGCTATATCAACACCTTGCGTTCGATGTCTTCGGGCCGGGCGAACTTCACCATGCAGTTCGACCATTATGAACCCGTGCCGCAGAATGTCTCGGATGAGATCCAGAAGAAATACGCCTGATCGGTGCGGCGGGGTGCGCCCCGCCCTACCACCAACATCGTAGGGTGGCTTTGGCCACCGCACCCAACAAGACTGAGGAGTAGCCAAGATGGCAAAGCAAAAGTTTGAACGCAATAAACCGCATGTGAACGT
>SLJW01000206.1 GCA_007134865.1 Paracoccaceae bacterium | reverse complement strand
GCGAACCGCTGTGCTATGCGGCCTTGTTGGGCGCGCGCAGCTTGTCTGCAACTGTGCTGGTGAATTCCGCCAACGAAAACGGTTTGTTCAGGAAACTGGCATTGTTGATCCGGGCGCGTGCGGCGACGCGGCTGTCCTCGGCATAGCCTGACATGAACAGCACGGGCGTGTCGGGGAACCGGTCGCGGACCTGAGCGACCCATCCAGGACCGTCAATGCCGGGCATTACGACATCGGTCACGAAGAAATCGGGCTCGATAGTCGGATCCTCGAGGATTTCGAGTGCGGTTTCGCCGCAATCCGCCTCTATCACCCGGTGGCCCTGCAATTCGAGCGCGCGCGCCGCGAAAGATCTGACCGGTGCCTCATCCTCTACCAGCAGGATCAACGCGCGCTGCTCGAGCATGGGCAGGCTTCTGAATCCAACGCGCGGTTCGGGCAAGGCCGGCACCTCTTCTTCCTGCGCCGCAAAATAGAGTGTGAAGGTGGTTCCGACCCCTTCCTCGCTATCGGCGAAGATATAGCCGCCGGATTGCTTGACGATCCCATACACGGTGGACAGACCGAGCCCGGTCCCCTCACCCTGGCGTTTGGTGGTGAAGAAAGGATTGAAGACCTTGTCGAGATTGCCGGGTGCGATGCCCGTTCCGTCATCACTGACCCGGACACAGGTATAGTCCCCGGGTGGCAGGGAAACCTCGGGGCGTTGCAGGCCGTCGGGCAACGCGACAGTTTCGGTGGTGATGCGGATCTCGCCGCCCATGGGCATGGCATCGCGCGCATTGACGACAAGGTTCATCAGCACCTGCTCGAACTGGCGCCGATCCGAGCGTATTGGCGCGACATTGTCGCCATGCTGCAGAGTCAGGGTGATTTTCTCTCCGACAAGACGGTTGAGCAGATGGATCACGTCGCCCATCGTCTCTTCCAGATCGAGTGTGACGAATTTCAGCGTCTGCTGGCGTGACAATGCCAGCAACTGGCGCACCAGCGCCGCTGCCCGGTTGGTGTTCTGCTGGATCTGCATCAGGTCGGGGTAATCCAGATCGCTGCGGTCATGTCGCAGCAGGATCAGATCGCAATGCCCCGAAATCGCGGTCAGAAGGTTGTTGAAATCATGCGCCACACCGCCCGCGAGCTGGCCAATCGCCTGCATCTTCTGGCTCTGGGTATATTTCGCCTCAAGTGATTTAAGTTCCGTCGCATCACTGAACACGGCAACAATATGAGATGGTTCGCCGCTATTCTGGTCGGACAGGGTCAGGGTGACCTTGAGATAGGACTCACAATCGGGGCGGTTGAGGCTGAGGACTTCGGTCGATGTGGTGGGCCGCCCGGCGGCAATATCGCCGAGCCACTCCATGACCGGACGCCCCAACCCTTCGAGCGTTTCGCATAATAACGGTAACGGCCCGCTGCCCAACCGCAACAGTCGCCGCGCTTCACCATTGGCGAAGCTGATCCGGCCGCCGGTGTCGATATGGGCGATTGCTATCGGCAGGTCCAGAAGATCGGAATGGGTGTTGGGTCGTTGTTGCGCCCCGACGGGTTCGGTCGCTGGCGCAGCCGGCAGGAGCAGTACTGTTGCGCTACCCTCCGTATGCGCGCCTTGCTGGGGCACGAGCAGCGCCCCACGCTGCTTGCCCGAGACGCTGACCTTGTGAAGGACACCGGGGGGCGGGGGGCGCCCGGAGAACAGCGCCGAGAGCGTCGGCGGCAGGTCGAGATATTCGCGACGCAGGCAGGGAGCGATGTGGAGCAGAGTGCCATCTGGCGCAAAGCGAATCACCGGCAGATCGTCCGATGTCGCTTCCCCCAGCAGTTCAAGTTGCCAAAGAAACCTGTCTTCGGACAGGGCTTCGACCCGGATCAGCAGGCTGCCGCGATCAAGCTCGTCACGATAGGTGGTGCGTCCTTTCGCGCGCGCAAGATCGAGCAACCGTTCCAGCCGGGCGGCAGGGGATGCACTCTGCGCAGCGAAGAGCATCGCGCATCCGCTAGCGACGGTTTCGGGAAAGAGGCTGCGCGCGGCGTGGTTCGCCCAGCAGACATGACCCTGCGCATCGCAGATCAGGCAGGCAGTGCCGGAATTGCCATGGAGACGTCCCAGCAATGCGAGATCACGTTGCAGCAGCCAGTAGCGCCCGGCGCGCAGCAGAATGGCAAAACCCGCAAGCATCAGGAGTGCCACCCCCGCGGTCAGACTGACCAGCCTCAAGGGCAGCGGTGCCAGCAGAACACCAAACCCCAACAGCAGCAGCCCCGCGCCGGTGGCGAGCAGGATCACGCGCCATGTGATCGGGACAAGGGAAAGGCTGGACGGACCCAGCACCGAGGCAGGGGCGATCAGGGACAAGCGGTCGCTCCGGTTCTACAAAACATCTTCCCTATCGATGGCAGAGGCGAGTTAAGTACGCGTTAATGCAAGCGTAGCAGTTTTGCACAGCCGCGCAACCCTTGGTTGCAAATGTCTACAATAACTTACGGGTCAGAATTGCAAGAAAGAACCCGTCACCACCATCGAGTGGTGTGAAGCGGTGCTCGGCCGCGCGCTCAAACTCTGGCGCGCGTGACAGGAATGCCGCGATCTGCCCGGCATTCTCTGAGCGTAGCAGCGAGCAGGTGGCATAGGCGAGACTGCCACCGGGACGGACTCGGGGCGCGACTTGATCAAGGATTGCGGCCTGGAGGCGGTGCAACTCGGAAAGTCTCGCCGGGGTCAGGGACCATTTCCCGGCCGGGCTGCGCCGCCAGGCTCCCGAGCCCGAACAGGGCACATCGGTCAGCACGAGGTCGAAGGGGCCGCTCGGAGAATCGCTGAGCGTGATCCAGGCCTGCGCGCGTGCGGCGCGCGCAGGCAGATCGGCCATGCGCTGCGGATGAGCGTCATGCGCTGTCACATCGGCGCCCAGCGCGGCCATGGCAAGGGCCTTGCCACCCCCACCGGCGCAGTAATCGAGCACGCGCGCGCCCTTCAACTGGGGCAGGGCAGCGATGACGGCCTGAGAAGCGGCATCCTGCAATTCCACCAGCCCGTCGCGATAGAGACGTGACTGGCGCAAGGCGCGCGGGTTGGCAGTGATTTCGAGTGCGGTCGGGGCGAGCGGGTGGGGGGTGGTCGTGATCCCGTCTTCCTTCAGTGTCTTTATGGCTTCTGCACGCGTCATGCGGCCTGTGTTGACGCGGAGGAAGACCAGAGCGCGATGGCGCAGCGCTTGCATGATCGGAGCGAAGGCCTCGCCGAGGCTCGCACGCAGGGCCGGGGCGAGCCAGTCGGGGCAATCGAGGGCGACCAGTTCGGGCATCGGGTCTGGGGAATGGTGAACCTCTTCCTCGGAGAGCGGGGCAGGGGCGTGGCCCTCGCCCGTGAAGAGGGTCGCCGGGTCCTGACCGCTCTGGCGCAACAGCCCGTGGATCAGCCCGCGCCCAGTCTCGGACCCGCCGAGATGCGCGCAGGAGCGTTTGCACCGCAGTACGTCGAAGACATGATCGCGAATGGCGGCGCGGTCCTTGGACCCGGCAAAGCGACTGGCGCGTGCCCATGATGTGAGCGCCTGTTCGGCCGGGATGCCTGCGAGGATACGGTCGAGGATGGTGATGGCGGCATCGAGCCGGGCTGCGGGGGTCATGGGACATATCTCTGGCGCTCGGCCATGCCGCCCGGGGCCGCCGCACGAGGC
>SLJW01000140.1 GCA_007134865.1 Paracoccaceae bacterium | reverse complement strand
TGGGTGGGTGGGGCACACCGCCGGACCCGTGCGGGCGCGGGTGCCCTCGGCCAGATATGCGTGCCCTGACCGATAAAGTCCAGTCACGGGGGCGATCACTCTTTCCCGGCGGGCTCGGTCTTGGAGATCACATTCGCGATGGTCTGCTTGAGCACGCGCACCTTGACACCATCCGAAATCTCGACTTCGGCTTCGCCGTCTTCCTTGACCTTGACCACCTTGCCGATGATGCCGCCCTGCGTGACCACCTGATCACCGCGCCGCAGGGCCGAGACCATGGCCTGATGCTCCTTCATCTTCTTCTGCTGCGGACGGATCAGCAGGAAATACATGATTACAAAGATCAGGATGAAGGGAATGATCGAAACAAGGCCGGCGGCGGCACCGGCATCTTGCGCATAGGCAGGCGAAACGAACATGAAAGCTCCTGTCGATGGGACCGGGTTAATCCCGGGCATGTCTGTGACCCCGGCAGGCGGGGCGTGATTTGGCGCGCACCCTAATGTCAGCCCGAGCGCTTGGCAAGGCAGCGCGGAACGAAAGCGCGCAGGACCTGTGCTCAAAGCCGGGGGCGCGCGCGTTGCGCGCGCCCCCGGCCTACCAGCGTCCGGAGATGGCGCGCCAAAAGAGCCCGCCGCGTCGGGCAAATTCCGAGCCCTGCAGCCTGCCCTCCCGAACGTGCGCGGGGCGTCGCGCCGCGCGGCGCAGGATAGGTCCCGCCTGCCAACCGGTGAGTAGCGCCGGCAGGACTGAGGCAGGCAGGCGCGCGCGTTCGGCGCGCGCCTGCCCGAGCCGTCGTAACCCGTCATCGGCCAAGGCCCGGATCGCACCGTCGCGGTCATCCACCAATGGCGCGCGTCCTGCCGCGCGCAGTGCAGGCACGGCCACCAGCCAGTTGGCCAACCCGCTGGCATGGGCCATATCGCGCACGACAGGCTCGCTCTCAGCCGATGCGCCGAGAAGGCGCGCGGAGAGCCACATCAGATGCCCTGACGTCGCATCAAGATGCGCGACCAGCGCGGCCTCATCCTCGAACGGGTCGCGCGCGACGTCCCAACGGCGCGCCGCGATCATCTCCTCGCCCAGCGCCACCGGCAGCCCCTCGGCTTGCCAGAGCGTCGACAGAGGCTGCGCCACTTCATGGGCGCGCGGGGCTGCGCCCCGCGCGATCTCTGCCATCACATCGGCCCAGAACTGCAAGCGCATTTCGGCGATCAGCGGCTCCTGCGTCACATACGGCGCGCGCGCGATCTCGAGGTTGAAGGCATAGAGCGTCCAGAGCTTCTCACGCGCGGCCTCGGGCGCGGCCAATGTGGCGGCAAAGCGATCCGGGTCGCCCGCGCGCACGATCTCGGCCAGCGCGCTCACTTTGGCGCCACGACCATCAGCGCATAGGCAATCTCGGAGGGGGCAGCCTTCCAGCGGGCAATTTCGCGCTCGGCCTCGTCCAGCGCCTCGGCCAGTGTCCCCGTGGCCCCCTCGCGCAGCGATGCAATCCGCCGCTCCATCGGCAGGTAATAGGCCTCCCATGCCGCGCCGATCTGCATCTGTTCGCCCAAAACCCGATAGCCTGCCGCCTCGACCCGCGCACGGATCCCCGCGACATCGGTGATCTGCGGGTATTCCGCTGCCCAGAAGGCCCGCGCGGCCTCGGACGGGCGCGGCAGCAGGCAGGGTTCGGAAAAGGCCACCAAACCCGCGGGCGCCAGTGCACG
The DNA here is from genome assembly GCA_007134865.1 of Paracoccaceae bacterium. Taxonomy (GTDB): domain Bacteria; phylum Pseudomonadota; class Alphaproteobacteria; order Rhodobacterales; family Rhodobacteraceae; genus Roseinatronobacter. Next base: position 1,981 of record SLJW01000140.1, on the reverse strand, counting down.
GCGCCAGAGCCGCAAGCCCTCGGTCACGCCGAGGTAATAGATCGCACCCGCACACCAGATCAGATCATAGGGGCCGATCAGTTCCGCCATATCCCCCTCGCGCACCTGCACGCGCGGCCCGAACCGAGCCGTGCGCTTACGCGCAGCCTCGACGAATTGGGTGATCTTGTCCACCGCCTCGATCTGCGCCCTGGGCCGTTCCTTGGCGAGCACCACCGTATCCGCCCCCGACCCACAGCCCGCATCGCAGATGCGGGCCTCATCGGGCGTTGCCGCCACTGAAAGCGCCCAGCCGACATCAGCCGATGCCCCCGGCCCCTCGCGCGCAAGGTCCGTGTAAAGCGTCAGGAATGCCTCTTCGCGGGTCAGCTCCGACATGGCACCACCTCGTCGCGCAGGAATTTCCAGATCACGGCATCGAGCAGTGCCTCGAAACTCGCGTCAACTATGTTGGGCGAGACCCCGACCGTGGACCAGCGCCGCCCCTGCCCGTCCTCGCTGTCGATGATGACCCGCGTCACGGCCTCAGTCCCACCCTGCGTGATCCGCACCTTGAAATCGACGAGTTTCATGTCGTCAATCGCGGCCTGATAGGGGCCAAGATCCTTGGCCAGCGCCTTCGAGAGCGCGTTGACCGGCCCGCGGTCATGCCCTTCAACATCCATCGATTCCGAGACTGAGAGCTTCTTCTCGTTGCCGATCTTGACCACCACCACGGCCTCCGAGAGCGTGACCATCTCGTTATACTTGTTCTTGCGCCGCTCGACCGTCACCCGGTAGCGCTTGACCTCGAAGAAATCGGGCACCTGCCCCAGCGCGCGCCGCGCCAGCAACTCGAAACTGGCCTGCGCAGAGTCGTAAGCATAGCCCGCATCCTCGCGCGCTTTCACTTCCTCGAGGATCGCGCCCAGCCGCGCGTCGCCCTTCTCGACCGCAATCCCCATCTCCTCCAGCCGCATCCGCAGGTTCGACTGCCCGGCCTGATTGGACATCGGCACGACACGGGCATTGCCGACCTGCGCCGGGTCGATATGCTCGTAGGTCGTGGGGTCCTTGAGGATCGCGCTGGCATGCAGCCCCGCCTTGTGCGCAAAGGCCGAGGCCCCGACATAGGGCAGCGAGCGCAACGGCACGCGGTTGAGGATATCATCGAGCCTGCGCGAGATGCGCAACAGCCCCGCGAGCGCCTCGCGGCTCACCCCGGTCTCGAAGCGCTCGGCATAGGCGGGTTTCAGCACCAGCGTCGGGATCAGCGTCGTCAGCGAGGCATTGCCACAGCGCTCGCCCAGCCCGTTGAGCGTGCCCTGAATCTGGCGCGCCCCCGCCTCGACTGCCGCCAGCGAACAGGCCACGGCCTGCCCCGTATCGTCATGGCAATGAATGCCAAGCTGTGCGCCGGGAATGCCGCTGGCAATCACCGCCTCAGTAATCGCACGGATCTCGGCGGGCAGCGTGCCACCATTTGTGTCGCACAGCACCATCCAACGCGCCCCCGCTCCATGCGCAGCATGGAGCGCCTCCAGAGCGTAATCCGGGTTGGCCTTGAACCCGTCGAAGAAATGCTCTGCATCGAAATGCGCCTCGCGCCCTTTGGCCACGCAATGCGCGATCGAGGCACGGATATTCTCGGTATTGTCTTCGAGGCTGATGCCCAGCGCGGTCGAGACATGAAAATCATGCGTCTTGCCGACCAGACAGACCGCCTCGGTCCCGGCATTCAGCACCGCCGCCAGCACCTCGTCATTCTCCGCCGAGCGCCCGGCGCGCTTGGTCATGCCGAAGGCGGTGAAGGTGGCGCGCGTCTCGGGGCGATTGGCGAAAAACTCGCTATCGGTCGGGTTCGCGCCGGGCCATCCACCCTCGATATAGTCGATACCGAGGCTGTCGAGCATCGCCGCGATGGCCTGTTTCTCGGTGGTCGAGAACTGCACGCCCTGCGTCTGCTGCCCGTCACGCAGCGTGGTGTCGTAGAGGGTGAGGC
>SLJW01000013.1 GCA_007134865.1 Paracoccaceae bacterium | reverse complement strand
TTGATCGCCCCAGCGGCAAGGATCACCTCGCGCGCCGCACGCGCCTGCGCCTGCGCGCCGCGATGAGAAAACCGCACACCTGCCACCTGACGGCCATGCAGGATCAGCCCGTCGCTCTGGGCATGGGTCAGCACGCGCAGATTGGGACGCTTCATAGCCGGGCGCAGAAAGCCGCGCACGACCGACCAGCGCAGCCCGGCGCGCTGGTTGACCTTGAAATAACCGACACCGAAATTGTCGCCGAGGTTGAAATCCGCCGTTGCCGGAATGCCCGCCGCGATGGCCGCGTCTTTCCAGGCGTCGAGAATCTCCCAATGCAAACGCTGCTCTTCGACGCGGAAGGCCCCGCCTGCACCATGCTGGCCCGGAACCGGCCCGGCGTAATAATCCTCGGATTTCAGGAAATAGGGCAGAACATCGTCCCAGCCCCAGCCGGTCAACCCCATCTGCCGCCAGCCGTCATAATCGGCAGCCTGCCCGCGAATATAGATCATGCCATTGATCGACGAACACCCGCCCAGCACGCGCCCGCGCGGATAGAGCAGGCTGCGCCCGTTCAGCCCCAGCTCGGGCGCGGTGCGATAGCACCAGTCGGTGCGCGGATTGTCGATGCAATAGAGATAGCCCACCGGAATATGCACCCAGTGATAGAGATCCGACCCGCCTGCCTCGAGCAGCAGCACACGCGTGCGGGGATTGGCGCTGAGACGGTTGGCGAGCACGCATCCCGCCGAGCCTGCACCGATGATGACGTAATCGTAACTCCCGAAATCCTCCATGCGTAGCCCTCCGCTCCCCGCGTCTTTTGGCTAGGGTCTCGCAGGATCATAGCGGGTGCAAGCTGAAAAACCGCGCAAACTGCCTGCGAAAACGCCGCGTTATCGCTTAATATTCTTGCGCTTTGTGCGCCACTGCTCAAGAATGCGGCAAGCTTTGGGGCAAGCTCCAGAGCAGTGCTTGGCATCCGATGACTCTTGCGGAGCAAGCGCCTAGGGAGAGATCAGAGTCCAACACGGGAGAGGTTCCGATGATCCAACGCACGATTTTCACTGCAATCGGGCTGAGCGCGGTTGCAGTCGCTGCCCACGCCCAGACGTCGATGCCCTTTGCGCTCGACTGGCGCTTCGAGGGGCCGTCCGCGCCCTATTTCGTGGCCATTCAGGAGGGCTATTTCGCCGATGCCGGGCTAGAGGTCGAGATCACCGCCGGGCAGGGCAGTCTTGATGCCATTCCGAAAGTGGCGACCGGGGCTTTCCCAATCGGTTTTGCCGATATCAACAGTCTGATCAAGTTTCTGGACCAGAACCCCGACGCACCCGTGATCGGCGCGATGATGGTCTATGACAAGCCGCCCTTCGCCATCGTGGGCCGCCGTTCGCTCGGGGTGGAAGAGCCATTGGACCTAGAAGGCCGTACCCTCGGCGCGCCGCCCCCTGACGGGGCTTTTGCGCAATGGCCGATTTTCGTGGCCGAAACGGGCATTGACGCATCGACCGTCACCATCGAGCCGGTGGGCTTCCCGACCCGCGAGCCCTCGCTCGCCGAAGGCACGGTTGATGCCGTGACAGGCTTCAGCTTCACCTCCTTCCTGAATACCTCGCGCCTTGGTGTGCCGGAGGACGATATCTCGGTGATCCTGATGGCTGATCACGGGGTCGACCTCTATGGCAATGTGATCATCGTCAATACCGATTTCGCCGAAGCCAACCCCGATGCAGTGTCGGCCTTTCTGGAGGCTGTGGCCAAGGGTGTGATCGACACCATCGCCGACCCGGCGGCGGCAGTCGAGGCCATCGTGCCGTTCAACCCGGCGATGGATGTCGAGCTTGAGTTGCGCCGCCTTGAGCTTGCGCTGCGCGACAACATCGTGACCGACTGGGTGCTGGCCAATGGCATGGGCACCATTGACGCGGATCGCTTCGCCAATTCCATCGAGCAGATCAGGCTCACCTATGAGTATCAGAACGAGCCGGATGCGAGCATGTTCTTTACGGACGCGTTCCTGCCCGAGGGTGGCTTCCCTCTCGAGTGATAACCGCGCCTGAACTACTCGGGCGCGCGCGCGAAGCGCGCGCCCTCCCTTGGAAATCTTCTGAAAAAGACCCCATGCAGAACCTCATCGAGATCAAGGGTGTGCGCCACGCCTATCAGACCGACTCCGGCCCGCTGCCGGTCCTTGACGGGCTGGAAATCGCCGTACCCGAAGGCGGTTTCGTTGCTGTCGTCGGCCCCTCGGGCTGCGGCAAATCCACGCTGACGCGGCTTATCGCCGGGCTGATGAAACCCGATGAGGGCGAGGTCTGGCTGCATGGCGAACGCGTCAAGGGGCCGCGGGCGACCGTGGGCATGGCGTTTCAGAACCCGGTGCTGCTGGAATGGCGCTCGATTCTGAAGAATGTGCTGCTGCCGCTCGAGATCGTGCCGACCAAACTCTCGAAGAAACAGGCCGAGGAACGCGCGCGGTTCCTGCTGTCGCTGGTCGGGCTAGAGGGGTTCGAGGAGAAGCGCCCCTCGGAACTCTCAGGCGGCATGCGCCAGCGCGCCTCGCTCTGCCGCGCGCTGATCCACCAGCCCGAGGTGCTGATCCTTGACGAACCTTTCGGTGCGCTCGATGCCTTTACCCGCGAGGATCTGTGGATGACCATGCATGCGGTCAAGGAACGCGAGCCTTTCACCGGCGTCTTGATCACGCATGACCTGCGCGAATCGATCTTTCTGGCCGATCAGGTGGTGGTGCTCTCGGGACGTCCTGCGCGCACGCAATATGTGCTGAACGTGCCCAAACACGGGCCGCGCACGCTCGATGACCTCTACACGCCCGAGGCGGCGGAGCAACTCAACATCCTGCGCCACCAGATCGAGATCGCACAGGGCCGCGCGCCCGCCGAGGAGGCGCAGCCATGACCGCGCAGAACACCTTGCGCAGCATCGGCGTGCCGATTCTTGCGATCATCCTGTTTCTGGCCTTCTGGGAATGGCTGGTCTGGTTCTATGGCTGGCCAACATTCAAGATGGCCGCGCCCTCGGACCTGCCGCCCGCCTATCAGCGTCATTGGAACCTGTTCCTGACCATGGGCTGGCAGACTCTCTGGCGCACGGTGGTGGGGCTGTTGCTGGCGGTGATCTTCGGCACGATTCTGGGCATGATCATGGGCTTCTCGCGGATCATGCGCGATGCGCTTTATCCGCTATTGGTGGGATTCAACGCCATTCCCAAGGCGACCGTGGTGCCTATCGTCGCGCTGATGTTCGTGGGCCAGCATGATTTCAACACAGTGCTGCTGGCCTTCATGATTTCCTTCTTTCCGATTGCGGTCTCGGTCTCGATCGGGTTGTCAACGCTGGAGCCTGAATATCGCGACATCCTGCGCGCGCTCGGCGCCAGCCAGGCGACGATTTTCTGGAAGATCGCGCTGCCCAAGACGCTACCGGAATTTTTCGGGGCGCTGAAAGTGGCAGTGACGCTGGCCTTCATCGGCACAAATCTGATGGAGATCGTCAGCCCCCATGGCCGCGGCCTTGGCGCGTTGTTCGATTCCGGGCGCACCAATTCCGACTTTCCACTGATGTTCGCGGTTCTGATCGCGCTCGCCTTCCTCGGGATCGTGCTCTACTACGTGGTTGTTGCGCTGGAGAAAATCTTTGCCGGTTGGGCTGAGCGTAGCCCGGGTTGATAGACGCTGTCGCGGAAAAAAGCG
>SLJW01000081.1 GCA_007134865.1 Paracoccaceae bacterium | reverse complement strand
CCACCCACCCGCCCGCGTGGCGCATGGGTGGCGCGGCGCGCGCTCTATCGCAGCGCCATCCAGAGCGCGATTCCGGCCAGCAATAGCCCGCAAACCCGATTGAGTAGCCGTGCGGAGCGCGGGGTGCGATATCGTCGCAGGATCACATCCCCGGCCCATGTCCAGCAGGTGAAGGCAAGCAGGTTGTGCAATGTGAAGACGGTCGTGATCCAAAGCACCAGCCGCCAGTCGGCATCGGCTGGCAGGAACTGGCTGAACATGGCGGCGATGATGACATAGGCCTTGGCGTTGAAGAGCAGCAGCGCCGCGCCGTCGCCAATGCCTGTGCGCGCCCCTGTCGGCGCCATCGCCCCGAGCCGCCCAGCCTGCCAGAACCGCCAAGCGAGCCGGAGCACGTAGCCCGCGCCAGCCAGCGAGATCAGTCGCATAAGCCCCGGTGCCGCCTGCGTGATCGTGGCGAAGCCCAACCCGATGGCCGCTGTCACAACCCACGTCGCGAGGTGATAGCCAAGGCTTGCAGGCCAGCTTGCCGCCAGCCCTTCACGCGCGCCGATAGCCGCGAAGACCATGTTGCCGGGGCCGGGGCTCCAGGCCAGCGGCAGCAGGAAGACAAGCAGGGCAAGGGTCAGGGTGAACATAGCGCAATTCCATTGTGCTCGCTCCCGTTCCTGTCCTAATGCGTGTCCTCAGGCGACCCGAAGCTTGCGCAAAGCGCAGCACCGAGATGCTTCCCCGGAAAAATGGAGCTGGCCCATTTCCAACCTCTCCAGAGCAGGCTAGATCGGTGCCATGACGGACAAGACGACAGGGGGTCCTGCCATGGCTGATGGCCATCACACTGCGCCGCTTGCGCCCGTGACCGAGGCGCTTCTCGCCGCCGCGAAAGCGGCAGGCGCCGAGGCGGCGGATGCGATTGCCATCGAAGGGCGCTCGGTCTCGATCGATGTGCGCAAGGGCGGGCTGGAGCATGCCGAGCGCGCAGAGGGGCTCGATATCGGGTTGCGGGTGTTCATCGGTCAGCGGCAGGCCTGCATCTCCTCCTCAGACACCCGCCCCGAAACGCTCGAGGCGATGGCGAAACGCGCCGTCGCCATGGCGCGCGAGGCGCCCGAGGACCCCTATGCCGGGCTCGCTGATCCGGGCCAGCTTGCCGCGAACCGCTCGGCAGAGGGGTTGGAGCTGTTCGACACAGCCCCCGAGCCCGACCCTGCCACGCTCGAAGAAGATGCCCGCCGCGCCGAGGCCGCAGCGATGGCCGTGGATGGTGTGACGCAGGTGCAATCGGCCTCGGCCGCTTATGGGGTTCAGGCCGTGTGGCTCTCCGCTTCGAACGGGTTTTCTGGCGGTTATGCGCGTACCTCGCGGCATACCTCCTGCGTCGCGATCTCGGGCGAAGGCACCGGCATGGAGCGCGACTGGTGCGCCGAGGGCCGGATCTTTCAGGCGGATCTGCCATCGCCCGAAGAGGTCGGCCGCCTTGCTGCAGAGCGCGCCGTCGCACGCCACGGCGCGCGACGGCCGCGCACGGGGGCATTTCCGGTGCTCTATGACGAACGCATCGCGGGTTCGTTGATCGGGCATTTGCTGGGCGCGATCAATGGCTCTGCAATCGCGCGCGGTTCAAGCTGGCTGCGCGATGCGCTGGGCGAGGCGGTGCTGCCCGCAGGCATCAGCCTGCGCGAAGACCCGCTGCGCCCGCGTCGCTCGGGCTCGCGGCCTTTTGATGCCGAGGGGCTGCCCAGTCGCATGCGAGATCTTGTGGCGGATGGGGTGTTGCAGGGCTGGGTCCTTGATCTGGCCACAGCGCGCAAACTGGGGCTGGAGAGCACCGGCAATGCCGTGCGCGGCCCCTCGGCCCCGCCAACGCCCTCGACCTCCAATGTGATCCTGACACAAGGGACACGCTCGCGCGCGGAGTTGCTGGCCGAGATGGGGACGGGGCTCTTGGTGACCTCGCTGATCGGCTCGACGATCAATTCCACCACTGGCGACTATTCGCGCGGCGCCAGCGGGTTCTGGGTCGAGAATGGCGAACTGGCCTATCCGGTGAATGAATGCACCATCGCGGGCAATCTGCGCGAGATGCTGGGCCGGATCATCCCGGCCAATGATGCGCGTGACCATCTGACCTCGGTCGTGCCCTCACTGCTGGTAGAGGGGATGACGCTTGCCGGAGAGTGATGATCTGGCGCTGCTGGTGGCTGCTGCCGAGGCAGCGGGGGTGATCGCGAAACGGCATTTCGGCAGGGAACCGCGCGTCTGGGACAAAGGGCAGGGGCAGGGACCGGTCTCGCAGGCCGATCTCGAGATCGACGAGATGCTGCGCGAGAAGCTGCGCCGCGCCCGGCCCGCATATGGCTGGCTGTCTGAGGAAAGCGCCCAGGCCCTGAGCGCAGGCGGGCGGCGGTTCATCATCGACCCGATCGACGGCACCCGGGCGTATCTCGATGGGCAGACAGGATTCGCTCATGCGCTGGCGGTGGTCGAACAGGGCATGCCCGTGGCGGCGGTCATTTACCTGCCGCTGCGTGATCTGTGCTACACGGCGGCGCGTGGCGCCGGAGCCTTTCGCAACGGCGAGGCGATATCGGTGAGCGCGCGCGCGCAGGTGACCGGGGCCGACCTGTTGGTCGCGCGCCCGCAACTCGCGCCGGAACACTGGCCTGGAGGCGTGCCGAATGTCACACGTCATTTCCGACCCTCGCTGGCCTGGCGGATGGCGCTGGTGGCCGAAGGGCAGTTCGATGCAATGCTGACCCTGCGCCCGACATGGCATTGGGACAGCGTCGCGGGTACTCTGCTGATCGCCGAGGCAGGCGGGGTGGTTAGCGACGGGTGTGGCGCCGCGTTGCGCTTCGATACCCCCGAGCCACGCAGCGCCGGGGTGATCGCCGCGGGACCTGTGATGCACGCGGAATTGATGCGGCGCCGGGTAGGCGGGCACGCTGCAAAGGGCGGATGAACCTGCGCCTGACGCATTGGCACCCGCCACCCAAAAGGCAGTTTTGCATGGGTGCATTCATGTGACGCGTCGTTTGCCGCTTGTCATGTGAGTCGCGAAGCGCTGGGGAGATGCGCCGAAAGCGGTTCCATCGCTTGCGCAATTTGCAGTAACACAAGTGCAGGGAACCTGGAGGTTATCACATGACATGCTGCGCCAATGCCTTGGCCTGTTCCGGTGCAAGTCTGCCGGGCCGGACGCGCTGGCGCGCGCCCGGGGTGCTGGGGGAGGTATCGTGCAGGGTCTGACCAAGCGGCTTCAGATGTTGGCGAAGGGAGGTCGCGCGGCGCTGCCGCCGGCCTGTGCTGCGCTGCGCAGCCCGCTGATCTGGCTGCATTGCGACAATGCGCGCGGGACCCAACGCCTTGCTGCGCTGTCGGAGATCCTGTTGCAGGAGGGGCAAGGGCTGTCGGTGCTGGTTTCGCACCCGGCCGGGATGGAGCCCCTGCCAGACTTGCCGGGGCGCATCGAACTTGCGCTTGAGCCCGATGATGCGGGGTTTGCGCATGCGCTTGCTGCGCAGCTTCCGCCAGCGGCTTTCCTCTCCACTGCGCGGCGTATCCCGGGCGGTATGATTTCGGCACTCTCATCCTGTGGCACTGTCATCTGTCTGGCCGATATGGCGGTCCCGCGATTGGCCTCGGGTTGGGGGCGCTTGCCGGGTCATCGGCGGTCTGTGCTGCGGCGGGTTGACCATGTGTTCCTGCCCCACGATGCCATACGGTCAGACTGGTCGGGTTACGGGATGCGCGAGGAGGTTCTGATGCGCGCGGGCAGGCTTTCGGTCACCCCGGCCGCACTTGGTTGCAATGAGGCCGAGCGCGAGGCACTGGCCGAGGCGTTTCGCCACCGGACGATGTGGTTCGCCACCCACGTCCCCGAGCGCGAGGAGGAGATGGTGATCGCCGCGCATGGTGAGGCGCTGCGCGATTCGCACCGATTGGTGCTGCTGCTGCATCCTGCCGATTTGCAGCGCGGCGCCGCGTTGAAGGCGGCCTTGCGATCCCGGTTCAGCACGGCTTTGCGGTCGGAGGATGATCTGGTGACCCCAGAGACGCAAGTCTATATCGTCGACACGGAAAGCGAGCGCGGGCTGTGGTATCGGCTGGCCGTGGCTTGTTATATCGGCGGCTCGCTTGGGGGCGATGGGGCGCTGGTCAGCCCGATGGAAGCGGCGGGGCTCGGCTGCGCGATTGTCCACGGCCGTATGTTCGGACGCCATGCCGAGGCGTTTGATCTGCTGCGGCAGGCGCGCGCCACGCGGATGGTGCAGGGGCCCGAGGCGCTGGGTCCGGCCATCGGCGGTGCGCTCCGGCCCGAGCAGGCGGCGGATATGGCCAATCGCGGCTGGCAGGTGATCGCCGAAGGGGCCGAGGCGACCGAAGCTGTCTTGTCCACGCTTGTGACTGCCTGCAAGAGACAGGCTGAAGGCTGATGCGCGCGCCGGGCTTCTGGTTCACACCGCCCGAGGCACCCACGCTGGCCGCGCGGGTGCTGGCTCCCTTCGGTGCGCTTTATGCTGCAGTAACGGCACGGCGGGTGGCGCGTGGGGGGGGCTGGCGCGCGCCGGTGCCGGTAATCTGCGTGGGCAATCTCAATGCCGGTGGCACGGGCAAGACTCCGACCGTGATCGCGTTGGTACAGATGCTGCAGGCGCTGGGCGCGCGTCCGCATGTGCTCTCGCGCGGTTATGGCGGGCGGATCATTGGACCCGTGCAGGTGCAAGAGCGGCAGCATGGCGCGGATGACGTGGGCGATGAGCCGCTGCTGATGGCCGCCTTTGCTCCGGTCTGGGTGGCGCGCGACAGGGCCGATGGCGCGCGGGCCGCCGTTGCGGCGGGGGCGGATGTGCTGGTGATGGATGACGGCTTTCAGAGCCCTGCGCTTGTGAAGGATTTGTCACTGGTGGTGGTCGATGCCGGGGTGGGTTTCGGCAATGGCCGCTGCCTGCCTGCCGGGCCGTTGCGCGAGCCGGTCGCGGCGGGGCTGGCGCGGGCGGATATGGTGCTGAGCATCGGAAGTGAGTCCCAGCTTGCGGGGTTTCGCGCGCGCTCGGACCTGGGCGGCGTACCGTTGATCGAGGGCGCGTTACACCCGCTGGCCATGGGGATGAACTGGCGCGGGCTGAGAGTGCTGGCCTTTGCCGGGATCGGGCGGCCGGAGAAATTCTTTGCGACGCTGCGCGCCGAGGGGGTGGATCTGCTGCGTGCAGAGGCGCTGAGCGATCACCAGCCGCTGACCGACGCACTCATGGCGCGGCTTGAGTTCGAGGCCAAGGCGTTGGGCGCACAATTGGTGACGACCGAGAAGGATGCCGTGCGCCTGCCCGGTCGGTTCCGGGCCAAGGTGCTGACCCTGCCTGTCCGGCTGGAGTTTTCGCAGCCGCAGCGTGTTGAAGACAAGCTGCGCGAAATTCTCGACGCGCGTTCTGCGTGAGCGGGGGCGGGCCTTGGGGGCATCGAGCCCCCGCGGCCCGCGCGGGACCTGCGGCCCGCGGGCTGTGCCGCGGGCGGTGGGGTCAGCTTGGGTCGTTCTGGCCGAGCTTTGGGGCGGGGTGGTCGGGCCGGGGGTAGGGTTCGGAGAAGTTGAACGGTGAGCGCACGCCCTTGAGCCCGCCCATCTGCAACTCCAGCCCGCGCGCAACCACCTGCGGATCGGCAAAGACCTGCGCCATGTCATTGATCGGCCCGGCAGGCACGCCTGCCGCCTCGCAGGCGGTCAGCAGCGCGGCCATGTCCCATGCACTCGTGCGCGCGCAGATCAGGTCCGATAGCGCGGTGCGATTGGCGACCCGCGCGGCATTGGTCAGGTAATCGGGGTGGCGGGCCAGTTCGTCACAACCCAGCACGCCGCAGAGCCGCTTATACTGCCCGTCATTGCCGGTTGCGATGATGATATGGCCGTCTGTACAGGGCACGACCTGGTAGGGCGCGAGATTGGGGTGGAAATTGCCCAGCCGCCCTGGTGCCGAACCGGTCGCGAGATAGTTCATCGCCTGATTGGCCATGATCGCGACCGCGCAATCCATCAGCGCCATGTCGATATGCTGCCCGCGCCCGGTCACATGCCGCGCCTGTAGGGCTGCCAGAATGGCGGTGCTCGCATAGATGCCGGTGATGATATCCGTCACCGCCACGCCGACCTTGTGCGGCATGCCATCGGCTGGCCCTGTCACCGACATCAGCCCCGACATGCCCTGGATGATGTAATCATACCCGGCCCGATGCGCATACGGCCCGGTCTGACCAAAGCCTGTGATCGAGCAGTAGATGAGCTTCGGGTGATCGGGGGCGAGGCTGGCATAGTCGAGGCCGAATTTCGCAAGCCCCCCGAGCTTGAAATTCTCGATCACGATATCCGCATCTGCGATCAGCGCCCGGGTCTTTGCGAGCCCCGCATCGGTGCGGAAATCGGCCGTGACCGAGGATTTGCCGCGATTGGTGGCGTGGAAATACGCGGCCTCCGGCGTGCCCTCGCGGTCGATGAAAGGCGGGCCCCAGCGGCGGGTGTCATCGCCCTCGGGCGATTCGACCTTGATCACCTCGGCACCAAGATCAGCAAGGACCTGCCCGGCCCATGGGCCGGCCAGAATGCGCGCGAGTTCGACCACGCGCAAGCCGTCAAGCGGGCCTTTCATCTTGCTCAGCTTTCCAGTTTTTCGTTCAGGATGCGCGAGAAATCCGCAAAGGACATGTTAGAATAGAGCGTGCCATTGATCACGAAACTCGGCGTTGATCTGATATTATCGGCTTCGGCATTGATCTGATAGAACTCGGTCAGCTCCAGCGCTTTCTCGCCATCCTCAAGGCAAGCATTCACCTGCTCGTCGCTCATCCCGGCCTGACGGCCGAGACGGCGCAGGCGGTTGGCGATCTCGGCCGGGTCATTGGTGCCCGCCCAATGGTCCTGGGTCTGATAAATCAGATCGAGCATGCCATGATAGCGCTCGCCACCACCGCACCGGGCCACCATCGACGCCCAGAGGCCGGGCCGGTCGAAATAGACTTCGCGCTTGATATAGAGGATGCGCCCGGTGTCGATGAACTCTTCCTCGATCTGCCGGAAAACACCCTGATTGAAAGTCGCGCAATGCGGGCAGGTCAGCGAGGAGTATTCGATGACGGTCACTGGCGCATCCAGGTTGCCCAGCGGAAAGTCGAGCGGTTGGGGCGTATGGAGCGCCCCATCCGCGGTGACTGTGGCCACAGTGGCAGGTGTGTCGCCCTGCTGATTGGTGAACCACCATCCTGCCGCCCCGAGTGCCGCGACAAGGGCTATGGCGGGCAGAAGAAATCTGTTCATGTGGGCGTTCCTTTCGAATTCTGTGCCTTGGATAGGACATTCCCGGCCAGACGTTCAAGGGCCGCGCGCAAGCTGTCATCCTCTATGCCGCGTGTCACGCCCTGTGCGCGCTGGCGTATTTCGGGTGCAGGGGCCTTGGGGTGTTTGGCACGAGGGGCAGGCGCGAATTGCGCCTGCCCCTCGGCAAAGCCCATGGGCGCAGTCTGGGTCAGGGTTATGCGCGCAATCGCGTTATAGCCGTAGCAGGCGTTGACCTTTTCGCGCAGCGCCGGGAGTTGCATCTGCAGCATCGGACCTGCGGCGCCTGTGGTCAGAAGCGTGAGCGTGGCCCCCATGCCGCCCTTGCCGTAGCTGATCCGCACCGGGCGGCATTGCGCAGCGATCTCACGGCCCGCAATCTCGGGCCAATGGGTCAACACGCGCGAGACAGCAAAGCCACGCGCCTCGCCCGCCTTGCGAATCTGGCCCGAGACGAGCTTGCCTGCCCCCTCGAAACCGCGTTTCCGGCGGGTCGTGGCCTCGGGTCGTGGGGATTTGCGCGTCATGCCGATCATCCCTTGCAGGTGCTGACCATCAGTTTACCCTCTCATGGATCGAGCGCCAGAGGCGAGGGTGATGTTTCGAAAGATCTCAGGATAAATCATGCGTGACACTGCTGCCCCTGCCGAGATCGCGCCGCTGCTTCTGGAATGGTATGACCGCCATGCGCGGATGCTGCCGTGGCGGGTGCCGCCACAGAGCGGGGCGCGTGCGGGCCCTTACCGAGTGTGGCTGTCAGAGGTGATGTTGCAACAGACCACAGTGGCCGCCGTAAAGGGCTATTTCGAGCGTTTCACTGCGCGCTGGCCGACTGTCGAGGCGCTGGCGGCGGCGGATGACGCCGAGGTGATGGCGGAATGGGCCGGGCTTGGATATTACGCCCGCGCGCGCAACTTGATGCGTTGCGCGCGGGCGGTTGCGGCGATGGGCGGGTTTCCCCGGACGCGCGCGGAGCTTATGGAATTGCCCGGCATTGGCCCCTACACGGCCTCGGCCATTGCCGCGATTGCCTTTGACGCGCCCGAGACAGTGGTCGATGGCAATGTCGAGCGCGTCATGGCGCGGCTCTTTGACGAGCACACGCCCCTGCCTGCTGCCAAGCCGATCCTTATCGACCATGCGGCCCGGCTGACGCCCCAGATGCGCCCCGGTGATTACGCGCAGGCGGTCATGGACCTTGGCGCCACCATCTGCACGCCGCGAAACCCCGCCTGCGGCATCTGCCCGCTGCGCGTGCCTTGCACTGCGCGCGCGGCCGGCACGGCCACGCGCCTGCCGCAGAAAACCCGCAAGGCCGCCAAGCCCGTGCGCTTCGGCATCGCCTATATCGGCCAGCGCGCCGATGGGGCATGGCTGATGGAGCGCCGGCCCGACCGGGGACTTCTGGGCGGAACGCTGGGCTGGCCCGGCACTGACTGGCGCGAAGCGGCGCCGGTCGAGGCCCCGCCGATCCCCGCTGACTGGCAGGATGCAGGCGCAGAAGTGCGCCATACCTTCACCCATTTCCACCTGCGCCTGAGCCTGCGCGTCGCGCGCCTGCCGCTCGCCACAGAGGGGCATTTCATCGCGGCGGAGGAGTTCGACCCCGCCCAATTACCGACGCTGATGCGCAAGGCGCATGCGCTGGCGGCCCATCACTTCACCCCGCTATAAGGAGGTTTCATGGAAAACGACCTGACTGCGACCAATGATTTCGTGCTCACCCATACCATGCTGCGCATCAAGGACCCCAAGCGCTCGCTTGACTTCTACCAGAATGTGCTGGGCTTTCGCCTCGTCACGCAGCTTGATTTCGATCAGGCCCGTTTCTCGCTCTATTTCCTGCAACCGCGTGGCCATGCTGACTGCGCCGATGGTTCTCTGTCGCAGACCTTCAGCCGTGCGGGGCTGCTGGAGCTGACCCATAACTGGGGCAGCGAGGATGATGACAGCACCATGCATTCGGGGAATTCCGAGCCCAAGGGCTTCGGCCATATCTGCATCGCCGTGCCCGATATCGCAGCCGCCTGCGCGCGGTTCGAGGCCATGGGGGTGCGCTTCCAGAAGCGGCTGGGCGAGGGTGGCATGAAGGAGATCGCTTTCATCCTCGACCCGGATGGCTATTGGATCGAGGTCGTGCAACCCTCGCTCATGGAGGGGTTGGTCGGGCAAAACAAGGTCTGATCTGTCGCAGGCGGGCAGGGCTGTCAGGGCGCGCGAATTGGGCTATACTCTTTCGCGAAACGCCAAGAAGAGCGCCCGCCATGACCCCTGAGCAGTTACTCCGGTTTTCCTCTGCCGTGCCCTTCTGGGTCTCGCTCGGCTTCGTGCCGATGGTCTGGCTCTCGGCGCTCTGGGGGGGCTGGTGGTTCATGCTGGCCGTGGCTTATGGCTGGTGGGCCTTCACGCTGATCGATTTCGTGACCGGGCTGGACACGGACAACCCGCAAACCGAAACCCCTGTGACCGCGCTGTTCTGGTATCGGCTGATCACGATGGTCTGGTTCCCGATCCAGTTCGTTACCATCTTCGGTGTGCTCTGGTATCTTACGCAGGCCGCGGGCCATACATGGTATGAGGATCTGGGCGTCGCTTTCGGGCTGGGGGTGATGACCGGTGTGATCGGGATCGTCTACGCGCATGAGTTGATGCACCAGAAGCCCCCGCTTGAGCGCTGGCTCGCCGATCTGCTGCTGGCGACCGTGCTCTACTCGCATTTCCGCTCCGAACATTTGCAGGTTCATCACCGCTATGTCGGCACCCCGCGCGACCCGGTGACAGCCCGCTACAACGAAGGCTTCATCAGCTATTTCTTCCGCGTGCTGCGCGACTGCCCGCCCTCGGCCTTCCGCGCCGAAGCGGCCATGCTGAAACGCAAGGGTCTGCCATGGTGGCACCGCTCAAACCCGTTCTGGCGCTTTGCCGTGTTGCAACTCGTCTGCCTCGCGCTGGCGCTGGCGATTGGCGGATTGTGGGGGCTGGTGCTGTTCGTCTGGCAAGCGGCCGTGGCCTTCTGGCATCTGGAACTGACGAATTACATCGAACATTACGGGCTGACGCGGCGCTATTTGGGAGATGGCAAATATGAGCCCGTCCGCCCGCATCATAGCTGGAACGCGTCGCACAAGGCGTCAAACTGGCTGATGATCAACCTGCAGCGCCATTCCGACCACCATTACAAGCCCGACCGGCGCTTTCCGCTCTTGCAGACCTATGACGAGACCGAGGCCCCGCAACTGCCCTTCGGCTACCCGGCATTGACCACGCTCGCCATGTGCCCACCGCTCTTCCGGCGCTACATGAACCCCAAGGTGCGCGCCTGGCGGCGGCAATTCTACCCCGATATCGAGGATTGGACCGACTACACCAATCACGCCACTCCACTGCCGCGCGGGGCCTCTTGACGCTTCGCGGAGGGCGCTATTTGGCCCGTTATGGCAAAGATTGAAATTCTCTATAACGGGCGTTGCCCGATCTGCTCCGCCGAAATTGCGGCCTATCGTAGACAGGCCGAAGACGCGGATGCACCGTTGCGCTTCATCGACCTGCACCAGACCGATACGGCTGATTGGGGCCTGACATCGGAACAGGCGACGCGGCGTTTTCATGCGCGGCGTGACGGGAAAATCCTGTCGGGTTTCCCGGCCTTCCTGATCCTGTGGCGCGAACTGCCCCGCATGCGCTGGCTCGCCCGCCTGCTCGACCGCCCGGTGCTGCGTGAGCTTGCGGAGTTTGGCTATAACCGCATAGCTGCGCCCTTGCTCTACTGGCTCCACAAACGGCGAGAGGCGCGCGCGGGCTGAGCCAATCGGAAAATCTCTGCAACGCGTTGTCGAACGAGTGAAAACGGTCGTTCAGACAAATTGCTCGCGCAACAGCCGTTCTTCCAGCCCATGGCCGGGATCGAACATCAGTTTATGTGCGATATCCTGCGCCGAAGTGATATCCACCCGCACCACATTGCGCACCGATCGGCTGTCAGCGTCAGCCATGACAGGTCTGCGCTCGGGCGAAAGCACTTCAAAACGCACATGCGACGCCTTGGGCAAGAGCGCGCCGCGCCAGCGGCGGGGGCGAAAAGCCGCGACCGGGGTCAGGGCCAGCACGTCGCAGTTGATTGGCAGGATCGGCCCATGCGCCGAGTAATTATAGGCGGTCGAGCCCGCTGGCGTGCTCAGCATCGCGCCATCGCAGACCAACTCGTCCAGCCGCTCCTTGCCGTCGACAATGATCCGCAGCTTGGCCGCCTGCGCGCCCTGCCGCAGCAGGGAAACCTCGTTGATGGCCAGTGCCTCGGCAACCGTGCCGTCGCTGCGGGTGGCGCGCATGCGCAACGGGTTGAGCACCGCCAGTTCGGCCACGCGCAACCGCTCCATCAGCCCCTCGACACCATAGCCGTTCATCAGAAATCCCACTGTCCCGCGATTCATGCCATAGACTGGGGTGTCCAGGTGCTGCGTCGCATGAAGCGTCTGCAACATGAACCCGTCGCCCCCCAGCGCGATGATGATATCGGCCTCGCCAACAGGCACGCAGGGGTAGTGGGCGGTCAACTCTGTCAGGGCCGATTGCGGCTCGGGCGCATCACCAGCGAGGAAGGCGAGTTTGGGCAGCATGGCTCCTCTCTGGCGCGGGCCGGCAGGGTTCGCCCTTTCTGGCCTGCAAGGGTCCGGATTTGCAAGCCTTTTCGAAAGTGGGCGCGCCTTTCAGGCGCGCCCGACCGGCTTTAAAGCGGTGTCTGGTACAGGCGAGGGACGCTGATTCGCACCGCGCTCCGGTGTGTCGGCACCGCCCATTTGCTATGAGCCAATGCATGCTGGGCGGATTTTCAGCGCTTGCCCCTGCATACTGTGCCGGTATGTTGGAAAATGCGCGCTTTGCGGATAGATTTCCGACGTGTCTTCCCGCCCTGCGCGCGGTTGGGCGATTCGTCTCGAACGAGAAGCAGAGCTTTGTAGCAGAAAGCGACACAGGCATGAGCACGATATCAGATGTGGAACAGAGGCTCGGGCGGGCATTGGACAGGATCGCACGCAGCGCCGAGGCGCTGGGTCGGGCACGAGAGGTGCCGGTCGATGCGAGTGAGGTAGAGACCTTGCGCAGTCAACTCGAAGCCGAGCGCGCGCGCAATGCGCAGCTCTCCGAGCGCGTCAATGCTGTGCGCCACCGTCAGGAAAGCTCTTTCGCCACGCTGGAGCGACGGCTTGCGCGGATGACCGAGCAGCTTGATCTGCAGAGCCTCGAGATGCTGCGTCTGAAAAAGGCCAATACCAAGCTGATCGAGGCCAATCGCCAGTTGCGCGAGGGCTCCGAGGCGATGGTGATCGAACCCAGCACCATCAATCGCTCGATGGCAGCCGAGCTTGAAGCCCTTCGCGCCGAGCGGGCAGCGGAAGTGGCCGAGATGGAAGATGTGCTGGGCGAGTTGAAACCCATGATCACGGCGGGAGAGCGTAATGGCTGATCAGACCATCACCATCGGCCACAAGGAATTCACTGTCGCCTGCCAGCCCGGCGAGGAAGAGTATCTGCGCGCCGCCGCCGAGATGCTCGATGCCGAGGCGCGCACGCTCCTGAACCAGATCGGGCGCGTGCCGGCCGAGCGGATGCTGTTGATGGCCGGGCTGATGCTGGCCGACAAGACGGCCGAAAGCGAGGACCGCCTGCGCGCGGCGCAGGCGGAAGTGGCCGGCTTGCGTGACGAGATCTCGCGGCTGCATTCTCGTCCCGAACCCGCCCCACGCGAGGTGGAGGTGCCGGTGGTACCCGATACGCTCACCGATTCGCTGTCTGAGCTTGCGGCACGTGCCGAGTCTCTGGCCGAAGATCTGGAAAAACGCGCGCGCGCGTGATCCGCGGGTCGCTTGGCGCGATGGGCGGTTTCCTTCTGAGCCGTGGAATTCGAGTGTTTTTGGCAAGATGAAACCGCGGATAGGCCGCGAGTAACGTAGCGCTGACCGTCTTCGGGGCGCTGCGTCAGTCCATGACAGTCGCGAGGGCGTCGCGCAGGTGCCGCGCGAAATCGGGATGGCCATAGATGTCATTATGTCCGGCATCAAGTGTGACCATGCTGCGGGCCGGGCGCCCGGCGGCCTCCAGTTCGGTCGCCAGGGCATCGGCGCGGGACGGTGGGATTATGGTATCGCGGCCCGCCACGATCAGCGCAACGGGGGTATATGGGCTTTCGCGCAAGGCACCCAATGCGTCCATCTCGTGCCGGAAGAGCAGGCGCACCGGCGCCCATGGAAAGCTTGCGCGCGCCACTTCGCTCAACCTCTCGAACGGGGTGACGAGGACGAGACCGGACAGGGGTCTTTCCGCCGCCAGATGGGCCGCGATACCGCTGCCGATACTGAAGCCGACCGCGATGATACCCTGTGGGGCTTCCGGCGCGAGCAGGTCGTGGATGGCAGGTGCGTCCTCGATAAGGGCTGCGCTGGAGGGGCGGCCCGTGCTGGGCCCGTAACCACGATAATGGAAGGCCGCCACGGGATGCTCGGGCGCGATCCGGTGCAGGAAGAGGGCAACATCCTCGGCATTCCAGGCATTGCCGCCAAAGCCCAGCAGCAGCGGGCGTTCCGGGGCGCGACCTGCGATCCGCACGCCTTCGAGCACGATACCTCCCTCGCGCGTCAGGCGCAGCCGTTCGGTGGTATCGGGCAGGGCGGGGGCCGGGGCCACGAGGCTTCGCGGAAAGAGCATCGGTGTCTGCAAGAGCGCCATCAACCCGACAAGCGCGGCCCATAGGGCAGCGACAAATAGAAGGGCTTTGAGCAATGTCTCCATCAGCCGCCGTCGCGATCGGCCAGCGCCATATGGGGTTTGATGTCGATCAGCGGTGTGCCGTCGAGCGCATCAATCGCGTCGATGGTAATGCGGCCTGAGTCTGGGTCGATCTCCATCACTTCCACCACACCCATACCGATCGGGTTGGGGCGCGCAGGCGATCGCAAGGCGAAGGTACCTGCCCCCTCTGGACGATGCCCGGGCACCTGACGTAACAGGTCACGTCTTGCCTCTTGCATCCAGTAGAGTGCGACCAGCAGATCACCGGTCTTGATGCCGTCAAGCGCAGGACGAAAGGATGGCGCAACATGCAGCACAGCGCCTTGTCCGCGCTCGCGGGCTTCGCGCAAGTTGCGCGGGCAGTCGGACCGGCTCTGCCACGGACTCTCGATATGCCCGATGAAACAGATCTCAGCCTGCATCTGGAGCGGGATGTTGAGAATCTGTTCACCGGAGCGTGGTTCATTCATCTGGGTGCCTCTCAGAACACCCACGAAAGCCTTGCGCTACAACATATTTCTCTGAGCTATCCGCTCGGCTGGCAGGTGGCTTCACATTTGCCACCTTGTTGAAATTCTGCTTGAGCAATTGTTGCAATTCACCCTCCGCGCCGCCAGCGAGGACCTTGGCGACGAAGGTCCCGCCCTCGTCGAGCACGTCGAAGGCGAAATAGGCGGCAGCCTCGCAGAGCGCCATGATGCGCAGGTGGTCGGTTTGCTTGTGCCCTGAAGAGGCCGCCGCCATATCCGACATCACCACATCGGCGCGCCCGCCAAGCCAGGCCTTGACCTTGTCTTCGGCGCCATCCTCGAGGAAATCCAGCACATGGGTCTCGGCCCCGGCGAGCGGTTCGACCTCTTGCAGGTCCACGCCCAGCACGGACCCCACGCGTTTGCCCTGCTTCTCACCCAGCGCGTTCACGCGCTTGACGGCCACCTGCAACCAGCCGCCAGGTGCGCAGCCCAGATCGACCACCCGCGCGCCCGGCACGAGGAAGCGATATTTGTCATCGAGCTCTAGAAGTTTGTAGGCCGCACGACCACGATACCCCTCACGCCGCGCCGCCGCGACATAGGGGTCGTTGAGCTGCCGCTCCAGCCAGCGGGTCGAGGAGAGTTTGCGCCCGCGCGCCGTCTTGACCTTGACCTTGAGGTCGCGCTGACCCCGCCCGGATGTATTCTTTGGCTTCATGGGCTTGTGAGGCTTTCTTCAGGCATCGAGCGTGAGCGCGCCATCGCGACTCATCTGGGCATAGAGCAACCCTTCGCGTAGCCCCCGATCTGCAACAGACATGCGTTCGGTCGGCCAGATCCGCATCAGCGCAGTGAGGATTGCAGCACCCGACATGATCTGCGTGTGCCTGTCCCGCCCGATCCGCGGGTCCTGCCGACGCCCGATGGGGCCGAGGGCCAGATATTCGCGGATCACCTTATCGACCTGACCCGAATTCATCACCAGCCCGTCGACCTTGTTGCGATCATATCGCTTGAGCCGGAGATACGAGGCCGCGACCGTGGTGATCGTGCCCGAGGTGCCGATGATCTGGAAACCCTTGTGTGCCGTCTCGTCGCGATAGGGGGCGAAGGCTTCGAGTTGTTCCTCGAAATACCAGCTCATCAGCGCAAATCGCGCGGCATCGTCATCGACCTCGCGGAAGTAATCCTTGAGCGTGGCAACACCGAGCGGCACGCTGATCCAGTCCACCACATGCGGCTGGCCCGGAAGGGCCTCGCGCAGGAAGGCGCCCGCATGCATGCCGAGAATCGCCGCGCGCCGCTGGTCAGGGGCAACGCGCGACAGGTCGATCCAGACCAGTTCGGTCGAGCCGCCGCCGATATCGATGACCAGAAGCTGCTCTGTCTCGGGCGCAACCAGCGACGCGCAGGAGACAACGGCGAGCCGCGCTTCCTCTTCGGCGGAAATGATATCAAGCCGCAGCCCGGTCTCTCGCTGGGCGCGGCGAATGAGTTCATGGCTGTTGCGCGCGCGCCGACATGCCTCGGTCGCGACAAGACGCATGTTACGCACGCCATGCTGTTCGAGTTTCGAGCGGCAGATGCGCAGGGCTTGCAGCGTGCGCTGCATGGGTTTGTAGGACAGCAACCCCGAGGTTTTCAGCCCCGTACCGAGTTCGACTGCTTTGGAAAAGCTGTCCACGACTTCAAATTGCGGCCCCTTGGGGCGCGCAATCAGCATTCTGCAACTGTTCGTCCCCAGATCCAGCGCCGCATAAAGCTCGGGCGCTCTGGCTCTGGGGTGGCGCGGGGCCTGCACCGGTGTCGAGGTCACGGCGGTCAGCGCCGGACCGGGCGTCTTGGTCAAGGAAGCGCCCGCGCCGGCGGGACGCTCGGGCGTCATGGCTCGCCCTCCGAATTCAAGTTGGCTTCAGACTAGCCAACAGCAGGGCTCTAGGCAAGCTTTTGCTTGCGTCAGTCTGAATGAGGCGGGGTCGGGTCATGCTCAGGCTCTCTGGATCGTGCCGGAATTAGTAGGCCATTAACCTTAACATAAGGTTTCTCGCGCTATGGCTGAGTCGTGCACCAATAGGTGCCGTCAAACGGGTATTGCGACAGAGGGACAATGGAATGAAGCTACTACTGACGACGGGCATGGCGCTGGCCATATCCACGACAACGGCACTGGCAGCCGGAAAGATGGGGGCGGTCTCGGAGCCCGAAGTCGTTCCGCCCGCTACTCATGCCCCGGCGCCTGTCTTTTCATGGCAGGGCGCCTATGGCGGGGTCGTGCTGGGCTATGGTCTGGGCTCCAGCCGACATTGCGAAGGGCCGAATTGTGCCCTTGGCGGCCCGAATTTCCCCAAGCCTCATTCGAATGGGCTGATGGGCGGTCTGACACTTGGCTATAACCTTCAGCGCGGCAACTGGGTCTACGGGGTCGAATTCGACCATTCCATCGCGCGGATGAACGGTTCCGCCAATACGACCGCCTCGTTCGATTGTGGCTCAGCCAGCGGATGCCGGACGGATATCAGCAGCATGACCACCCTGCGTGCACGGCTGGGCTATGCGCAGGGCCGGACCCTGTTCTATGGCACGGCAGGCGCGTCGCGGGTCGCGGGCAAGGGGGGCGTCGATGGCGCGGCCCCACAGGGCAAGTTCTGGACGCTGGCGCCGGTCGCGGGTCTGGGGGTGGAACATGCCTTCACCGACCGGATGAGTATCAAGGCGGAGGTGCTGCATACGCTGCCCTGTGGTCCGCATCGCGTGCAATCCGCAGCCTGCACGGCGCCCGGATGCGGGATTGACAAGATCTCGGTCACTGTGGCGCGCGTGGGGCTCAATATCAGGTTCTGAGCCGGGCCTTTGCCTGCGATACCAGCCGCGCCCCTTCAGGGCGCGGCTGGCGCTTCTGAGCGCGTCGGTGCGCGCGCGCGAAACGTCGCGCGCTGTGCTGTACTCGCCAGCCTGCTCAGGTATGGAAGGGCAGATGACAGGTAACAGGGGGCAGCGACATGGCGCAGGTGGTGGTCGTCTATTGGCGCGATATTCCGGCGCAGGTGATTGTCGGCAAAGGGCGCCGGGCGCAGAAGATTCAGCTTGCCGAGCGCTTCGAGCAGGCGATTGACCGTTGCGCGATGAAGGTCGGCGCCAAGGACGCCGACGCCTATCTGGCCGAATGGCGCAAGGCCGCGCCCGTCGAGGTCGCTGGCAGCGATGAAGATGTCGCGAAAGCTACCGCGCGCGATCTGGAAGCGGCGTATGACGCTGACAGGCTGCGCGCGCTTATCGCCAATGATGGCTGGGCGTGACGGACCCTGACCTGTGACCCGACCGCGATTCCTGGAGGCC
This sequence comes from Paracoccaceae bacterium, assembly GCA_007134865.1. Classification (GTDB taxonomy): domain Bacteria; phylum Pseudomonadota; class Alphaproteobacteria; order Rhodobacterales; family Rhodobacteraceae; genus Roseinatronobacter. The sequence continues at coordinate 19,342 of SLJW01000081.1, read as the reverse complement.
CTGATGGCGCTTTTGAACTTCCGGCGACCCGCTGCGCCCGCATCCGACCTGCCCGCCGCAACCCCCGAGGTTGTTGCGCTGATGCAGGGTTTCTCTATGGAGGTGATGCCGCGCACTGCCGAGAAAATCGCCGATTTCCGCGCGCTGCTGCCCCAGGGCACGCGCGTCTATATCGCGCATATCGATGGCACGCCAATCGCGGATATGGTCGCGACCGCCGCGCGGCTGCGGGCCGAGGGCATGGAGCCGATGCCCCATTTCCCGGCGCGGATCATCGCCGACAAGCGCGAACTGGCCGATTGGGTGGCGCGCTATCAGGGTGAGGCCGATGTGCGGGAGGCACTGATGCTGGGCGGTGGGGTGAGCACCCCCAAGGGCGCCTATGACAATTCCATGCAATTGCTGGAAACGGGGCTGTTTGACGATTTCCGGCGGCTGCATGTGGCGGGACACCCCGAGGGCAACCGCGATATCGACGCATCGGGCGGACAGGATGCGCTGATGGCGGCGCTGAGCGCAAAGGAAGAATTCGCCCGCGCCCATGGCATAGAGATGGCAATCGTGACGCAATTCGCCTTCGAGGCCGCGCCGATCATCGACTGGACGCGCTCGCTGCGCCGCGAAGGGGTGGATCTGCCAGTGCACCTCGGCATCGCCGGGCCTGCAAAACTGCAGACGCTGATCAAATTCGCCATTGCGTGCGGGGTGGGGCCGTCGCTGCGCGTGCTCCAGAAACGCGCGCGCGATGTCTCGAAGCTGCTGCTGCCGTTCGAGCCGACTGATCTGGTGCGCGATCTGGCCAATCACAAGGTCGCGCACCCGGATTTCGCGGTCGAACGACTGCATTTCTTCCCGCTGGGCGGGATCAAATCAAATGCAGAGTGGACCCGCGCCCATGGCGGCGCTTCGGCATGCCCTGCCATCGAACAACCGGAGCATACATGACCCGCACTGTCATCGAATCGGCCACGAAAACAGTGGTCATCGGCTTTGACGAGCCTTTTTGCGTCATTGGCGAGCGCATCAATCCGACTGGGCGCAAGAAACTCGCCGCCGAACTGGAAGCCGGCGATTTCTCGACGGTCGAGCGCGATGCGCTCGAACAGGTTGCCTGCGGTGCCATGGTGCTGGATATCAATTCCGGCGCGGTGTTCTCGAACAAGATGGCCGAGGACCCGCGTTATGCCGACAACAACTTTGTCGAGCCGCCGCTGATGCGCGAACTGTGCGCGCGGGTGCAGGCTTTGGTCGATGTGCCGCTCTGCATCGATTCGTCTGTGCCCGAGGCGCTCAAGGCCGGGCTGGAAGCGACATCGGGCCGCCCGTTGCTGAACTCGGTCACGGGCGAGGAAGAGCGGCTGGAGGCGATCCTGCCGCTGGTCAAGCAATACAATGTGCCGGTCGTGGCGATTTCCAATGACGACACCGGGATTTCCGAGGACCCGGAGGTGCGTTTCGCCGTAGCCAAGAAGATCGTCGAGCGCGCGGCGGATTACGGCATTCCGGCGCATGATATCGTCGTCGACCCGCTGGTCATGCCGATCGGCGCGATGGCGACAGCGGGGCACCAGGTCTTTGCCCTTGTGCGTCGTCTGCGCGAGGAACTTGGCGTCAACACGACCTGTGGCGCCTCGAATATCAGTTTCGGCCTGCCCAACCGGCACGGGGTGAATGCGGCCTTTCTGCCAATGGCGATCGGCGCAGGCATGACCAGCGCTATCATGAACCCGGTGCGCTCGGTCGAGATGGAGGCCATTCGCGCTGCCAATCTGCTGCTCAATCACGACCCCAATGGTGGTGCGTGGATCGGGCTGTCGAAGGTGCTCGACGCGATGAAGGAAAGCGGCGCGAGCTTCGCAGAAGCTTCGCGCGCTGCCATGGAGGCGGGCGCACGAACCGGTGGGCGCCGGGGTGGCAGGCGCGCGCGGGGCTGACCTGCACTCAGAACTTGGAGCTGCGCAAGACTTCGACGCTTTCGATCCAGACAACACCGGGTTGTTCGGCCATCACCTCTTGCGTGAGGCGCTGCGCCAGGGCGTCGGCCTTGGCGCGGTCTCGCAGCACCACTTCGAACTTGACGATGGCGAATTCGCGCACCAGTTGGGCCGCCTGCGCGCGATGCACACCATGCGTGCCGCGCCCACCACCGGGGAAGATGGACCAGCCGGCGAGCCCGGCCTCCTGCATCAGCGCCTCGACCTGCGGTTTGAGCAGGCGTTCGACGATGATGGTGAGTTTCACGGCGGGCGTTGTCATGGCTGCAACAGCAATTCAGCGAGGGTCATCCAAAGCGGAATCGACAGCAGCGCGACAGGGGTGCCGACACTTGTCGATGTCCCAATATAGACCGCAGGATTCGCCGAGGGAATGGCCACCCGCAATGTCGGGGGGCCGGACACATCCGAACTTGATGCGGCCATAACCGCGAGCATAACCACGCCACCGGGCGAGAAGCCCGTCGCGAGATGGATCGCCCAGCCCAGCGAGAAGCCGAGCGTGCCATGCAGGAGGGGCGCAAGCAGGCCATAGGCGGCATAGACATGCGCCACGCGGCGTAACTCTGCCAGCCGTGCATAGGCTTCCATCCCCATCACCAGCATCAGAAGCGACAACAGCCCGCGAAAGAGCGGCTCGTAGAAGCTCTCGAACACCGGATCCGGGCGCGTCAGCAGCCCGAGTGCGATGCCCAGCAGCAGCGCCGAGAGCGCAGAGCCGCGCAGGCTGTCCAGGATCAGGCTGCGCAAGCGCGTGCGGGGACGGGAGCCCTTGCCCCTGCGCGCCATCTTCGCGAGCACGATTGCGGCCAGCAATGCAGGGATATCCATGAACGGGTAAAGCGCGGGCGCCCAGGCTTCATAGGCAATCCCGTCCTCCTCCACGATCACCATCGCGGCTGCGAGGGTCGAGACCGACACTGCGCCGAACAGCCCTGCCGTGGCGATGCCGTCTTCTTTCTGCACACTCGGGATCAGGCAAAGCGTGATCCGCCCTATCAGCACGATCACCAGGCCTAGGCCCATGGCAGCAAGCGCAGGGAGCAGCAATTCGACCGGGTCGGCGGCGCGGAGCGCAAGACCTGCACCCATGCCAATCTTGAGCAGCAGCAACAGCACAATGAACTGGTAAATCGGATCGGGGATCTCCAACCGGCTGCCAAGAGCCGCCAGCAACATGCCGCCGAGCAGGAATGCAAGTGTCGGTTTCTGGAGCTGAGTTATAAAGAGCCCGAGAAATTCGACGACCGTGCTCATCGTGGCCCTTCACGATGTAGTACGTCACTTTCCCAGAAGTCATGGCGCAGCCCTTGCTTGAAGGCTGCGCACATCGTCATGTCATCCGGCGCTCGCTGCGGTTTTCTTCGCATCAGCGTAGATGATTAGCGGCGCCGCGTCTGAAGTCACGGCTTCTTCATTGACAACCACTTCAGTGACATTCTCTAGGCCGGGCAGGTCGAACATGGTATCAAGCAGGATATCTTCCATGATCGAGCGCAACCCGCGCGCGCCAGTCTTGCGGGCAATCGCGCGTCTGGCGATGGCACGCAGCGCCTCGTCGGTGAAGGTCAGTTCTGCGCCTTCGATATCGAAGAGTTTCTGATACTGCCGGACCAGAGCGTTCTTGGGCTCGGTCAGAATCGTGACCAGCGCATCTTCATCCAGGTCCATCAGCGTGGCAACAACCGGGAGACGACCGACGAATTCGGGTATCAGGCCAAATTTCAGCAAGTCCTCGGGTTCAAGCGACTTGAGCGATTCGCCGATTGTCATGGTGTTCTCGTCCTTGACATCGGCGCCAAAACCGATGGCCGAGCCCTTGCCGCGCTGGTTGATGATCCGGTCGAGCCCGGCAAATGCGCCGCCGCAGATGAAGAGGATATTGGTCGTGTCGACTTGAAGGAATTCCTGCTGCGGATGTTTGCGTCCGCCTTGCGGCGGCACGCTCGCAACGGTGCCTTCCATCAGCTTCAGCAGCGCTTGCTGCACCCCCTCGCCCGAGACATCGCGGGTGATCGAGGGATTGTCGGACTTGCGCGTGATCTTGTCGACCTCGTCGATATAGACGATACCGCGCTGGGCACGCTCGACGTTGTATTCGCTGGCCTGCAGGAGCTTGAGGATGATGTTCTCGACATCCTCGCCCACATACCCGGCCTCAGTCAGCGTGGTCGCATCGGCCATGGTGAAGGGCACGTCAAGGATGCGCGCCAGCGTTTGCGCCAGCAGGGTCTTGCCGCAGCCCGTGGGGCCGATCAGCAGGATGTTGGATTTCGAAAGCTCGACGTCACCGGCCTTGCCAGTGTGGTTGAGCCGCTTGTAGTGGTTGTGAACGGCGACCGACAGCACGCGTTTCGCCTGCTCCTGCCCAATGACATAATCGTCGAGCACTTGGCAAATCTCACTCGGGGTCGGCACTCCGTCGGTGGATTTCAACCCGCCCGATTTGGTCTCTTCGCGGATGATATCCATGCATAGCTCGACGCATTCATCGCAGATGAAAACGGTCGGACCAGCGATCAGCTTGCGAACTTCGTGCTGAGACTTACCACAGAAGGAGCAATAGAGAGTGTTTTTACTGTCGGAATCGGCGGGCATCAGGAACCTCTGTGGTCTTTGCAGCGATAGGGCCTTGTGAACGGGTGCTTGGCCACCTTCTTGCTATTGAACGTAGGTCAGAGTTCAGACCGGGACAATGCCTAACTGCATCGCAACTCTGGAATTCCCGGTCTGTTCCCGATGCAAACCTCATGAAAGCTTAATTTCGGCGCGCGAAGTCACGATATCGTCAATATGGCCCCACTCTTTCGCGTCTTCGGGCGTCATCCAGGTGTCACGGTCCAGCGCACGTTGGATGGTGTCATAGTCATGGCCAGTGTGGTTCATGTATAGCTTGTAGAGCCGCTCACGCGTGGCCTCGATCGACTTGGCCGAGATCAGGATGTCCGAGGCCGTGCCGCGCGCCCCGCCCGAGGGCTGGTGGACGAGGAATTCAGAATGCGGGAGCGCAAAGCGCATGCCCTTTTCGCCGCCGATGGAAATCACCGAGCCCATTGAGGCCGCCAGCCCGCAGACGAGCGTCGAGACGGCCGGTTTGATATACTGCATCGTGTCGTAAATCGACATGCCCGCAGTCACCACGCCACCGGGCGAGTTGATATACATGCTGATTTCCTTGGTCGGGTTTTCCGCTTCCAGATGCAGAAGCTGCGCCACGACAAGGCTCGACATGCCGTCATGCACGGGGCCATTGACGAAGATGATGCGTTCTTTGAGCAGCCGCGAGAAAATATCATAGGCCCGCTCTCCCCGGCTGGTCTGCTCGACCACCATCGGGACGAGGTTCATGTAGGTTTCTATCGGGTCTGTCATGGGCCTGCCTTCGTTATGCGACCGAAGCATCGGTCTGTTGATACTGGGTAGATGTTGAAGGAATCTTAGTGCTGCGCCAGAGGGGCTGCAAGGGGCGGAAATGCACTCTGCCGCGAAAGTGGTCACGCTCGGGTTGAGAGGCCGCCCGCTCGACAGGCGCGCATCGATCGATGTCGCAACGAAAAGGGCGCACCCTGAGGTGCGCCCGAGGAACTCCGGTATCGTCCAGCGGTTATTCTTGCTGGCCGAGGAACATCAGCAGGAACTGGAACATGTTCAGGAAGCTGATGTAGAGCGACAGTGCCCCATCAACTGCTGCCTTGTCCAGCCATTCCTGATCACCTGCAGCGGCGTGGGCGACATACTCGCTCTTGATGTGCTGCGTGTAAAAGGCCGTCAGCCCTGCGAAAATCAGGATGCCGATTGACGAGATAGCGAACATCATCGCCGGGCTTTGCAGGAACAGGTTGACGATCATCGCCACGATTAGGCCGATAACGCCCATGATCAGGAAGGTGCCCATTCCCGACAGGTCTTTCTTCGTCGTATAGCCCCAGAGGCTGAGGCCCGCGAAGGCGATTGCGGTGATGAAGAAGGTTTGTGTGATCGAGTAGCTGGTGAAGACCAGGAAGATCGAGCTGAGCGAGAGGCCAATCGCCGTAGCGAAGATGAAGAAGCCCAATTGCACGCCCGCTGCCGAAGCCCGGCGCATCAGCGCACCCCAGCCAAAGAGCACGAAGGCCAGCGGCGCGAACATGATCACCCAGCGCAGCGGCGAGAGGTAAATCGCACCGCCAAGCTGATTGAGCATGGTGCCGTTGGGTAATTGTGCCACGGCCATATTCGGATCAGTCGTTGTTGCAAGACCCGCAATGGCCCAAGCGGCGGCGGCTGTGATCAGCATACCCACCGACATGGTGCCATAGACTTTGTTCATATGGGCGCGAAGGCCCACATCAATCTGTTCGGCGCGTGCCGCGCTGACGCGCTGCGTGCGCATCGTGTTGAATTCTGCCATGTCTACCTCCGAAAACATCGTAGGGCGCGCACTCGTGCACCCAACTTGCACACAATATCGGCAAGTTGCAGGCATGTTTCAAGCATTTCATGACGAAAATGGACAGGATTTGATCCGAGTGCCCGCAAGTGCCGATAAGCTGCGCATCCTTCATCAGCTGCGTCGGAGCAGATTGCTAGTCTTCGGCTGCGATCTCGATCACAACCTTGCCGGTCGATTTCCGGTTGCGCAGCAACTCCAACCCCTCGTGAAAGCGCTCGAAGGGCAGTACATGGCTGACATGCGGGCGGATGCGCCCGGCTTCGTACCAGTTTAGCAGAGTGCGCAGACTGGCGGTCAGGGTATCGGGAGCAAAACTCAGATAGCCACCCCAGTAGAGCCCGATCACGGTCAGATTCTTCACCAGGAGGATATTGGCGGGAAATTGCGGTACTTTGCCGCCGGCGAAGCCAATAGCAAGGAAGCGCCCCTCGGGCCTGAGTGCGCGCAGGCTGGGTGTTGCGAGCGGCTCGCCGATGGCGTCATAAACCACATCGACCCCGCCCGCGGCTTTCAGCGCCGCGCGCAGGTCCAGCTCGGGATCAGCCGAATCGATGAGTTCGGCTGCCCCGGCAGCGCGCGCGATCTCCAGCTTCTCGGATCCGCGTGCGACTGCGATCACCCGCGCGCCCATCGCGGCGCCAATCTCGACTGCGGTCAGGCCGACGCCGCCCGCAGCGCCGAGCACCAGCAGTGATTCGCCCGCGCGCAACCCGGCGCGATGCGCAAGCGCGAGATGCGAGGTGCCATAGGCGACGAGAAACCCGGCGGCCTCGGTCAGCGGCATGGTATCAGGCAAGGGCACGCAGCGCTCGACGCTGCAGACTGCCACTTGCGCAAGACCGCCCTGACCGGTGAAAGCCGCGACCTGCTGGCCGGGGACAAAGCCCGTGACTCCGGGGCCGAGTTCGGCAACGGTCCCGGCAATCTCCATTCCCATTGTGAAGGGAAGAGGGGGCGTGTCCTGATATTCCCCGCGCGTCATCAGCAGGTCCGCGAAATTCAACCCGCAGGCTGCGACCTCGATGGCAATTTCGCCGGGGCCGGGTTTGGGCCGGTCGATCTCGGTGATTTCGGGTTCTGCGCCCTTTGCGCGGAGCTGAATGGCACGCATGGATTCTCCTCTCCATCTGCCGCGCAAACTGGCCTGCAAGAGATGACTGCGCAAGCCTTCTCTGCGCGACCGGTTTATGTCGGTCCGGTCGGGGCAGCCGCGGGCAGATCGGACCTCGTTGCAAATTGCATTGCAATTTGCAAATATACACCACGATTTGAATATGAGTGCGATATCTCTGGCGCAACTTGAGGTAGGTTTGCTACGCGCTTAGGTGAGGATGATCAAAGACTGCTCTCGCCTGAGTTGCGTTAACGCCCAAGTCGCGCCGGGAAATCGGCAGATTTGCGCGGTACGAGGGTGAGGCTGTGTGATTGCCGGTCGTCTGGGGGCGACGCACAAATCGATTGGTGCGGGTCGCGCCGATTAGAGCGCGACGCGTAATTGGAGCAAGGGGTGTTAAATGGTACATCAGGTAGACAAGCATGTAGGCCAGCGCATACGGCATCGCAGGTGGCTGGTCGGGATCACACAGCAGCAGCTTGCCGAAGCCGTCGGAATCAAATTCCAGCAAATTCAGAAATATGAAACTGGTACCAATCGTGTCTCGGCCTCTCGCCTGTGGGATATCTCCCGGGCGTTGGGTGTCGCACCGAGCTTTTTCTTCGAAGGTCTCGACAACACCGGCCAGCCAGAGACCGAATCGGAAGATCTTCTGGAAAAGAAAGAAACGCTGGAGTTGCTGCGCACATACTACTCCATTCCCGAAGACCAGCGCCGTCGTCTGTTCGAGCTCGCCCGCGCGCTAGGGCAAGCCGCCTGAGACATCGCTGCGCTTGCACGCGGGTCCGATTGCTGTATCCCCTCGGGCCAATGACTGGCCAGAGGGGCAAACATGTCACTTCACCGCGGCAATCTGTACGTGACAGCGCGCGCCGAACTGCTGAGCATCGCGCAAGAACTTGCCGATATCGCCCGCGCCGAGACATTGCGCTGGTTTCGTCAGCCATCGCTGTCGACCCAGAACAAGCTGGCCGGCGGATTTGATCCTGTGACAGAAGCCGATCGCGCCGCCGAAGCGGCCATTCGCGCGCATCTGGCGCGTCGGCGCCCCGAGGACGGCATCCTCGGTGAGGAGCATGGCGCGCGAGACAGCCATTCGGGCCTGACCTGGATCATCGACCCGATCGACGGCACGCGCGGCTTTCTCGCCGGAACGCCGTGCTGGACGGTTCTCATTGCGCTGGCGGATGCCGAGGGCGCGTTTCTCGGGGTGATCGACCAGCCCTATATCGGTGAGCGCTTTATGGGTGGGCTGGGCGAGGCCTGGTGCGACGGGCCGCTCGGGCGCCGCGCACTCGGAGCGCGCACGACAGCGGCACTCCCGGACGCGTTGCTCTCCACCACGTTTCCCGAAATTGGCACCCCTGCAGAACGCGCGGCCTTCGAGCGCGTGGCATCAAAAGTGCGTCTGACCCGCTACGGGATGGATGGCTATGCCTATGCGCTTCTCGCCGCGGGTCAGATCGATCTGGTGATCGAGGCCGGGCTGCACCCTTATGATATCGCCGCTCCTCAGGCCGTGATCGAGGCCGCAGGCGGCGTGATGACCGACTGGTCGGGCGGGCCTGTGGGAGAGACGCGGCAGGTTCTGGCGGCAGCGACGCGTGACCTGCACGCCGAGGCGCTGGCGTTGTTGGCAGGGTAGTTTCCCGGGTTTGATAAAAGCGCTTCTCGCCGCCTGCGATTATGCGGGCGGGGACAATTCCGCCCGACCGTCCTGCCAACGACTGTCGTGCCCACACAAGGCTCGACACCCAGCCAGTATCGCGCATCATCTCAGGTCGCGAACAAGAGCGACCGCTCAAACCCCGATCAGGCACACAGTCGCCAGCGCAGCGATCCCTTCCTCGCGGCCTGTAAAGCCCAGCCGCTCGGATGTCGTGGCCTTGACGCTCACGCGCCCCGCCTCGCAGCCCATGATCCCGGCCAGCGCCTCCTGCATCGCCACCGCATGCGGGCCGATCTTGGGGCGCTCGCAGACCAGCGTCACATCGCAATTGCCGATGCGATAGCCCCGCGCGCGGGCGAGCTCCACTGCATGGCGCAGGAAGATATGGCTGGCGGCTCCTTTCCACTGCGGATCACTGGGCGGGAAGTGGCGCCCGATATCGCCCTGGGCCAGCGCGCCATAGATGGAATCGGTCAGCGCATGCATGCCGACATCGGCATCCGAATGCCCCATCAGCGCACGTTCATGCGGCACCAGCACCCCGCAGAGCCAGCAGCCCTCGCCGGGGCCGAATCGGTGCACGTCATAGCCATTGCCAAGGCGGATATTCATGGCGCCCTCCTGTCGCGCGGCGAGGAGTCTCTCGGCACGCGCGAAATCCTCCGGGTGGGTGAGCTTGAGATTGTCCTCGCTCCCTTCGGTGATGGCAACCGCGAGACCGGCGGCTCGGGCGATTTCGACATCGTCGGAGGCCGTGCCCTGATGGGCGCGGTGTGCGGCCAGGATTGCATCGAAGGCGAAACCCTGCGGGGTCTGCGCGCGGTGGAGCCCTTCGCGCGGCACAGTATCTGTGACCGTGCCCTCCGTCCCGCGCCAGAGCGCATCGACCACAGGCAGGGCAGGGGCGGCGGCCTGTGCCTGCGCCAGTGCCGTTATCACGCCAGTGATCTCCGGGCCGCTGACGAGCGGGCGGGCGCCATCATGGATCAACACCAGCTTTGGCGGGCTTGCGGACAGTGCCTCAAGCGCTGCGCGGACCGAGGCGGTGCGGCTGTCCCCGCCCGCGACGCAGGTGACCCCGGCCAGGTCGAGAGTTTCGGCGCGGGCCATGTCGTCAGGATGCAGCACCAGAACCAGACGGTCGAGCCCGGCGCGGCGAAACGCATCGAGCGTGTGGGCCAGCACGGGCCGCCCCGCGAGCGGACGCCATTGCTTGTGCAGGCCCGCGCCTGCGCGTGTGCCCCGCCCGGCGGCGACAATGATCGCGGCTATGTCACCCATGCCACTCCCTCAAAATACCGACGCAGCTATAGGCCGAAGCAGGTCCTGCTGACAATCCGCGCGTTTGCTGAAATAAAATGCACAATTTTTCATCGAATGATGAAATGCGCGTCATTTTTCGCAAGCCGTGATTTGCCTCTGGCCCGTCTGAGTTGTAGGCAGAGCGCATGACCACTGACACACAGCAACTTATGTCTCGCCTGCCTGCTGCCATTGCTCTGCACAGCGCGTCGGGCCAAGTCGAGATCACGCCGCCGGTACTGCTTGCCCCGCTGGCCGGGATCACCGATCTGCCGTTCCGGCAGGTGGTGGCGGGTTTCGGCGCGGGGCTTGTGGTGTCCGAGATGGTCGCCAGTCAGGAGATGGTGCAGGCCAAACCCTCGGTGCGCGCGCGCGCCGAACTGGGCTTTGGCGAGGCGCGCACGTCCGTCCAGCTTGCCGGTCGCGAGGCGCATTGGATGGCCGAGGCGGCGCGCATGGTCGAGGCGGATGGCGCGCAAGTGATCGACATCAACATGGGCTGCCCGGCGAAAAAGGTCGTGGGCGGGCTCTCGGGCTCGGCGCTGATGCGCGACCCGGATCATGCGCTACGCCTGATCGAGGCGGTTGTCGGTGCCGTCTCGGTGCCGGTCACTCTCAAGACGCGGCTGGGTTGGGATGATCATTGCCTGAACGCGCCGCATCTGGCGCGGCGCGCGGCAGAGGCCGGGGTGCAGATGGTCACCATCCATGGTCGCACGCGCTGCCAGTTCTACAAGGGCGGCGCCGATTGGGCCGCGATAGGTGAGGTCGTGCGCGCCTGCCCGGTGCCGGTCATCGCCAATGGTGATATCATTGACCTTGCGACGGCAAAGCAGGCGCTGGCGCAATCGGGTGCCGCAGGCGTCATGGTCGGGCGCGGTGCGCAGGGGCGGCCATGGCTGCTCGCGCAGATCGCGGCGGGGCTGACGGGGCAGGACATACCCGCTTCGCCCGAGGGCGCGGTTCTGGTCGATCTGGTGAGCGCGCATTACGAGGCGATGCTGTCCTTCTACGGGGTGCCCCTCGGCATGAAGGTCGCGCGAAAGCATCTGGCTGCCTATGCCGAGGCTGCGGGCGGTGCAGCGGCGCTGCGCAAACCTGTGCTCACGGCGACTGCCCCCGCAGAGGTGCTGCGCCTCTTGCCCGAGGCGCTGACCCCCGCCCCTGCCATGGGACAGGCCGCATGACGCCGCCGGCAACGGGCACGATCTGGGCTGCGCTGCCTGTGCCCGCGCTGATGGTCGCGCGTGTCGATCAGGCCGAGAGCATCGTCGATTGCAACCCGGCCGCCGAACAGTTCTTCAGCCTCTCGCGGCGTACGGTCAAGGACCGGGCGCTGTCACAGGTCGTGCAGATCGAGGCGCCCATCGACAAGGCCCTCGCGCGCTGCCGCGAGAATCGCGCGCCCGTCTTCATCAATGATGTCGAGGTCATGATGGGGGAGCGTTCGGCGGGGCTGTGCTCGGTACAACTCGCACTACTGGGTGACCGGCGTGATCTGGTGCTGATGCTGCTCAACCCGCGCGAGATCGCGGGCAAGCTGGGCAAGGCCGATGTCATCCGCCACGCCGCGCGCTCGGCCATCGGCATGTCGCAGATGCTCGCGCATGAGATCAAGAACCCGCTGGCCGGGATCACCGGGGCTGCGCAGCTTTTGTCAATGGCGCTGAGCGGCGAGGACCGCGCTTTGACCGACCTGATCGTGGCCGAGACACAGCGCATCGTCAAACTGCTCGATCAGGTCGAGCAATTCGGCAACCAGCGCCCGCCCGAATGCCGCGCGGTCAATATTCACGACGTGCTCGAACGCGCGCGCCGCTCGGCCGAGGTGGGGTTCGCCGCGCATCTGCGCATTACGGATGCTTATGACCCATCGTTGCCCCCGGTCTGGGCCGATAGTGACCAGTTGTTGCAGGTGTTTCTCAACCTCTTGAAGAACGCAGCCCAGGTTCAACCCTCTGGCGGGCAGATCCGGATCCGCACCTTTTTCGAGCAATCCCTGCGCCTGCGCGGGGCGAGCGGCAAGGATGTGGCGCTGCCGATTCATATCGAGATCATCGACAGCGGCCCCGGCATCCCACCAGAGATCGCTGACGAGATATTCGACCCTTTCGTTTCGGGGCGCGAGAATGGCACCGGGCTGGGGCTGGCGCTGGTCTCGAAGATCATCGCGGCTCATGACGGCTGGATCACGGTCGAGAGCAAGCCGGGGCGCACGTTATTTCGGATTTCCCTGCCACGCGCGCCAGAAGCGGGCTGAGGGCAGGAGCAAGAGCAAGGAGAGGCCGGATGGATGGCACGATACTGGTGGCAGATGATGACCGCACGATCCGCACGGTCCTGACTCAGGCGTTCACGCGGGCGGGCTGCAAGGTGCATGCGACATCGAGCCTGACAACGCTGATGCGCTGGGTCGAGGAGGGGCGTGGTGATCTGGTCATCACCGATGTCATGATGCCCGATGGCAACGGCATCGAGATGATCCCCAAGATCAGCCAGGAGCGCCCGGATCTGCCGGTAATCGTGATTTCGGCGCAGAACACGATCATGACCGCGATTCAGGCCAATGAAGTCGAGGCGCATGATTATCTGCCCAAGCCCTTCGATCTGCCCGAATTGCTGAAACGCGCGGGCACGGCGATGAAGAACCGTCGCCTTGTGGCGGCGAGTGAAGCGCCCCCGCGCCCGGCGACAGCCCCGCGCGGCGACATGCTGAGCATGGAATCGATGCCGCTGGTCGGGCGCACCCCCGTCATGCAGGAGCTGTATCGCCTGATTGCGCGGGTGATCAATTCGACCATGCCGGTGCTGATCATTGGCGAATCGGGCACTGGAAAATCGCTGATCGCGCGCACGCTGCATGACCTGTCTGACCGGCGCACGCAGCCCTTTGTCACCGCCTCATCCGAGGATCTGCATTCCTCGGATGGCGCGCAGGCGTTGCTGTCACGGGTGCGCGGGGGGACGCTGCTGTTTGACGAGTTGACCTCCTATGACACCGACGCACAGTTGCGCGCCGCGCGCCTGCTTGACGGGTTGCCCGAGGATGGCCCGCGGATCATGGCGACGGCGCAGGGCAATCTGACCCGCGCGCTGGCCGAGGGCGCGCTGCGCGAGGATCTGTATTACCGACTGGGCGGGGTGGTGCTGAACGTGCCCGCGCTGCGCGAACGCATCGACGATCTGGAGCCGCTGGCCGAGCATTTCCTGTCGCAGGCCGCCGATGAGGGTGCGACGCTGCGCAAGCTTTCGCCCGAGGCGATGGAGCTGGTGCGCAGCTATTCATGGCCTGGCAATGTGCGCCAGTTGCAGAACACGCTGCGCAGACTGGGACTGACCAGTTCGGTGCCGCTGATCTCGCGCACCGAGATGGAAGCCGCGCTGCAAAGCCAGCCGAGTGCCGTGGCTGTGGGCGAGCGTTTCACCGATGAGACGTTGTCGGAATCGGTCGGGCGGCACTTGCGGCGGTATTTCGACCTGCATGGGCAGGACCTGCCGCCCCCCGGCCTTTATGGGCGTATCCTGCGCGAGATGGAAATCCCGCTGATCGAGATCGCGCTCGATGCCACGGGTGGCAATCAGGCGCGCTGCGCGGACCTTTTGGGCATCAACCGCAACACTCTGCGCAAGAAGATCACCGAACTGGACATCGCCGTGACCCGACGGCGCAAATTGACCTGACCCGCTCGCTACGATTTGATGTAGAATTACCACATATCCTGTGGCAGTCTTGCCGCGTGACGGTATGGGTAAGCGCCTGAGCTGCAGGCAGTGAGGGATTTGTGACAGGGCTGCCACTCAGCAGAACGTCGATCTGGGACTGGGCGCGCGGCGGCAGCTTCGACCGGGGCCTGTCCAACCGCACCAATCTGGTGCTGGTCCTGCTGGGCCCGCTCCTAGTGCTGCTGACGCTGCTCGCGCTTGGGCCGCTCGATGAGCTGTTCGACTCGCGCGGCCTGCTGCTCGTTCTGCTGGCCGATCTGGTTTATGTGCTCATCATTGCAGCGCTGGTGGCAATCCGGGTCGCAAGATTGCTCGCGGCGCGACGCTCGGAGTCTGCGGGCTCCAAGCTGCACCTGCGCCTCTCGACGCTCTTTGCCACCATTGCGCTGGTGCCGACGGTCACAGTTGCCGTTTTCGCCACGGTTACGTTGAATGTCGGGCTCGAAGGCTGGTTTTCGGACCGGGTGCAGGGCGTGCTTGGCAACTCACTGGCCGCCGCCGAAGCCTATGAGTTCGAACAGGAACGCGACCTGCGGATCGATACCGAACAGCTTGCAGGTTATCTGGAAACCGTGCGCCGGGTCTTTCCGCTGATCGAGGAAGGCGAGTTGCGTAACTTGTTGTCCGAAGCACAGGCGCAAGTGCAGCGCGGGTTGCGCGTGGCCTTCATCATCGACGGTGCGGGCGAGATCCGCGCGCGGGGCGAGCGGTCCTATCGTTTCAATTTCACTCCCCCAACGCTCGAGCAGATTGAACAGGCGCGCGATGGTGTGGTGATCATCCGCGACTGGCCCAATAATGAGTTCCGCGCGCTTCAGGTGCTGGACGGTTTCTTCGATCGCTATCTTTATGTTGCACGCGAGGTCGATGGCGAGATCCTCAGTCTGCTGGACGAAACCCGCGACACAGTGCGCTTCTATCAGCAACTCGAGCGCGAACGTGGCCAGCTTCTGTTCCAGTTCGGCGCCATCTATCTGGGCTTCGCGTTGATCCTGATTCTGGGCTCGGTCTGGCTGGGGTTGAGTTTTGCCGAGCGCCTTGCACGACCCGTCGGGCGGTTGGCCGAGGCGGCCGAACGTGTCGGCAAGGGGGACCTTGATGTCCGGGTGGGCAACACCCGTGCGGATGATGAAATCGCGCTGCTGGGCCGGGTATTTGATCAGATGACCCGCCAGCTCAAGGGCCAGCGCGAGGCTCTGCTGGAAAACAACCGCCAGATCGAGGCGCGGCGGCGCCTGTTCGACTCGGTGTTGGGGTCAGTGACAGCAGGGGTGATCGGGCTCGATGCCGAGGGTCGGCTCGAATTCATAAACCGCGCAGCCGAGACCATGCTCGCGGTCGATGGCGCTGCGATGCTGGGCGCGCCTTTGTTGCAGGCGGTGCCGGAATTCGGCCCGCTGCTGGAGCGTCTGCAGGCCAGCCCGGCGCTGGCGGGCCGGGTTCAGGAAGAGTTGAAGCTCGCACGCGGGGGGCGGCTGGAGACATTGCTGGTGCGCCTCGCCGAACGCCGCCGTAATGACGGGCGGCTGGAGGGCTATGTGGTCGCCTTTGACGATGTGAGCGAACTGGTTTCTGCCCAGCGCATGGCCGCCTGGGGCGATGTCGCCCGTCGCATCGCACATGAGATCAAGAACCCGCTGACGCCGATCCAGCTCTCCTCCGAGCGGATCGAGCGCAAATTCGTGCGCAAACTGAGCGCGGAAGATGCCGAGAGCCTGTCGCAACTGACTTCGGTGATCGTCCGCCAGACCAATGACCTGCGCCGCATTGTCGATGAATTCTCGCGCTTTGCCCGCATGCCCGAACCCGACCGTCGCGCGCATGATCTGACCGCGATCCTGCGCGATTGCGTGCTTTTGCAGGAAAGCGGACAGCCTGAGGTGCGGTTTGATCTGTCGCTGCCCGAGGCGCCCGTTGTCGTCGAGGTGGATGAGACGATGATGGCGCAGGCCTTCACAAATCTGATCAAGAACGCTGGTGAAGCCATTGAAAGCAAACGCAACACAGATGCTGGCGAGGATTTCACACCGGAGATCCGCGTGAGTTTCGAGGCAGGTGAGAGCGATCTGCGCATCACCATCGCAGATAACGGCGTTGGCCTGCCCGAGGACCGCGCGCGGCTGTTCGAGCCTTATGTCACCACGCGTGCCGAGGGCACGGGGCTGGGGCTGTCGATTGTGCGCAAGATCATCGAGGAACATGGCGGCAGCCTGCGGCTGGAGGATGCGCCCGCTTTCGCGGGTAATACGCATTTCGGCGCGATGGCGGTGATCCGCCTGCCGCGCCTTGTCACTGATGAGCAAGGAGCGGATTTAATGCTCAAATTGGGGGAGCAGGACGCATGAGCGATATTCTGATTGTCGATGACGAGCGCGATATTCGGGCGCTGATTGCCGATATTCTGCAGGATGAGGGGTTCTCGACCCGGCTTGCGGCTGATTCCGACCAGGCGATGGCCGAGATCAACGCCCACCCGCCCGCGCTTCTGATTCTCGACATCTGGCTCAAGGACAGCAAGATGGACGGGATCGACATTCTGATGACGGTCAAGCGCTCGAACCCTGACATTCCGATCGTGATCATCTCGGGCCATGGCAATGTCGAGATCGCTGTCGCCGCTATCAAGCAGGGGGCTTATGATTTCATCGAGAAACCCTTCAATATCGACAAGTTGATGGTTGTGGTCAGCCGCGCGATGGAGACCTCGAAGCTGCGCCGCGAGAACCAGGCCTTGCGGCGGCGCGAGACGAATGCAGCGCAGATGCTGGGCGAGAGCCATGTTTTCCGAAATCTGATGACGCAGCTCGATAAGGTCACGCAATCGAATGCGCGTGTCATGTTCACAGGCCCCGCCGGCAGCGGCAAGGAGGCCGCGGCGCGCTATGTTTTCGAGCATTCCGAGCGCGCCTCAGGGCCGTTTGTTTGCGTATCATCGGCCACAATAGAGCCCGACCGCATGGAAGAAGTACTGTTCGGTCGTGAAAGCCCCGAACGCGGGATCGAGCCGGGTTTGCTGGAGCAGGCGCATGGCGGGGTCGTCTATCTTGACGAGGTGGCCGATATGCCGATGGGCACGCAGTCCAAGATCCTGCGCGTGCTGGTCGAGCAGCAATTCACCCGCGTTGGTGGAGTCGACAAGGTGCGGGTCGATCTGCGCGTGATGTCGGCCACCACACAAGACCTCGCGGCACGCGTCCGCGAGGGGTTGTTCCGACAGGAATTGTTCGACCGGCTGAGTGTTGTTCCAATCCGCGTGCCGGGGCTTGACGAACGCTGCGAGGATATCCCGCATCTGGCAGAATATTTCATCGAAGAATTGCACCGCATGCAGGGGCTTGCGAAACGCCCGCTCTCTGACGCGGCGCGGGCGCATCTGCAGACCATGCGCTGGCCGGGCAATATCCGGCAGCTACGCAATGTGATCGAGCGCGCGATGATCCTTGGTGAGACGGGCAGCCCGATCGAGATCCGGGACCTGCAGACCGAAACGCCGGTATCCGAGGTTTCTGACGGGGCGAAAGTCGTGTTGTCGGGAAGCCTGACGACGCTGCCTTTGCGCGAGGCGCGCGAATTGTTCGAGCGTGAGTATCTACTCTCGCAGATTCAGCGCTTCGGTGGCAATATCAGCCGCACCGCAAGTTTTGTCGGCATGGAGCGCTCGGCGCTACACCGCAAGTTGAAATCGCTTGGGGTGAGTGCGCCGAAGCTCTCGGAGATGAAGGGCTAGCGGGCGGGGCGTACTATGGAAGCGCTGCCCCGGCGAAGCGACGGGCTCAGCCTGGCGGCGCGCTCAGCGCGAGGTGGTGATGACTTGCGTCGGAGCGGTGGTTCTGACACGACAGGGGCAGGGCGCGTGCAACAGGGGTCTGGAAAGCCATGAAGGTGATCGTCTGCGGGGCCGGGCAGGTCGGTTGGCAGATCGCACGCCATCTCTCGGGCGAGCGCAATGATGTCACCATCGTTGACAGCAAGCCCGAACTTGTACGCCGGGCCACCGATGCGCTCGATGTGCAGGGCGTTGTGGGCTATGCGAGCTATCCCAAGGTGCTGGAAGAGGCCGGTGCGCGCGATGCCGATATGGTCATCGCCGCGACCTATTCCGACGAGGTCAACATGGTCACCTGCCAGGTGGCGCATTCGGTCTTTGGCGTGACCCGCAAGATCGCCCGCCTGCGCGAACAATCCTATCTCGACCCGCTCTATTCCGACCTGTTCCGCCGCGAACACATGCCCATCGATGTCATCATCAGCCCCGAGCGCGAGGTCAGCCAGGCCGCGCTCAAGCGCATTGCCTATCCGGCGGCTTTCGATGTGCATGAGTATTTCCAAGGCAAAGCGCTGCTCATTGGGCTGCAACTCGACGCGGATTGCCCGGTCCTCAACACCTCGCTGCGCGAGTTGTCCGAGTTGTTCCCCAGCCTGCGCATCATGGTGGCGGGGGTCCGGCGCGGCAAGCGGTTGTTTGCGCCCGAACCCGAAGACCAGCTTTACGATGGCGATCAGGTCTATCTGCTGACCGATGCGCGCGACGTGCCGCGGACTTTCGAGGTCTTTGGCAAGGCGCCGCAACAGCAGGCACGCGTCCTGATTGTTGGCGGGGGGAATGTCGGACTGAGCGTGGCACGGACCCTCGAGAACCAGCCCCAGCGTGTGCGGGTCAAGGTGATCGAACGTGACCGCGCCCGCGCCGAGCGGGCCGCCGATGCGCTGGAGCGGTCGATTGTGCTGCATGGTGACGGGATGGACGCGGATCTGCTGGAGGAGGCGGGAATCGAAAAGATCGGCGCTGTGCTCTTGCTGACTGATGATGACCGTACCAATCTGCTTGCGGCTGTGCGCGCGAAATCCATGGGCGCCCGGCTTGCCATCGCCTTGGTCAATGACCCCGGCCTTGTGCCACTCGCCGATATCACCGGCATTGATGCGCAGATCAACCCGCGCGCGCTGACCGTCTCTTCGATCCTGCGCCATGTCCGCCATGGGCGGGTACGCTCGGTCTATCTGATTGGCGACCGCGAGGCCGAGGTGATCGAGGCTCAGGTTCTGGCCACTTCGGCGCTGTGCAATGCGCGGGTGCGCGATATCGACTTTCCCGAGGGCGCGCTGCT
>SLJW01000244.1 GCA_007134865.1 Paracoccaceae bacterium | reverse complement strand
TGAGGTTGAACTGCTGGAATACGAGCCCAACCTGGCCGCGCCGCAAAGCGGCGCGGCCTGTTTCATCCGCAGCCGTGAGGTCGCTCTCGCCGATCAGCACCCGGCCAGAATCTGCGAGTTCAAGCCCCGCTGCGATATGCAGAAGCGTCGATTTGCCGCTGCCGCTTTCACCGGTCAGGGCGTGCGCACTGCCTTGCGGAACTGTGAGCGACACCCCGCGCAGTACCTCGACGCGGCCTTCGGCGCTGGGGAAGCTCTTGGAAACGGACTCGAGCGTGAGGGCGTTCATTCAGCTGCGTTTCTTGGCTAGGCTGTGCAGCCGTGCACAGGCCGTGTGGGAGCAAGGGCGTTGGGTTCCTGGCATGGTGCCCCATATGTCAATCAAGACACAGATGTGCGCAAGGAGGCTAGCGTGATGGCACAGACACTCAAGACCCCGATCGCCGGGTTGCACCATGTCACGGCCATTTCAGGCCCAGCGCAGGAGAACCTCGATTTCTACACGCGCGTCATGCAGACGCGGCTGATCAAGCAGACCGTCAACTTCGATGCACCCGAGATGTATCATCTCTATTATGGCGCGGAGGACGCGCGACCGGGTTCGGTTCTGACCTTCTTTAATCGTGAGGAACGCGGGCAGGGTCAGGCGGGGGTTGGTGCGGCGCTGAGTTTTGCCTACGCGGTCCGGCCAGAGGCGCTGGCAGAATGGCAGGCGCAGTTGGGCGGCGAGATTTCGGAGCGGTTCGGGGCGGATGTTTTGAGCCTGCGCGATCCGCATGGGCAAGCGTTCGAGCTTGTGGCCGATGATAGTGCTGGGCCTTGGGGGGAGTTTCACTCGGTGACGCTCTGGGTGGGTGATCCGGAGCCGACTGCGGAGATCCTGAAAGATGTGTTCGGCTACGCCTTCGCGGGTGAGGCGCGCGAGCCGGGTGGTCGACGCTTGCGCTATGTGCTTCCGGGCGATGCGCAGGGGCGAGTGGTGGATCTGTGGCAGGCAGATGTTGCGGTCAGGGCACGTCCCGGACCCGGGACGATCCACCATGTCGCCTTTAGGGCGCGAGATGAGGCCCATCAGAGTGCGTTGCGCAATGCTCTCTTGGACCGGGGAGAGAAGGTCACTGAGGTAAAGGACCGGCAATACTTCAAGGCCATCTATTTCCGCGAGCCGGGTGGAGTGCTGTTCGAGATCGCAACCGATGGCCCGGGGTTCGATGTGGACGAGCCGATGGCGCAACTCGGCGCGTCGCTTAAACTTCCGCCGCAATATGAACCGCGCCGTGCCGAGATCGAGGCCAGCTTGCCGCCGCTTGTGAGCGAGAGCGCGTAATGGGGCTGCCGCCCCCGCCGGTCCTGTCGGACCGCCCCCCGCGAGTGTTTGGGGCAGGATGAACCGGATTGTAATATGAAAAAGGCCCCGGTCTGCACCGGGGCCTTTTCATTTTGATTCGATTTGCGAGCTTACTCGGCTTTCTCGGGAGCAATCTCCTCGCCGGTCGCCTGATCGACCATCTTCATGGCCAAACGGACCTTGCCGCGGTCATCGAAGCCCAGAAGCTTTACCTTGACCTCCTGACCTTCCTTAAGCACATCGGAGGGGTGGTTCAGGCGGCGGTTTTCGATCTGGCTGACATGCACCAGCCCGTCGCGCTTGCCGAAGAAGTTCACGAAGGCACCGAAATCGACCAGTTTGACGACCTTGCCAGTGTAGATCTGGCCCACTTCGGGTTCGGCCACGATCGAGTAGATCATATCATAGGCCTTCTTGATGGCGGCCTGATCGCTTGAGGCGATCTTGATGATGCCATCATCGTTGATGTCGACCTTGGCGCCTGAGACCTCGACGATCTCGCGGATGACCTTGCCGCCCGTTCCGATCACTTCACGGATCTTGTCGGTCGGCACCTGCATGGTCTCGATCTTGGGGGCATATTGGCTGAAACCGGAGGGCGCGCTGATGGCCTTGGCCATTTCGCCAAGGATGTGCATGCGCCCATCCTTTGCCTGCGCGAGTGCCTGTTCCATGATCTCGAAGGTGATGCCCGCGACCTTGATATCCATCTGCAGAGAGGTGATGCCCGACTCCGTGCCTGCAACCTTGAAGTCCATGTCGCCAAGGTGATCCTCGTCGCCCAAGATATCGGTCAGGATCGCGAAACGGCCGTCATCCTCAAGGATCAGGCCCATGGCCACACCGGCGACCGGGGCTTTCAGCGGCACACCTGCATCCATCATCGAGAGCGACCCACCACAGACCGAGGCCATCGAGCTTGAGCCGTTCGACTCCGTGATCTCGGAGACGATGCGGATTGTGTAGGGGAAATCAGTCGCAGCGGGCAGCACGGCCTGCAGCGCGCGCCACGCGAGTTTCCCATGGCCGACTTCGCGCCGTCCCGGAGGGCCAACACGACCAACCTCGCCCACTGAATAGGGTGGGAAGTTGTAATGCAGCAGGAAAGCCGATTTCGAAGTGCCGGTCAGCGCGTCGATGAACTGCTCGTCATCGCCGGTGCCCAGCGTCGTCACGCAGAGCGCCTGTGTCTCGCCGCGCGTAAAGAGCGCCGAGCCATGAGTGCGGGGCAGGACGCTGGTCTCGGCCACGATGGGGCGCACAGTCGTGGTGTTGCGCCCGTCTACACGGGGCTCGCCATTCACGACGGCGCCGCGCAGGATCGAGGCTTCGAGTTTCTTCATTGCCGCGCCGAGGTTTTCATCGGCCAGTTGCTCTTCGCTCAGCGCGGCCTTGATCGCCTCGCGCGCGGCGCCGATGGCGGTCACGCGCTCCTGCTTGTCGCGCAGGGCAAAGGCGGCGCGCATAAGCGGCTCGCCGGCGGCTTTCACGGCGGCCAGAAGTTCCGAATAGTCGGTCGGCTGGAAGTCGAACGGCTCTTTCGCCGCTTCTTCGGCAAGTTCGATGATCAGGTCGATCACCGGTTGATAGCTTTCATGCGCGAATTTCACCGCACCAAGCATCTCGGCCTCGGACAGCTCATAGGCTTCCGACTCGACCATCATCACCGCGTCGCGCGTGCCCGCGACGACCAGATCGAGGCGCTGTTCGGGGTTCTCGCGCAGCTTTTCCATGTCCTGACATTCGGGATTCAGGACGTATTCGCCATCGACGAAGCCGACGCGTGCGGCACCGATGGGGCCCATGAAGGGCACGCCCGAGAGCGTCAGCGCAGCCGAGGCGGCGATCATGGCGACGACATCGGGTTCATTGACAAGATCGTGGCTCAGCACCGTGCACATCACGAGCACTTCATGCTTGAATCCGTCGACGAAAAGCGGGCGGATCGGACGGTCGATCAGGCGCGAGGTCAGCGTCTCCTTGTCGGAAGGGCGCGCTTCGCGCTTCAGGAAGCCTCCGGGGATCTTGCCCGCAGCATAGGTCTTTTCCTGATAATGCACGGTCAGCGGGAAGAAATCCTGCCCCGGCTTGGCGGCCTTGGCGAAAGTGACATTGGCCATGACCGTGGTGTCGCCCAGCGTGGCAATGACCGAGCCATCGGCCTGACGGGCAACCTTGCCCGTTTCCAGTGTGAGCGTCTCTTGCCCCCACTGGATTGATTTTTTGGTGATATTGAACATTCTCAGCGTATCCTCAAGGAAAGCGCCAGCCCTCTGGGCTTTCCGGGTTGCATGGCGGCCCCATTGCCGCCGACCCCAATCATCACGCATCACGCCGGGGTCAGAGCGTCACGTCTCAGATG
>SLJW01000053.1 GCA_007134865.1 Paracoccaceae bacterium | reverse complement strand
TCGACCAGCGATTGCGTGATGAGGCGCATGAAGAGCCGACGCTGGAAGTGCCCCAGTCCGAACCCACCAAGCACACCCAGATCATCGCGATCTATGGCAAGGGCGGCATCGGCAAGAGCTTCACTCTGGCGAACCTGTCGTGCATGATGGCCGAACAGGGCAAGCGCGTGCTGCTCATCGGCTGCGATCCGAAATCGGACACGACCTCGCTTCTGTTCGCGGGCAAGGCCTGCCCGACGATCATCGAGACCTCGACCAAGAAGAAGCTGGCGGGCGAGGAAGTCACGATCGGCGATGTCTGCTTCAAGCGCAACGGCGTCTTCGCCATGGAACTGGGCGGGCCCGAGGTCGGGCGCGGCTGCGGCGGGCGCGGGATCATCCACGGCTTCGAGCTGCTGGAGAAGCTGGGTTTTCATGACTGGGATTTCGACTATGTGCTCTTGGACTTCCTGGGCGACGTAGTCTGCGGCGGCTTCGGTCTGCCCATCGCGCGGGACATGGCACAGAAGGTCATTCTGGTCGGGTCCAATGACCTGCAGAGCCTCTATGTGGCCAACAATGTCTGCTCGGCGGTGGAGTATTTCCGCAAGATGGGCGGCAATGTCGGCGTGGCGGGGCTGGTGATAAACAAGGATGACGGCACCGGCGAGGCACAGGCTTTTGCCAAGGCGGTCGATATTCCGATCCTGGCCGAAATTCCGGCCGATGAGGATCTGCGCAAGAAATCTGCGAATTATCAAATCGTCGGCACGCAGCAGAGCCAGTGGGGCGCGCTGTTCGCCGGTCTGGCCGAGCAAGTCTCCGACGCGCCCCCAGTGCACCCGCAACCGCTGGATCAGGATGGGCTGCTTGGCCTCTTCGACAGCAAGGATACGGGCGGCGACGTGGTGCTTGAGCCCGCGACCGATGCCGATATGCGCGGCAAGAACGCCAAGCCGAAAGAAAGCCTCGAAGTGGTGTATGACGATGCCTGAAGATTTTGGAGATGGGAAGCAAGGGGCTGACGCCCCCCTGCCTGTTGCTCAGAAGACAGGCGAGGCGGTTTATGATGCCGCCGCCGAGGCGCCGGTCGAACAAGTGATCGAGCGGACGCCCGTTTCGGAAGATGCCGCCGCCGAGGGCTTGAAGCCTGACGGTATGGGCTGCCATGCCCCGTCAGAACAGATGGAGGCGCAGGCGCGTGCGGCCGGCAATGGCGCGGTTCTGGACCAGTTCGCCAAGGACTATCCGACCGGCCCGCATGACAAGCCCGAATCCATGTGTCCGGCCTTTGGCTCGCTGCGCGTGGGCCTGCGGATGCGGCGTGTGGCGACGGTGCTCTCGGGCTCGGCCTGCTGTGTCTATGGCCTGACCTTTGTCTCGCATTTCTACGGCGCGCGTCGCTCGGTGGGCTATGTGCCGTTCAACTCGGAAACACTGGTCACGGGCAAGCTCTTCGAGGATATCCGCGACTCGGTCTATGAGATGGCGGATCCCGAGCGCTATGACGCGATTGTGGTGACGAACCTTTGCGTGCCGACCGCTTCGGGCGTGCCGTTGCGGCTATTGCCCAAGGAAATCAATGGTGTGCGCATCGTAGGTATCGACGTGCCGGGCTTCGGCGTGCCGACCCATGCTGAGGCCAAGGACGTGCTCGCGGGTGCGATGCTGAATTACGCGCGCCAGGAGGTCGAAGCCGGGCCGGTGCCCGCCCCGGTCTCGGGACGCGATGACCGCCCCACGGTGACGCTGCTGGGTGAGATGTTCCCGGCCGATCCGATGATGATCGGCGCAATGCTGGCGCCCATGGGATTGGCCGCCGGGCCGGTAGTGCCGACGCGCGAATGGCGCGAGCTTTATGCCGCGCTGGATTGCTCCGTGGTCGCCGCGATCCACCCGTTCTATGCCGCCGCCGTGCGCGAGTTCGAGGCGGCAGGGCGGCCGATAGTTGGCTCAGCGCCGGTAGGCGTCGACGGCACGCATGACTGGCTGGCCGCGATTGGTGCAGCGCACGGGGTGCCTGCTGCACAGATTGCGGCTGCTCAGAATGCTTTTGTTCCAGCGGTCAAGGATGCCTTGGCGAAAGCGCCGATCAAGGGCCGGATCACGCTGTCCGGCTATGAAGGCTCGGAACTGCTGGTCGCGCGCCTGTTGATCGAAAGCGGGGCAGATGTGGCCTATGTCGGTTCGGCTTGCGCAGGCTCGCGCTGGAACACCGCTGACAAGGAATGGCTGGAAGCCCACGGCGTGGCGGTGAAGTTCCGTGCCTCGCTGGCCGATGATCTGGCCGCCTGTGACGGGCTGGACCCGGACTTGGTGATCGGCACCACCCCGGTGGTGCAGCACGCCAAGGAGCGCGCGATCCCGTCGCTGTACTTTACCAACCTGATCTCGGCGCGCCCGCTGATGGGCCCTGCAGGTGCAGGTTCTCTGGGCGAAGTGGTCAATGCCGCCATAGCCGGGAAAGAGCGCATGGACAAGATGCGCGACTTCTTCGAGGGCGTGGGCGAGGGCGACACCGCGGGCATCTGGGAAGGTGATCCCAACCTGCGGCCTGAATTCCGCGCTAATCACCAGAAGAAGCTCGACAAGCAAGCGCGCGCCGCCAAGGCGCAGGAGATGATCTGATGCTGGTTCAGGACCATGACCGCGCAGGCGGCTACTGGGGGGCGGTCTATGCCTTCTGCGCCGTCAAGGGCTTGCAGGTGGTGATCGACGGCCCGGTGGGGTGCGAGAACCTTCCCGTGACCTCGGTGCTGCACTACACTGACGCGCTGCCGCCGCATGAATTGCCCATCGTGGTAACCGGGCTGGGCGAGGAGGAACTGGGTCGGGACGGAACCGAGGGTGCGATGAAACGCGCGTGGAAGACGCTCGACCCTGCTTTGCCCGCGGTCGTCGTCACCGGCTCCATAGCCGAAATGATTGGCGGTGGGGTGACCCCCATGGGCACCAACATCCAGCGCTTCCTGCCGCGCACAATCGATGAGGATCAGTGGGAAGCCGCCGACCGCGCGATGACATGGATTTTCACCGAATTCGGCATGACCAAGGGCAGGATGCCGCCCGAGAAGAAGCGTGAAGAAGGTGCCAAGCCGCGCGTCAATATCCTCGGGCCGATGTATGGCACGTTCAACATGCCCTCGGATCTGGCCGAGATCCGGCGTCTCGTCGAGGGGATCGGGGCTGAAGTCAATATGGTGATGCCGCTGGGCGCCCATCTCGCTGAGATGCGTAATCTGGTGAATGCCGACGCAAATATCGTGATGTATCGCGAATTCGGTCGTGGACTCGCGGAATGCCTGGGCAAGCCGTATCTGCAGGCGCCCATTGGCATGGAGTCGACCACACTTTTCCTGCGCAAGCTGGGCGAGATGCTGGGGCTCGACCCCGAGCCCTTCATCACGCGCGAAAAGCATTCGACGCTGAAGCCGATGTGGGACCTCTGGCGTTCGGTAACGCAGGATTTCTACGCCACCGCCAGCTTCGCAGTGGTCGCCAATGAGACCTATGCGCGGGGGATCAGGAACTTCCTGGAAAATGATCTGGGCATGCCCTGCGCGTTTGCCGTGGCCCGGGTGCGCGGCGCCAAGACAGACAATGACCGCGTGCGTGCGCTGATGGGCGAGAAACGACCGCTGATCGTCTTCGGTTCGATCAATGAAAAGATGTATCTGGCCGAACAGAAGGCCGGGCATGGTCCTGCGCCGGCGTTCATCCCGGCCAGTTTCCCGGGGGCCGCGATCCGGCGCCATACCGGCACGCCGATGATGGGCTATGCGGGCGCGACCTATGTCTTGCAGGAAGTCTGCAACGGGTTGTTCGATGCGCTGTTCCACATCCTGCCCTTGGGCAGTCAGATGGATGCAGCCGAGGCCACGCCCGCCACGCTGAAGCGCGATTTGCCCTGGTCTGAGGCTGCGAAGGCCGAGTTGGACCGGATTGTCGCAGAGCACCCCATTCTGACCCGCATTTCCGCGGCGCGCACCCTGCGCGACGCGGTCGAGAAAGCCGCGCTCGAGCGCGGCGTCGAGAAAGTTGACAGCGATCTGGTCGAGGCCTTGCGCCCAGGTCTGTCGAACGCCTGAGGAGAGGAGAACGACCATGGCAGACTACACGGTCAATACCCCGCGTCCCCGCCACGAGCGGGCGCAGACGTGGGAATACAAGCTCTATTTCAGCGTGATTTTCGTGTTGGCGCTGGCGACCGGTCTGCTGACCTGGTCGTGGCGGTTTGTGACCACAGGCAAACTGCCAGCGACCGGGCCGATCGGCCGGGCGCTGAAGGATGCGCATGTGATTGCGCCCATCATTTTCCGCAGCTGAAACGCTGCGGGCAACAGTTTCCCGTGGGCATGGGCCTGCGGGAGCGGTGCTGCTCCATGACGGGGCGCATCATCCCGGCCGCAGGGTGTGCGGCGTCAGTCTTATGATCCGGAGGATACTATGGCTGAAAATACCGACCTGTCGTTCACAGGTCTCACTGATGAGCAGGCCCAGGAACTGCACGCAGTGTACATGAGCGGTCTCACGCTCTTTGTCGCTGTGGCAGTGGTGGCGCATATCGCCACCTATATCTGGCGTCCGTGGTTCTGAGGAGACACGATAAATGTCAAAGTTCTACAAGATCTGGCTCATCTTCGACCCCCGCCGCGTGTTCGTGGCTCAGGGCGTCTTCCTCTTCCTGCTGGCTGCAATGATCCACCTGGTGGTGCTGTCCAACGGCATCAACTGGTTCGCTGCGGCTGCGGCTCGCGCTGCGGGCGGCTGAGCAGGTTCGAGGCTCTCACCTGTCGCGGGCGGCGTGCCGCGCTGCCCGTCGCCCGCGACGATTACGGCAAGGGATTTTTTCCCGACGCGGCGGGCTGCCTTTCTGGCCTGGCGCCATAATTTGGAGAGGGAAGCATGGCACTGCTCAGCTTCGAACGAAAATATCGCGTGCCAGGGGGCACGCTCGTCGGCGGGAACCTGTTCGACTTTTGGGTTGGGCCATTCTACGTCGGCTTCTTCGGGGTGACGACGATCTTCTTCGCCGTCCTCGGAACCCTTCTGATCTTCTGGGGCGCGGTGCTGCAAGGCACTTGGAATCCCTGGCTGATCTCGATTGACCCGCCGCCCCTGTCTTACGGGCTGGGACCGGCACCACTTCTCGAAGGCGGGCTCTGGCAGATCGTGACGATCTGCGCTATCGGGGCCTTCGTCTCATGGGCACTGCGCGAGGTTGAAATCGCGCGCAAGCTCGGCATGGGGCTGCATGTACCCTTCGCCTTTGGCGTGGCAATCTTTGCCTATGTCACGCTGGTCGTCATCCGTCCTGTATGGATGGGCGCATGGGGCCACGCATTCCCCTATGGCATCTGGACCCACCTCGATTGGGTGTCCAATGTCGGCTACACCTACGGCAATTTTCACTACAACCCGGCCCACATGATCGCGGTGACGTTCTTCTTCACCACGACGCTGGCGCTGGCGTTGCATGGCGCGCTGGTTCTGTCAGCCGCCAATCCGGCAAAGAAGGGCGACACCATGAAGACGCCCGACCATGAGGACACGTTCTTCCGTGACTTCATCGGCTATTCCGTGGGTACGCTGGGCATTCACCGCCTCGGCCTGTTCCTTGCGCTGAATGCCGGGTTCTGGTCGGCGATCTGCATCGTCATCTCTGGCACGATCTGGTTCGACCAGTGGGTGTTCTGGTGGGATTGGTGGCTCGATCTGCCCTGGTGGCGCGATATCGCAGGAGGCGTCAATGGCTGAGTATCAGAATATCTTCACCCAAGTTCAGGTGCGCGCTGCACCTGAAATGGGGATGGTCGAAGGCGTCGAGCTGGAAAACCGCACCAAATCCGCGAGTTTCTCCAACCTTCTGGGGTGGTTCGGCAATGCACAGCTTGGTCCGATCTATCTCGGCACCATGGGCGTCATCAGCCTTGCTACTGGCGCGATCTGGTTCGTTATGGTCGGGCTCTGGTTCTGGGATCAGGCGGGTTATAATCCGGCGGTCTTTCTGCGCGACCTGTTCTGGCTGTCGCTGGACCCGCCCGCGCCTGAATACGGTCTGAGCATTCCGCCGATGCGGGAGGGGGGGTATTTCCTGATTGCCTCGTTCTTCCTGCTGATCTCGGTCATGACGTGGTGGGTGCGTACCTGGCTACGCGCTGAGGCGCTCGGGATGGGCAAGCATGTCGCTTGGGCGTTCCTGTCGGCGATCTGGCTGTTCCTCGTGCTGGGCCTCTTTCGCCCGCTCCTGATGGGGTCATGGTCCGAGGCGGTGCCCTACGGGATCTTTACCCACCTCGACTGGACCAACCTGTTCAGCCTCCAATACGGGAACCTCTTCTACAATCCGTTCCACGCACTCTCGATCGTGTTCCTCTATGGCTCGGCCCTGCTGTTCGCCATGCATGGGGCAACCATCCTCGCAGTCTCGCGCTTCGGCGGCGACCGCGAGTTGGAGCAGATCGTCGACCGTGGCACGGCCTCGGAACGCGCCGCCCTCTTCTGGCGCTGGACGATGGGCTTCAACGCCACGATGGAAGGGATACATCGCTGGGCCTGGTGGTTCGCCGTGCTGACCACGCTGACGGGCGGTATCGGCATCCTGCTTACGGGCACGGTTGTCGACAACTGGGCTGTCTGGGCTGACGAGCGCGGCTTCCGGCCAAGCTACGATTAAGGAGCATCGACATGGTTGAACACGACTACATCCAGGAGACCCGGACGCAACGCCTGCGCAACTGGGTCATGGCAGAGATGCTTCGCGGAGCGGGCTATGCCCTGGCTTTCCTGCTCTTCATCGGGGTGACCTATCTGGTCATCTGGGGCATCGGCCAGTTCATGCCGGATGAGCGGCTGAACGCGCCCCCTCCCATGCCTTACAGCGCGCTTGAAGCGCCGCTGGTAACAGACAAGGCATGACGCCATCGGAGCGGGGCGAACGCAGCGCGCGCGCCTCGCTCCCACTAAGGTTCGGACCATATAGCCGGTCCGAACGCGGGCTTGTGACGCCCGGTTCCCTTTCCTGTTGGCAACAGGAAACTGGTGCCGTGCGGGGCAACCCCACGGCATCTTTTTTCTTTTGAAGAGAGAGACTGCCGAAGGCCCGAAGCCTTTTTCAAAACGAACAAGGCTGAAAAAAAAGAAACGAAAGGGAAACCCAATGGCACACTCCGAGTCACAGTCACAAACCCCCACTCTCGACCGCGTAGCAGGCCCTGCCGATCTGCGCGATCTGAGCGATATCGAACTCGATGAACTTGCCCGCGAATTGCGCGCCGAGACGATCGAGACAGTCAGCCGAACCGGTGGCCATCTGGGTTCCTCGCTTGGTGTGGTGGAACTCACCGTCGCCCTGCATGCAGTGTTCCGCACACCGTTCGACAAGCTGATCTGGGATGTCTCGCACCAGTGCTATCCCCACAAGATCCTCACGGGCCGCCGTCACCGGATGAACACGCTGCGCCAGGAGGGCGGCCTTTCGGGCTTCACCAAGCGTTCCGAGTCGGTGTTCGACCCCTTCGGCGCCGCGCACAGTTCGACCTCGATTTCCGCAGCACTTGGCTTCACGATTGGCCGCGACATGGGCCAACCAACAGGTGACGCCATCGCAGTCATCGGCGATGGCTCGATCACCGCCGGCATGGCCTATGAGGCGCTGAACAATGCAGGATCCGAGGGGCGCCGTCTCTTCGTGATCCTCAATGACAATGATATGTCCATTGCCCCACCTG
The DNA here is from genome assembly GCA_007134865.1 of Paracoccaceae bacterium. GTDB lineage: Bacteria > Pseudomonadota > Alphaproteobacteria > Rhodobacterales > Rhodobacteraceae > Roseinatronobacter. The sequence goes on along the minus strand of SLJW01000053.1, from coordinate 6,152 downwards.
TGGGCGCGATGAACACCTATCTCAACCGTCTCAACGCGCCCAATGCGTCGCTGTCAGAGGTCGCGCAGGGCTTCATCGCGGCGCTGCCCTCGAGCCTGCGCGAGCAGGCGCTGGCGGCGCGGACCCGCGCCTGTGGCGGACCACCAGATGCGACCATGTTCGAGCATCTGGGTTTCACCTATATCGGCCCCATCGACGGCCATTCCATGCCCGACCTGCTCTCGACCCTGCGCATGGCACGCGACCGCGCCGAGGGGCCGGTTCTGATCCATGCGCGCACGGTCAAGGGCAAGGGCTATGCACCCGCAGAGGCGTCGGAATGCTGCTATCATGGTGTGTCGAAATTCGATGTCGCCTCGGGCACGCAGTCAAAGGGCCGCGCCAATGCGCCGAGCTACACATCGGTCTTCGGCAAGGCGCTGACAGAAGAGGCCGCGCGCGATCCGCTGATTGTGGCCGTGAATGCCGCAATGCCCAATGGCACTGGCGTCGATATCATGGCGAAGCGCTTCCCGCGCCGAGTGTTCGATGTGGGGATTGCCGAGCAGCATGCTGTGACTTTCGCGGCGGGCATGGCGGCTTCCGGCCTCAAGCCCTTCTGCGCGATCTATTCGACTTTCCTGCAGCGGGGCTATGACCAGATCGTGCATGATGTGGCGCTACAGGGCCTGCCGGTGCGCTTCGCCATCGACCGGGCGGGACTTGTGGGGGCCGATGGCGCGACTCATGCTGGCAGTTTCGATGTCGCCTACATGACCAACCTGCCAGGCATGGTGGTGATGGCCGCTGCCGATGAGGCCGAACTCGTGCATATGGTCGCGACGGCTGCCGCCCATGATGAGGGCCCGATAGCCTTCCGCTATCCGCGCGGTGAGGGTGTGGGGGTCGAAGTGCCGACGCGGGGTGATGTGCTCGAGATCGGCAAGGGTCGCATTATCAGCGAAGGCGACAGCGTGGCGTTTCTCTCTTTCGGCGCGCACCTTTCCGAAGTCCAGCTTGCTGTCGAGGCGCTCGCTGCGCGTGGGGTTTCCTGCACGGTAGCGGATGCGCGCTTCGCCAAACCTCTGGACCACGACCTCATCGACCAGCTTGCGCGCCATCATGCCGCGCTGATCACTGTCGAGCAGGGCGCACAGGGAGGCTTCGGCGCGCATGTCTTGCACCATCTTGCCAATACCGGCGGCCTTGACCGTGGTCTCGCCATACGCACGGTCACCCTGCCTGATCGCTTTATCGAGCAGGCCAGCCCCGAGGCGATGTATCGCGATGCGGCCATGACCGCTGATGATATCGCGCGCGTTGCCCTTCAGGCGCTGGGGGTCGAACCCTTGACCGGACGCAAAAGCACCGCAACTGTGACCGTTGCATGATAAGCTGCCCCGGGACATCATCTTAGGAGCATATGGTAAGAGGAGACGCCCCATGATCGAACGAGAAATGAAGAACGCCCCGCCGCTTTATGGCTGGGCAATTGCGACTGGCGCCGGGGCCGTTGCCTTTGGCGTTTCACTGGCGCTGGTCGGCATTGAGGGCAACGGGTCGGTCTTTATCGGCATCGTGGTGGCGCTTGTCGTCGGGATCATCTTCACGGTCGCAGAGCGTGGTGCTGCTCCGCCCAAGCCTGCCGGAACCGCGCCGACCGCCTCGGCGGGTGGGGCAGGCGGTAGCTCAGCAGCGTCATCTTAGGCAGCTTTGAGACATCATCATTCGCGCATATGGCAAGAGGAGAAGCCCCATGTCTGAACGAGAAATGAAGAACGCCCCACCGCTTTATGGCTGGGCGATTGCGGCTGGCGCCGGGGCCGTTGCCTTTGGCGTGTCACTCGCGCTGGTCGGCATTGAGGGCAACGGGTCGGTCTTTATCGGCATCGTGGTCGCACTTGTGGTCGGGATCATCTTCACGGTCGCAGAGCGTGGTGCTGCTCCGCCCAAGCCCGCCGGAACCGCGCCGACCGCCTCAGCGGGTGGGCCGAGCGCCAGCGCAGCAACGTCATCACCAGCACCTCAGCCTGAGGAGCCCGCCGCGGCGGCACCCGCAGCCAGCGCTGCGGCCTCAGCCTCCACATCTGCCACTGTTGCCGCAGAGGCCACAGCGCCATCCAAGGCTGAAGCGGTAAGTGGCTCCGGGTCCGAAGAAGGTTCGCAGCCCGAAGCACTGGACGCGCCAGTGGGCGAAAAGGATGATCTCAAGCAGATCAGCGGGGTTGGTCCGGTTCTGGAAGGCAAGCTTAACGAGCTGGGCATCTATCATTTCTGGCAGATCGCTCGCTGGAGCAGCGACGAGGTGAACTGGGTTGACGGCTTCCTGAACTTCAAGGGCCGGATTGAACGGGATGACTGGATCGGGCAGGCAAAGGCGCTTGCCGAGAAATCACCCTCGAAAGCCCCGAACTGAAGTAGCTTGGCACTCAACGGGGATGCGCTACCCTCTCTCGCACCATTTTTGTTGCAAGAGAGTAGTGCATCGCCATGTTATCGACTGATGCGCCCCTGATCCCGCGCCCGGAGGGGCTCTACTGTCCCGAGGGTGATTTCTACATTGACCCTGTGCGCCCAGTAGCGCGCGCACTCATCACACACGGCCATGCCGACCATGCCCGCGCGGGGCATAGCGCTGTCCTGGGCACGCAGCAAACGCTTGATATCATGGCGCTCCGTTATGGCGATGGCTTTGCAGACCACAGGCAAGCCGCCGAGGGTGTGATTGAGGTCGGCGGTGTTCGTGTCAGCTTTCACCCCGCCGGGCATGTCCTGGGTTCGGCGCAGATCAGGGTCGAGACGCGTGGGCAACGTGTGACTGTCACTGGAGATTACACACGCAGCCCGAATGCCGCCTGTGCACCCTGGGAGCCTGTGCCCTGCGATATTCTCGTGACCGAGGCAACATTTGCGCTGCCGGTCTTTCGTCATCCGGACCCGGCACATGAGATCGGGAAATTGCTGGCCTCTGTTGCCGCATTTCCCGCCCGCGCGCATCTGGTGGGTGCCTATGCCTTGGGCAAGGCGCAGCGTGTGATCATGTTGCTCCGCGAGGCTGGCTATGACGCGCCGATATACATCCATGGCGCGTTGCAAAAGCTATGTGACTATCACATTGCGCAGGGTGTGCCTCTGGGTGATCTGCGCCCGGCGACTGTAGCGCGCGGAAAGAAGGGCGATTTCGCAGGGGCCATCGTGCTGGCCCCGCCTTCGGCCTTTGCTGCGACATGGGCGCAGCGCTTCCCGGACCCGGTGATCTGTTTTGCCTCGGGCTGGATGATGGTGCGGGCGCGGGCGCGGCAGCGTGGGGTGGAATTGCCGCTGGTGATCTCGGATCATGTCGATTGGCCTGCGCTGACGCAGACCATTACCGAACTCGACCCGGCAGAAACCTGGGTCACCCATGGTCGCGAAGAGGCGATCCTGCGCTGGTGCGAGCTTGAGAGCAGGGCAGCGCGGCCTCTGCGGCTGGTCGGTTATGAAGATGAGCCGGAATGATCGGCGCTTTCGCGCATCTGCTTGAGCGGCTGGCCTTCACGCCGCAGCGCAAGGGCAAGCTTGCGCATCTGGTGGGGTATTTCCGCACGCGACCTGACCCGGAACGGGGGCTCGCGCTGGCCGCACTCACGGGTGATCTGGAATTGCGCGCGGTTACGCCGTCTTTGCTACGTGGGCTGGTTGCCGAGCGCGTGGATGCGGAGCTTTTCGCGCTGAGTTACGATTTCGTGGGTGATCTGGCCGAGACGATTGCCTTGATCTGGCCCGAGGAGAGGGGCGCGCAGGAACTGCCGCTCGCGGATCTGATTGAAGAGTTGCAGAGGACAGGTAAGACCGCGCTGCCCGCTGTGATCGCGACCCGGCTTGACCGGATGACGCCGTCGCAGCGCTATGCCTATCTAAAGCTTGCCACAGGCGGCTTGCGCGTGGGTGTCTCTGCCCGGCTGGCGCGACAGGCGCTGGCCGAGTTTGGTGGGCTGGATCTGCCCGAGATCGAGGAACTCTGGCACGGGCTGGTGCCACCCTATACTGAGCTGTTTGTCTGGGCAGAAGGTGGCGCGAAGCCGGTCTCGGCCGCGCGCGCGCCCTTTCGACCCGTGATGCTCTCGACGCCGACCGACCTCGAGGCGCTGCAAGACCTCGCGCCGGACGAGTTCCTTGCCGAGTGGAAATGGGACGGCATCCGCGTGCAGGCAGTCAGCGAGGCCGGCACGCGCAAGCTCTACTCGCGCACGGGCGATGATATTTCGGCGGCCTTCCCGGATGTGATCGCGGCGATGGATTTCGAGGGCGCGGTGGATGGAGAGTTGCTGATCCGACGCGGCGCTGAGGTCGCACCCTTCAGCGATCTGCAGACAAGGCTCGGACGCAAAACCGTCAGCCGCAAACTCCTGGAGAGCCACCCAGCTACGCTCAGGCTTTATGATCTGCTGATCTGGGAGGGGCGCGACTGGCGTTCCGAGCCCTTTGCTGCACGGCGGCTGGCTTTGGAGCAGACGGTCGCAGGGCTCGATCCGGCGCGGATCGATCTCTCGGCGCTTCTCCCGTTTGATAATTGGAAGGTATTGGCGGCTTTGCGCGCCAATCCGCCGGAGCCAGTGATCGAGGGTTTGATGATCAAGCGCCGTACAAGCCCCTATCTGGGCGGGCGGATCAAGGGGCACTGGTTCAAATGGAAGCGCGACCCGATGCTTGTCGATGCTGTGCTGCTCTATGCGCAGCGCGGGCATGGCAAGCGGTCTGGGTATTATTCGGATTTCACCTTCGGGCTGTGGGACGGCGACCAGCTTGTGCCCGTGGGCAAGGCCTATTTCGGGTTCACCGATGAAGAGTTGCGCGCGCTTGACCGCTTTGTGCGCAACAACACGGTTGATCGTTTCGGTCCAGTCCGTGCCGTGGAACCGACCAAGGTGGTCGAAGTCGCCTTCGAGGGGCTGAACCGTTCAACCCGGCACAAATCCGGCGTCGCGATGCGGTTTCCGCGCATCTCTCGGCTGCGCGACGACAAGCCCGCGAAAGAAGCTGATCATCTGAGTGCGCTTCTGGCGATGTTGCCGGAGAGGTAAAGCCCTTGTCGACAAGATCGTGGCTGTTCTGCCAGTCGGGAAGATCGCGCCCCATGGCCCGCACCTGCCGATGTCTCCGGATCAATGTCCCCCAGACGGTATCAAAGAGGCTGCAACGTGTGATTCCGCGAGTTTGTCCTGCCCTTTATTTACCCACATGCGCAGAATGTGGACGCCCAGCCCATGCCCCATCTTCAACCTGTGCTGTGGCTATCGCTGGTGCGCGCTTTGTAGCGATAATAAGAGTTTAGACGCGGAACTGGCGGCTAATCTCGACCTTGCCGAGCGATTGTTGCGCAATTTGTGAAGGGAGAACAGAGATGACAGGTTCAGCACAACCGCTTGCACGCTATTCGGCATGGACCCGGCGCGGCGATTTTGTGTTCCTCTCCGGTATCATTGCTGTGGACCCCTTGGCAGGCAAAGTCATCCGCGGTTATGACGATCTGCCCGAGAACGTGGCCGAGCGCATCGGTCGCACAGGCGAATTCAGCGTCGATGCCAAGGACGGCCCGATCATCGCACAAAGCTGGTATGTCCTTGACCGCGTGCGCGCCACCATCGAGGAGGCGGGCGGCAGCATGGGTGATGTGTTCAAGCTGGTTCAGTATTTCCGCAATCTTGATCACTTCCCGCGCTACAACACAGTGCGTCGCATGTTTTTCCCCGATGCGCCGCCGGTCTCAACCGTGGTCGAGGTCAGCGCGATGATGCCGTCGCCTGAAATCCTGGTTGAAGTCGAGGCGACAGCCTGGATCGGAACCCGATGATGAGCCGGCCAGATATCGCCGAAAAGCGTGACGAACTTACACCATGAATACGCGCTCCATCGATTTCAGAATGTGCCGCGGATGGCTTTGTTGGAGCGTCAATACAGGCCGTTGCCGCGCGTGGCGGGATCTTTCCTCTCTAAATTATTTCGTAAGCAGCAAGAACGTTCTTTGTGCTGATGCGCCAAGTCATATCGTGGAGCTTAAGTGACCTGCCCCCGTTTTCAGGGCCACTCGTAAGTCGAGTCTGTTCTCCTTTTGTGTGCCATCATTCGGCGGCGTGAGCAATGGGCGCAGGCGCGGAGCCATCAAGTAGCTCAAGCGGCTGCGCCCATTGCGT
>SLJW01000257.1 GCA_007134865.1 Paracoccaceae bacterium | reverse complement strand
GTGGAAGCCTCGACACCCCAGAAGCGGTTTTCTGCCGCTGCCTCCCTCCACGCCTCGATCCAGTGCATCTGCCGGATCAGCCGTGGCACATGCGCGCTGTTGGAAAAACACAAATCCCCGCCCGCACCGTCCAGCAGCACCTTTATCCCGGCCTTCTGCGCATGAAGACAGATCGCGCGCATCATGGTCATATGCCCGTCGAACGGATCAGAAATCTCGCGTGTCAGTGCGACAAGCTCCTCGGCATAGCTCTCCATCTGCGCCCAATTGACCAGCGTAGGTGCAAGGTTGGGCATGGTAAGTGCGGCGTGGATGGCGCGGGTCTCGACGCAGGTCTCGGGATCGGGGCCGACACCAGAGAAGGTGGGCAGCGGCCCGCGCCCCTCCTCGGCAAAGATCCGACAGGCGACGGCAACGATAGAGCCTGAATCCATACCTCCCGAAAGCATCGAGCCCACACGACCCGCGGGCCCGCGCAGTCGGGTGCGCACGGCTTCGCTAAAGACTTCGAGGAACGCTTCGGCATATTCACTATCGGAGCCGAGTTTCAGCTCGGGACCAGGCTCGAGGCGCCAGTATCTGCGCTGGGTCAGGCCATCGCGGTTGACTACCATGATATGAGCTGGAGGCATGCGGTAGACCTCCTCGAAAAAGGTCGAGGTGGCGTCCACTGCCTCAAGGTTGCCTTCAAGGTAATCGGCGATCCGGATCTCGTTGATCCGACGCGGCACCCCGTCTGCTTCCAGCACCGCCTTGGGCTCTGTTGCAAAAGCGAAAAGCCTGCCGGGGCGGTGGAAGTGGATGAGTTGTTTCATACCCATCGGATCGCGTGCACCAAACAACTGAGCAGCGCGAGGATCCCAGATGGCGAAGGCGAAATCGCCCAGAAGGTGGCGCGGACAGTGCTCGCCCCATTTGAGATAGGCCTGCAGCGCGATTTCGGCATCGCCCACGACGCGCGTCATTTCGGAGAGGCCAAGCGCGGAGAGCAGGCAGTCGCGGTTGTCGAGCCGGATATCCGCCGTGATGGTGCAGCCGGTCTCTAGATGGGTGAAGGGCTGACCTTCGAGCTGCGCCTCGGGCGTGGTGGCGAGCAAGGTGTGGCCGAGGGCGACCGGGCCTCCACGCCAGACATGGGTGCCATCGGGCCCACGACGTTCCAGAATGGTGGTCATGCGGCGAAGCGCAGTCGGGTCCAGTGCTGCGCCGGTCAGATCGACGATACCACAGATACCGCTCATCCTGTCGGCTCCTCGGACGCTTCGGTCACCTCGCCTTCATGCACGCGCAAGATTCGGTCGGCCAGAGCAAGGCTGGCTGGGCGGTGGGTGACAAGGATCACCGTGCGGTCGCGAAAGGCATCGGCACAAGCCGAGATGAAAGCACGCTCGCCTTCAAGGTCGAACATCGAGGTGGCCTCATCGAGTACGAGTATCGGTGGGTCCTTCAGCAATGCGCGGGCGAGGGAAATGCGTTGGCGCTGCCCACCCGAAAGCCGCACACCATGGTCGCCGATCTCGGTATCATAGCCTTGTGGCAGTTTGCTCACGAAGTCATGTGCCTGCCCAAGCTTGGCTGCAGCCTCGATCTGGGCTTCAGTCGCGCCTTCCAACCCAAAGCCTATGTTGTTGCGCACAGTGCCGTTGAACAATAACGCACGCTGCGGGACAACGCCGATCTGGCGGCGCAGATCATGCAAGGAAAGCGTGGCAATGTCGTGGCCATCAATGAAGATCGTTCCGCTCTGTGGCCTGTGCAATTGCTGCAACAATGCAATGAGTGTGCTCTTGCCTGCCCCATTCTCTCCGACGAAGGCGATCGTCTCACCCGCCGGGATCGTCAGATTAACCTCGCGCAAGGCTGCCGCACGCCCGGGATAGGCGAAGCTGACATTGCGGAATTCGATGTTACCACGGGCCCTGCCAATCTGACTTTTCGCTGCGCGGCCGGGCTCTGGCTGCTCTGAAAGCACGCTGCTCAATCGTGCAAGTGTCCCGCGAGCTTTCTGCACCTGACCATAGAGGTTGGACAAAGCTGCCACAGGGCGCGTCAAGACTGCCGTGTAGAGCAAGAAGCTGATGAGTTCAGCAGGTGTCATTTCTCCGGCCTGCACCATGCGACCAGCCAGCCACAGGAATGCCACGATGGCGGCGCCGATTATGAACTGCACAAGCGGCTGCAACGCAGCGTCGATCCGCGCCTGTCTGAGGCTTAGCGCCATGACCTGCGCGATCTTTGCGCCGTAGCGTCGGGATTCAAACGCTTCGCGCGTGAAACTCTTAATCGCGGGAAGCATTGACAGGTTCTCCTCGGCAATTCCAACCGCCTCAGCTTCGGCCTGCTGCAACTCTGTGGCCAGACCACGCAGACGCCGCCCCACGATCTTGAGCGCAAGGTAAAAAGCTGGAACCAGCAGCGGCGCCATGAGTGCCAGCATCGGATCTATCAGGAACATCAGCACGATGGCGCCACCAGCAGTCAGCAGCAGAGGAGGCACCGCCACAAGTGTGCGCGTGACAAACTCGTTCAGACGAGCGATTTCCCACGTCATCAGAGCGAGAGTTTCACCCTGCCTTCTGGCCTCGTGAAACGCGAGGGGAAGGCTCTGAAGATGGTCGTGCAGCGCCCTGCGTAGATCGGCGAGTACGGTGTACGAAGTGCGTGCGGAGAGCCAACTGCTGCCAAAGGTCAGAAGCGCCTGAAGCGCGAAAAGTCCGAGCAAACCCGCTAGCAAGATATTGCTGTCAGTGGTCAAACTGTCGGTTAAGACTGCGCCTCCAAGTTGACCCGCAAGCCAGGGCATGGCCAGCGTCGCCACAGATCCCAACATCATCATTGCTGCTACAGCCATGAGGCGTGCACGATGTTGCCGAGCATGTGTCCAGAACCAAGCGAGCATGCTTATCTTCCACGCAGTCGCCGGAAAACACCCATAATTATCCGGCGAAGATAGAGAATGCATGTAGGCCAAGCTGCGTCTGGGTACTTTTCACGCAGATAACGCCTTGAGGGAAACAGGGCACGCCAGAATAACCCTGCCCGTTCCCCTAAGGTGGGAAGTGCGCTTATTTCTACCCACAAACTTTTGAAAGGCCCGCCGAAATACTTGTCATGTAGTGGGCTTCTTTGATCGGAAAGCATCAATCGCTGCCGTGCATGGTCAGGAACTACTGTTTCAAGACGCTCTGTTGCAGCTTCCAGCCCGTGCAGGCAGAGCGCTGCAAGTCCTTTTTGCTCGGCCCGAAAGCAGAATGCGTCCCATTCTGATGTCGACAAGGCACTCGCAAGCAAATGGATATCCATGAGCCAGATCAGCCGATTACCCCCCTTATAGGGCTGTCCGTCAACCCAGTAGGGCGAATTGAAGTGCTGCGCACGATGGATACAGGCATGCAGCAAGGCAGACACATGGCTTGGGGCGCGCGCATGGGGTGATAAATTCGGCAATTCGCGCGCGCCCGACTGCATTTCAGTGATCGAGAAAACATCAGTTGCCAAACGAGTATTCAAGACCTGCGGGTGTAGATCCAAAACGTGCGAATGACCGTCAGGAGCGGTGTACACCCAGAGTTGTTCGAGGCAGAACGGATTGGTGTTTTCAGCGCTGTTCCTGTCTTGGACAAAACCGCTCGCTTTCAAAGCCGCATGGACCAGTTCAATCTCACGATTTTCTACTAGGAGATCCGTGTCACCGCGCGACCGTTGCGCCGGATAGTCATAAATATCGTAGGCTAACGCGGTTCCTTTCAGCAACAATGGGTGAATTCCGTTGGCCACAAACTGGGCTAGCAAATTCCGCAACACTGACAGATGCCTTGCTTCCCACATCCCCTGCCCGAGAGCTTGACAATGCATGGCCTCGTGTACTGGCTCGGGCCACTCATGTAGCGCATTTGCGCGACTGGTCAGAAGCCCTGCAATCCCATGATAAAGAGCACGCTCAATGACTCTATGTTGGCGTTCAAGATCTCTTCTCCATGCGTCAGGCCACGGGGTGCTTGCGATTATTGATCGTGCAAGGAATGCGTCGATCTCGTCTATCTGTTCTAAAGGGACGGCACTCAAAGTTGCGATGCTCATCTCGCTCTGTTTGCTCATAGCATGAGATCATACCGATCAGGTCCATGCCCTATCACTGGAAGCCACTTTCCATTATTGGGTTCTGTAGGCAAGAGGCGAAGCGGATAATAATTCAATGACCGTCTATGAGAAACGGTTTTCACATTCTCGGCCCGGTGCTTTCAATTGAAAGCACTGTCGGCTGCTGCCTCGGTTTCCCGGGCCTTGTCAGCTATGAGTTTTCGCGAGCGGGCTGGTGCCAGGTTTGATCGCAACTCGCGCCGATCATGCCATTGAAGCAAGCAAGAATGGCCCGCGTCTGGAGCGCGGCGCATCGGGAAGCAGGTGGGTGCGGGCGTATCGGTCAGTAGACCGTGGCCTGCGGGCCCGTGCCGTAATGTGGTTGCCCCCTGCGGATTGCCCGCTTCTTATAGAGAGCACGTAACTGTGGACGCCGCGTGGACGCCTGCTCTCGCTTTGAGTGGCGAGGCGAATACCATGGCAAGACGACCACTCCGGACCCGCCGTCCGGCTATTCAGTTTTCCAGAACCACCTATATGTTGTTCCCCAGAGGCTATCACTTCTGACTCGATGCCGATTTGTTGCCTTGCCTTGTACAGAAGACAATGCAAATCATGCGCCATGTCGATTTTCATACTCATCAAGCGCACGCTGGTCATCTCGATCGTGCTGATCCTCGCCTTCTTTGTTCATTATACCCTGCCTCGCAACGAGGTGGTGCGTATCGTCGGAGCTACCGAGCGACTCGAAACCTTCGGGATCAATCGGTTCTTCTACGCTGGCATCCCTGGAGGCCTGGAGGCCGGCGAAAGCCGCGATGTGCGCTATATCGATACGGCGCGGCCATCAGGTGAGGCACGCGTATACCGCAATGAGGACACGGGCTTCTGGCCGCCTTTCCTGAAATTCGATGCCGCCGATTTGCAGGCGCGGGCGCGTGACAAAGTCTCAAGCGGAGAAGACCCGAAATGGGTCCGCGTCAGGTATTACGGAATTCGTAGCCAACTTTTCACGATCTTCCCTAACGCTCTGAATATCCAGCCCGTCGATGGTCCCGAAGATACCGCCGTGCCGTGGACGCGGATGATCTCGTTCATCGCCATTCTCGGCTTCGGTGCGTGGCTCTGGTTACGGTTGCGGCTCTATGGGACGGAACGGGTGGAGCCGTTCCTGAACCGCATGAGCGAGCGCGCCAGCGCTGTGCGCGGGTTCTTTGGCCGCATCCGGCGCATGTTCAGTCGGCGCTGACCGCGTCGCGGCTGCCGTGGCCCCGCCTCAGGGTCCGTAATGGCCCCAGAGCACCACTGCCCAGGCCACGGCAGCCGCGATCGCCGTCAGCGCCACGCCGGCGCTGCCGCAATCCTTGGCCTTGGCCGCATGCAGGTGCTGGCGGCGCGAGATATAGTCGGTCAGTTCCTCGATGGCGGTGTTCAGCAACTCGGCGGCCAGGATCAGAAGCCCCAGCGCCAGGATCAGCGCCCGTTCGCCCGGGCTGAGCGGCAGCGCGAAGGCGCAGGTGGCCGAGATGACATTGGCGATGCTCCATTGCCGCAGCGTCTTTTCCGTCGCCCAGGCCGCGCGCCAGCCGCGCCAGGACCAGACCAGCGTCCAGCCGATGCGCCTGCACTCGGCGCCCATCCACCGCAACATCCTTTGCCCTCCCCGCGCCATCCTTCGCTGGCTGGTGAAAGGTTAATGCAATTTCGAAAAGCGTTGGCAGTTTTTTCTGCCACAGGGCGCGCGAAGTAGCCCGTCATGGCGAACCGCCCGGCACGGCAAGGATGAAGTAAGAGTTCGACTTGCCATTTCGCGTGAGCGATAGGCGCTGGAGACAGAACCCCGCGGGACTTCATTCCACTGCGCAAATCTTCTCTAAACAGTTTTTTGGGCGGAAAACTCGACCCTCCGCCCCAACAAACCAACATCAAACGCGGTCCCGCTCAGAACAGTGACAAATCCAGTGACAAGCCCCAAAAAACCGCTTGCGCGGGGTTGTCGTATCATGTTGTTTTCTTGTGATTTTATGGCTCTGGCGGTAGGGATCGAACCTACGACCAATTGATTAACTGTCACATCCCGGAAGGTAGTATGGCTGTTCAGGAAACAGCCATACTACCTTCCGGGATGTGACACCTAACCTTAATTCGTTGTCGCAACCGAACATCGTCCACGGACTCGATGCACTTTCTTTATGTGATTGACGCCGCGAACATCATCCGGGGGCAACGAGGCGCGACTGAAAGGGGGCATGTCAGACAGCATCGGAGTCGCCTCCGGTACTTTCGGCGATGGTCAGTGAGAGCGATAAAAGCTGGCAGTTTTCAATGCGTTCCGAATAGCCGCAATCGAGTACTGAGATCAATTCACGGACAAGTCCACTATGTGTGATGATCAGGGTTTTACTTGCAGACCCGGAGACGATATCGCGCAGTGCTGTGACAGCCCGCTCGCGCAAAGCTGACAAGGGTTCCACCCCTTCGGCGTCGGCGACGGCCTCTTCTCTTGGGCGACCTTCATAAGGACCCCAGGACCGTTCACGAAGCGAAGCTTGGGTTTCTACTGGAAGCTGAAGGTGATCTGCGATGATTTCCGCAGTCTGAACAGCGCGGCGCTGCGGGCTGGAAATAATACGTTGCAGGCCAAGGTTTCGCATCTGCTTGGCTGCTGCTTCTGCCTGAGCCCTGCCGCGCGCATTCAGATCTGCCTCGATCGAGCCTTGCAGCACCCCTTGTGCGTTGAGGTCAGTTTCACCGTGTCGCAAGAGATAAACATGTCTGTTCGCTGTCAGCGCGTCATCGGGCGAAAAAACGGCGCCGATATCGCCGTGAAGCTGGATCATCGTCATAAGTCCCTCAACTCTGAATAGGTCCGGTAGCTGTCCAGTGTCGCGGGCATCCCCTTCGCGGCGACTGTCAGGATCAACGCATTCAGCACGGCCATCGGAACTGTGAGCGTACCGCTGACCAGATCTGACCCGCGGGTGGCGGCCAGCAGATGATGCGGAGGCGGACGTAACATCATTCCGGACAGGTCGGAAATCAGGATCGATTTTCCGCCGACCTTGCGGACATGCACAAACAGACGTTGGACAAGCTCTGGAACCTCGCGCAATCCGAACCCGATTGCAGCATCACTCTGCTGGATCAGACCCGCGCCCTCGGCAACAGAGCGCGGGTCGGGCTGCAACTCTATTGTCGTGATCCCTGCGCGCCGTAGTCTGTGCGTGGCATGGCGTGCCAGTGCCTCGGCTGTGCCCTCGGCCAGGATAAAGACGCGTGGGGCTTCGAGCAGGGTTTCGGCGGCCGCGTCCAGATCGGATTGGCTGACATGCAATGGCAGTTGCTTCAGTGCCACGACATCGCGCTCGACCAGGCTTTGCAGCACAGATTTGCCGTTGGAGTCTTCCAGACGTCGACGCACCAGTTCATCCGTGGGACTGCGCCCTAGAAGATCTGCCTGAATATCAGCGCGCAATTCGGGAAATCCCTGATAGCCCAGCTTCCGGGCAAGACGCACCAGCGCGGAGGCATGGGCCTGCACTCGCGCAGCGATGTCACCAACAGAGCCAAAGGCACAGAACTCGCCCTCGTCGATCAGGACGCGGGCAAGCCGTTCTTCTGTCGGCGAAAGCCGGGTTTCGCAAGCCATCAGGCGCTCTGAGAGGGATCGGGTCATGTGTTTGAACCATTGATGTTTCCCGTTCAATATAGCTGCAACTAGAGTTGCAGCAATATTAATATTTACAATCATTGTTGTGATTCTGTCATCTTCAGCCTGTAACCCTGTGAATCGCTGCACCATGCACTGTGGCCCAAATTACCTGACTTTCGCTGCCTGACGCATAGGAGAAATCGGAATGAAACATACGCTGATCGCCGCCCTCGCGGCACCGCTTGCCTTTGCCGCGCCGCTTCACGCGCAGCAATTCGAGGCGTGGATGCAAGAGGCCCAGATGGGCGACTTTGCGCCCGCGCAAGAAGACTGGGACGCAGTTCTTGAAGCCGCCTTGTCCGAGCCGCCCTTGCAGGTCTACATGACGTCCAGCCGCGTGAACCAGCCGATTGCGACATTCAACGAAATCTATCCTGATCTGGTGGTGGAAGGGGTGAATATTCCTGCTGCCGAAATGTTCGAGCGGGTGCGTCGTGAACGTGCCAGTGGCAATTTCAACATCGGCCTGCTGCATGCCGATGACCCGGAGCGGTATCTGCAACAGTTCGGCGATGCTCTGGTATCTTACGTGCCACCAGAATTCATGGATGTGATCCCCGAAAACGCGCGGAACCCGCTCTTGACCTATCGCTACCTGCCGACGGGCGTCACCTATAATCCTGCGACTTTCCCCGATGCGTCGCCAGTCACCAACATCTGGGATCTGACAACAGAGGAGTTTCGTGGCCGCGTTCTGATTGCAGACCCGCTACAGACCGGCTCGATCCTGACCTATTTCGTGACCCTTGCCGGGTTGCATGACGACATGGCGGCCGCCTATGAGGCGCGCTTCGACGCACCGATAGAGCTGCGCGAAGAAACTGCTGGCATGGAATGGGCGCGCCGCCTACTCGAGAACGACCCTGTTATTGTTGGCGGCACACGCGATGTGGCCGAGGCGATCACCAACAGCGAAGACTTGCTGGTGGGGTTCAATAATTTCAGCCGTATGCGCGAAGTGCCGACCGGGCGCTACAATTTCACCTTCGCGATGGATATGGCCCCGTTCGACATGGTCAATCTGCCCACGCATCTGACCGTCATGGCGGGCAATCCAAGTCCCAATGCAGCCAAGCTGTTCGTGCGCCATCTACTGAGCGATGAGGGCGGTGCGCCGTGGTTCGAGGAGGGGAACCCGTCCTCGCGCACGGACTGGGTGCCGCAAACAGAGTGGATCCAGCCCATCCTGCAGCACAGCAAGGTCGATGTCGATTATGACCATCTGCTGGCCGCGACAGACGACTTCATCGACTTCTGGACGATCAATCGCTGATCTGATGCGGCGCGGGCCTTGCAGCCCGCGCCGCCACTTCCATTCAAGGGCTCTATCATGACCATCTCTCTGGATCACCGCATATCGCGCCCGTGGCGGCAAAACCTGCGCCGCCCGCATGTCATTGTCGGTGTGGTGGTGCTGATCGTGCTGTTTGCGCTGGTCATCATCCCGGTCGCAGAGATCGCCTTCGAAAGCCTGCGCCTGCAGGACCGCGACCTGCGCCGCTTTCCCGGCGCCGAGGCCGGAGACTGGACCTTGTTCTACTGGGAGCGCGTTCTGGCCAGCCCTCTCAGCCAGCGCATCTTCTACCAGCCATTGATCAACACAATGATCGTCACGATCGGCTACACAGCCCTGTCGATGGTGATCGGTGTGGCCTTGGCCTGGCTGGTGGCGCGCACGGATATCCCGTTCAAGGGGCTGATCTCGGCCTGTGTCGTGTTGCCCTACATCCTGCCCGCTTGGACCATCGCGCTGGCGTGGACCACCATGTTCCGCACCGACAGCCAGACACTGGGCGCGGCGGGCTTCCTGCAGACTGTGACTGGCCTGTCCGTGCCCGACTGGGTGACCTTCGGTCTGTTCCCCATCATCCTCGTGATGGTGATGAATTACTACGCCTATGCCTATCTGTTGACGACTGCGGCGCTGTCTTCGATGAACCGACAGCTGGAAGAAGCCGCCATGATGCATGGCGCGAGCCTCTGGACGATCATCCGCCGCGTGAACCTGCCGCTTGTCCTGCCAGCGCTTGTGTCGTCCTTCGTGCTGACCTTCGCCACCGGCCTCGGCGCCTTCGGGGTGCCCTATCTGCTGGGGCTGCCCGCCGATGTGCAGGTCATGGCAACCTATCTCTACACCTCGACCACGCTGGGGCGCTACGGGGATGCCTATGTGCTGACAGTGATCCTGATCGCCATGGCCGGGGTGACGATCCTGCTGACCTCGCGCATGATCGGTCTGCGCCAGAGCTTCGCCACGCTGACCGGCAAGGCAGGATCGAGCAACCTTGTCCCGCTGGGGCGCTATCGTCGGGCCATCGGGATCGGGGTCGTCACCTTGGTTGGCATTCCTGCCTTTCTGCCACTGGGCCTGATGGCTTTGCAAAGCGTGCAGACCAGCATCGGAAATTTCACCTGGGCGGGCTTCACACTGGACTATTGGGTCGGAACCAATATCCGCGGCTTTGACGGGGTGCTGGTGGACCCGCGGATGCAGCGCGCGATCTGGAACACGTTCTTCATCAGCCTTGTCGTGGGGGTTATTTCCGTGTTGGCCGCCTTCGCCGCGGGCTATGCGGTCGCCAAGGGACGCGGCACGCGCATGGCCGCGCTGATCGAGCAACTGGCCTTCGTGCCATATCTCGTTCCCGGTGTGGCGCTGGGGGCGGTGTTTCTGGCCATGTTCTCGGGTCCCATCGGTCCGTTCCCCAGCATCTACGGCACATTGACGCTGCTGATCCTGGCCTGTTTCGTCTCCCAACTGCCATTTGCCGTGCGCGCAGGCACGACGGCCATGATGCAGATTGCAGGCGAACTGGAAGAAGCTGGCGCGATGCATACCCGCAACTGGCTGACCATCGCGCGCCGGCTCTTGATCCCGCTGGCGCGGCGCGGTCTGTTGGTTGCCTTCGTGCTGACCTTCATCTCGACTGCGAAAGAGCTGAATCTGGTGATCATGCTGGTCACACCACGCACCGAGATGCTCTCGACCGTGGCCATCGGCTTCATGGATCTCGCCATGGAACAATTCGCCAATGCCATCGCGCTTGTGCTTGTAGCCATCACGCTTGTCGGCGCGCTGATCGCGCGGATGGCGGGCGGCGCAAAACTCTGAGGATATATGATGACCCGCATCTTTCTGGACACTGTCGAAAAGCGCTTCGGAGACAGCGTTGCCGTGGCCCCCATGTCACTTGATATCGCAGAGGGCGAGTTCTTCTCGCTGGTGGGCCCATCAGGCTGCGGCAAGACCACCACGATGCGCATGATCGGCGGGCTGGAAACGCCGACATCGGGGCGAATATCCGTGTGCGAGACCACGGTCTTCGATGCCGCGCGCGGTGTTTCCACCCCGCCATCATCCCGCGGGATCGGGATGGTGTTTCAATCCTATGCCTTGTGGCCGCATATGACCGTGCATCAGAATGTCAGCTTCGGGCTGGATGTGCGTGGCATACGCGGGTCCAAGGCCGCCAGCCGCGTCAAGACCACGCTGGAGCAATTGCAGATCGCCCATCTGGCCGACCGCTATCCCGGCGAATTGTCCGGCGGGCAGCAACAGCGCGTGGCGCTTGCCCGCGAATTGACTGTCGGCGCGCGCATCCTGCAACTGGACGAGCCCTTGTCCAACCTGGATGCCCGTCTGCGCATGGAGATGCGCGTCGAACTCAAGCGCCTGCATGCCGAGACCGGCGCGACCTTCGTATATGTCACCCATGACCAGATGGAGGCTTTGACCCTGTCGACCCGGATGGCCGTCATGCGCGACGGCATCGTGCAGCAAGTCGGAACCCCGCGCGAGATCTACGAGACCCCTGCCAATCTGTTCGTCGCTGAATTCCTGAGCCTGAACCGCCTCAACAAGCTTTCCGGTGTGGTTGAAAACGGAGGTGTCCGGATCGGAAACGCGCAGCTTGCTTTGCCGAGGGATGCCGTGTTGCATCACGGGCAGGATGTGATCGTAGGGCTGCGGCCCGACGAATTGAGGCTTGAATCTGAAGGCGATATCGCCTGTAAGGTCGTCCAGAGCTTCATCGCGGGCGCCACGACCCTGACAACAGTCGAGACCGAGACGGGATACACACTGAATGTCGTCGAGCCAGAACGACGCGAACACACGCCAGGACGCCAGCTGTCGGTCTTATGTTCCGTCGGGGCAATGCTGTTGTTCAACTCTGACACCGAGATGCGGATTTCTTGCGGTGGTGT
The DNA here is from genome assembly GCA_007134865.1 of Paracoccaceae bacterium. Lineage (GTDB taxonomy): Bacteria > Pseudomonadota > Alphaproteobacteria > Rhodobacterales > Rhodobacteraceae > Roseinatronobacter. Next base: position 1,866 of record SLJW01000257.1, on the reverse strand, counting down.
CGAAACGCCGGCGTCCGATGCGAAGGCGTGATCTGAGCGTTCAAAATTATCAGCTCATGCCTTGTATCACTGGCATGAAGGCGCGTGCGAGAGTCCCATAGGCCCGTCTCAGACATCACCGCAGTGGCTGTCTATCGACGGATTGGCGCTGGTATTGGTAGGGGCCTCTGTCAAGAAGTTGTCACAAATGGTGCTTATCGAAAGCAGACGCCAAAATCCGGAATGTGATCATGACCAAGCCGCCCGCCGAAAAAACCGACGATCTGACCGAGGCTGCGCATGACTGGCTGGAGGCCGAACTGGCGGATGTGCTTGACGAGGAGTTCGAGCTGGAGCTGGAAGACGCTGTTCTGTCGCGCGAGATCGCGAAGATCTACAAGACCCGACATCCTGATCTTCTGGAGCGCAAGGCCTATCTCGAAAACCTGCTGCGTCTTCAGGCTGAGTTGATCCGCCTTCAAGACTGGGTGCAGCATTCGGGCAGCAAGGTCGTCGTGCTGTTCGAAGGGCGTGACAGTGCTGGCAAGGGCGGCGTTATCAAGCGTATCACGCAGCGGCTCAATCCGCGGGTTGTGCGGGTTGTGGCACTGCCTGCGCCCTCGGATCGCGAACGCTCTCAATGGTATTTCCAGCGCTATGTCCCGCATCTGCCCGCTGGGGGCGAGATCGTGCTCTTTGATCGCTCCTGGTATAACCGTGCGGGCGTCGAGCGGGTGATGGGTTTTGCGTCTGACGATCAGGTCGAGCAGTTTTTCAACGATGTGCCGGAATTCGAGCGCATGCTGGTGCGGTCGGGCATCACGCTGGTCAAATACTGGTTCTCGATAACGGATGAAGAACAACAGATGCGCTTTCTGATGCGCATCCACGATCCGATGAAGCAGTGGAAACTCAGCCCGATGGACCTGCAATCGCGCGTCCGCTGGGAGCAGTATACCAAGGCCAAGGAAGAGATGCTGGAGCGCACCAATATTCCCGAAGCGCCATGGTATCTGGTTGAAGGCACCGACAAGCGCCGCGCGCGGCTGAATTGCATCGACCATCTTCTGAGCTTGATCCCCTATCAGGATGTGCCGCACGATCCGATCACCTTGCCGGAGCGCGTGTTCAACCCCGAGTATGAGCGGGCGATCCTTCCACCGGAATTGTATGTGCCGCGAAAGTATTGACCTCGGGTTGCATGCTGACCTTTGAGCTACTGTTGGCGCGCAGGAACGTCTCTGCGACAGAATTCCAGTCATAACGCGCGCGCACATGAGCCGCACGCGCCGCCCGTCCACCCGGCGCATTCAGCGCACGCCGGATTGCGCATGCAAGATCATCGTCCAATGAGCCGAGGCTCGGTTCTGTCACAATGTCGCGTGGCCCTGGCGCGTCATGCGCGGCAATCGGCAGGCCCGAGGCGAGCGCTTCGATCAGGACGATTCCGAATGTATCCGTGCGGGAGGGAAAGACGAAAACATCTGCACGTCTGTAGACTTCGGCGAGTGCCTTGCCTTCCAGCTTGCCACAGAACTCTGCATCCGGGAATCTGCGCCGCAAGCTCCCAAGTGCCGGGCCATCGCCGACAATGACCTTGCGATGCGGCCCCAGAGCGTGCGCATCCAGCGACAGGAATGTCTCCAGCGACTTCTCGGGCGCGATACGACCGACATAAAGCAAGGTCGGGTGGTCGACCCTCGGGGTTTCGCGTGTTTCCGGGGCCGGAAAAAACAGGGTTGTGTCCACACCTCGCGACAGGCGTGCCATAGGCATCCGGAACCCCCAGTCGCGCAACAGGGCCTCGATAGAAGGTGTTGCGACAAAGACATGGCGTGCGTGGGCGTGAAACCGGCGCAGCGCGCCGAGGGCGAGACGCTCCAGCGT
>SLJW01000067.1 GCA_007134865.1 Paracoccaceae bacterium | reverse complement strand
GGCGGGTGCCGCGCCAGTGCTCGCTGGTTATGCGCAATTCGATGATGTTGTGGCGCTGATCCGCGAGAAGCGCGATATGGCGCTGCTCTATGAGGTCGAAACCTGTCTGCGCCTGGTACGCTACAGCCCGGGCCGGATCACGTTCCAACCCACCGAGGAGGCCGCGCCCGACCTTGCCGCGCGGTTGGCAGCCCGACTGCAGGGCTGGACCGGGACGCGCTGGGGGGTTTCGGTCGAGAATTCCGGAGGCGGGCAGACATTGGCCGAGGCGCGCGCTGACGCGCGCGAATCCAAGGCCGAGGCCGCGCTCGCGAACCCGATTGTCGCGGCGGTTTTCGAGGCCTTCCCAAAGGCGCGCATTCGCGAGATCCGGGATCTGGAAAGCCTGCAGGAAGACGCGGCAATCGAGGCCCTGCCTGCCAATGCCGATGAGATCGACCCTGATTGGGACCCGTTTGAAGACACATGAAGAAAGGCTGGTAACATGCTGAAAGGTTTGGGCGGAATGGCCGATATGGCCAAGATGATGAAAGCTGCGCAGGATATGCAGACCAAGATGGCGCAGCTACAGGAGGACCTGAAATCGATCATGGTCACGGGCGAATCCGGCGCCGGGCTGGTCAAGGCCACAGCCACTGCCAAGGGTGAGCTGACCGCGCTTGATATCGACCCGTCGATCTTCAACGCCGATGAAAAGGAAGTGGTCGAGGACCTGATCCTCGCCGCGATCAAGGATGCCCAGAGCAAGGCCGAGGCGCGCTCCAAGGAAGAAATGGGCAAGATCGCCGAGAGCATGGGCCTGCCGCGTGACATGAACTTGCCGATCTGAGCCCACGCCGTGCACGCGCCGCCTAATGAGCCGCAGAACGAGATCGAGGCGCTGATCGCACAGGTGGCGCGGCTGCCGGGGCTGGGGCCGCGTTCGGCGCGCCGCCTCGTGCTGCATCTGATCCAGCGCCGAGACCAGAGCCTGCGCCCGCTTCTGAGCGCGCTGGAGCGCGTGGCGCTCAGCGCGCAGAGTTGCAGCATTTGCGGCAATATCTCGACCGCGCCGATCTGCCCGGTCTGCGCCAACCCCAAGCGCGCGACGGGCGAGATCTGTGTGGTCGAGGATGTGGCCGATCTCTGGGCGATGGAGCGCGGCGGGGCCTTTCGCGGCCGCTATCATGTTCTGGGCGGCACGCTCTCGGCGCTCGATGCGGTCGGGCCCGAAGAATTGCGTATTCCCGAACTGGTGGAGCGTGTGCGCGACGAGGGCGTGAGGGAGGTGATTCTTGCGCTGTCGGCCACAGTCGATGGCCAGACCACAGCGCATTACATCGCCGATGCGCTCTCGGGACTGGAGGTGCAGGTGACGGCGTTGGCGCAAGGGGTACCGATGGGGGGCGAGCTGGATTTCCTCGATGATGGCACGATCGGTGCGGCGCTCAAGGCGCGCAAGGCGTTGTGAATTCAGGCAGGCGGGGGCTTCGCCGCCGCCTGCCTGCTATTTGGCCGGGCAAGGATGGGATCAGAGAATCTGCACCCCCTCGGGGCAGGTCGCGCGATAATGCGCAAGGCGGCTTTCGAGCGTGCCGAGATGGATTTCCAGCTTGTGGCCATCGGGGTCGAGGATGTAGAGCGATTCGCCCTCGGAGTGGTTGCGCTTCCAATGCGGTGCGTCGGCGAGCCGTGCTTCGAGCGTCGCAAAATCCGCAGGCGCGCAGGAAAACGCGATATGGCTGTCATCGCGCGCGGGCGCAGGGGTGCCGCATTCCAGACAGAGCCACAGACTGCCGCCTTCCAGATAGGCCAAGCGCGCGCTTCGCGCGCGCAGCGTCAAACCCAGAAACTCGCGCCAGAATGCAAGGCTCCGCTCCAGATCAGCCACCACCAGCGTCACATGATTGACGCCAGTGATCATCTCAGAAGCCCTGATCGCCTTGCTGCCACGGCTTGACCAGATTGCCGAACCGGGTGAAGCGCCCCTCGAAGCTCAACTCGACCGTGCCGATGGGGCCGTGGCGCTGCTTGCCGATGATCACCTCGGCCTTGCCATGGACCGATTCCATCAATTCCTGCCATTTGGCCATGGCATCGAGGTCATGATCAGAAGGCTTCTCGCGCTCGCGGTAATATTCCTCGCGAAAGACGAACATCACCACATCGGCATCCTGCTCGATCGAGCCCGATTCGCGCAGGTCCGACAGTTGCGGGCGCTTGTCCTCGCGGCTCTCGACCTGGCGCGAGAGTTGCGACAGCGCGATCACCGGGATGTTCAGCTCCTTGGCAATCGCCTTGAGCCCCTGCGTGATTTCCGAAACCTCCTGCACGCGGCTTTCCTTCGACAGGCCACGCAGGAGCTGCAGATAATCCACGATCAGCACATCAAGCCCATGCGTGCGCTTCAGACGCCGGGCGCGGGCCGCCACCTGCGCGATGGGCAGTGCCGGGGTGTCGTCGATATAGAGTGGGCAGGATTCGAGCGCTTTGGCGGCCTCGACAAAGCGGCGGAACTCATCCTCGCGCATGTCACCGCGGCGGATCTGTTCGGAGGGCACTTCGGCGGCCTCGGACAGGATCCGCGCGGCAAGCTGTTCGGCTGACATCTCGAGGCTGAAGAACCCCACCGAGCCGCCATCAATGGCGCCTTCGGTGCCGTCATCGCGCATCCCGTGTTTGTAGTTCTTGGCGATATTGAAGGCGATATTGGTGGCCAGCGAGGTCTTGCCCATCGAGGGACGCCCGGCAAGGATGATCAGATCCGACGGATGCAGCCCGCCAAGTTTCTTGTCGAGATCCACCAGCCCTGTCGAGATTCCTGCGAGCCCGCCATCGCGCTGATAGGCGGCATTGGCCATGTTGACAGCATCGGTCACCGCCTTGAGGAAGGACTGAAACCCGCGTTCGGCCACGCCCTGTTCGGCGAGTTTGTAGAGCTTCTGTTCGGCATCGACGATCTGCTCGCGCGGCTCTGAGGCGACATCGACCTGCGCGGCGCGCGCCGAGATATCCTGCCCCAGCCGGATCAGGTCGCGCCGCACGGCCAGATCATAGATCATCTGCGCGTAATCGCGCGCGGCATAGGCCGAGATCGCCGCTGCCGCGATGCGCACCAGATAGGCCGGGCCACCCAACTCCTTCAGCCCGGCATCGTCCTCCATGAAGGCCTTGAGCGTGACCGGTGAGGCCAGCGCATTCTTGCGGATGCGCGCCGCCGCGATCTCGAAAATGCGCTGATGAACCGGCTCGAAGAAATGCTCGGGCTTCACCAGCGAGGAGATGCGGTCATAGACATCATTATTGACGAGGATCGCGCCGAGGAGCTGCTGTTCGGCTTCGATATTATTGGGCAGCCCCTCGACGCCAGATGTATCCTGACCACGGATCGTGGTGACCTCGTTCATCCCTGCCCCCGACTTATGCCACTGCCCGGCTTGTTGCTGCGCAAGGTAGCGGATTCGGGCGCGTCTTGCAAATTGTATAAGCCTGTGGGTGGCCTGTGGATAAGCCTATGTTGTGGTTAATTTACAGGTTTTGTCCAGATCATGGGGGTGTTTTGGCGCGTGGGTCAGCAGGCTTGCCCCTGCGTCCCCCTTGGGCTAAGCGAGGCGCGCAGCTTGCAGGGAGTGCGTCGCAATGGCGAAAAACAAGGGTCCCAGACGCCCCAAAGCCCAGACGCCGAAGGGGTTTCGCGACTATTTCGGCGCGGACGTCAGCGCGCGCAAGGCGATGCTGGACAGGATTGCAAGCGT
>SLJW01000114.1 GCA_007134865.1 Paracoccaceae bacterium | reverse complement strand
GCCGCTGGCACGGTTCGACTGACGCGCCAAGCGGGTTGACTCCCAGCCCATCATCACGGCCGACGCCGCATTGTAGAGCCCCGAAGCCGCGCGGCGCACCTCGGACTCCATCTCCGGCGCATGGGCGACCTCATGCATCAATGCGACTGCGCGTGCGCTGGCATCCGCCAGCGCGCGCCGGTTGCCGTCGCTGTCATTCACCTCCTCCAGCAGGCCCTTCAGATGGTCATCGAGCGCTTCAAGCGCGCCTTCGCGGCGGGTGGCGCGGGCAACGTCAAGGGCGACGATATTGCTCGTCCCTTCCCAGATTGAGCCGAGATGCGCGTCGCGCAACACACGGGCATCGGACCATTCCTCGATATAGCCGCAGCCACCGCGCACCTCCATTGCATCGCCTGCAACCTTGCGCGCATCGCGGCAGGCGCGGAACTTGACCAGCGGCGTCAGGATGCGCAGCACGCGGCGCGCATGCTCGTCGCCACCATCCGCGCGGTCAAGCATCGCCGCGGTCTGCAACACAAAGCTGCGTGCCTGCTCGGCGGTGGCGGTCATCTTGTCGATCTGGCGGCGCATCAGCGGCAGGTCGATCAGCTTGCGGCCAAAGGCGGTGCGGTTTTCCGCGATGAAACGCGCCTCGTTGACCGACCGACGCATCATGCCCGCGGAGCGCACGCCATTGGCCAGACGGGAATTGTTGATCATGTCGGCCATCTGCTTGAAGCCCTGACCGGGATCACCCACCAACCAGGCGGTTGCCCCTTCCAGCGCAATTTCACCCGAGGCCATCGATTTGGTGCCCATCTTGTCCTTCAGGCGCAGGATGCGATAGGCGTTGCGGCTGCCGTCGGGCAGGTGGCGCGGCAGCATGAAAAGCGACAGTCCGCGCGTGCCCGGTGCGCCGCCTTCGGGCCGCGCAAGCACCATGCCCAGCGCGGCGTCTGGATTCGAACAGAACCACTTGTCGCCATAAAGCCGCCACTGACCGTCCACCAGCCTCGCCGTGGTCTCGATCGCGCCAACATCCGAACCAGCGACCTGTTCGGTCATGAACATCGACCCTTGCGCCAGCGCGTCAAAATCCTGCGTGGTCAGCGCCTCGAAATGCTGCGCGACCAGATCGGGGTCGCCGAATTTTACCAAGGTCCGGGTCAGGCTATCTGTCATCGACAGCGGGCAGCAGAGGCCAAACTCGGCCTGCACAAACAGATAGACCAGCCCGTACTTCACCACGGCAGGGAGTTTTGCGTCGTGACCGAAAACGCCGGGACGGTGCGACATGGCAGCGAGGCCGAATTCGGAAAACGCCACCCGCTCCAGCTCGACATAGGCGGGGTGCTTTTCAATCCATTCGTGATCGGCGCCGTTGCGCGCCCGGATATGCAACTTGGGCGGGTTGCGGTCAGCCTCAAGCGCAAGCTGTTCAAGTCGGCCGCCGACCAGCCCGCCCATCCGCTCGAAATGGGGCACAACGCGCGCGAAGATTTCGGGCTCCAGATAGAGCCGCAGCAGATCGGCATAATCGGGGTCCATATGCCAGACATTCTGCCCTGCACTATCGGGGATATTGCGGTGCACATGCGCGGTCATGATTGGTTCTCCTGATGGCTCAGCGCGGAAAACCGCGCCAGATGGTAATCGACATCGCCGAAGCGATGATCGCACAGGCTCAGCCGAATTGCGTGGCGGCCAAGCGCATATTCCTCGGTTAGGCCTATCCCGCCATGCATCTGGATGCTTTCTTCGCTCACCAGCCGCGCGACCTCGCCGGTCAGCACCTTGGCGGCGCTGACATGGTGTTCACGGGTCTGGCGGTCGGCGGCGAGATGACCAGCGAGATTTATGACAGCCGAGCGCACCTGCTCGATCTCAATCAGCATGTCGGCCATGCGGTGTTGCAGCGCCTGAAAGCGCCCGATGGGTTGGCCGAACTGGTTGCGGGTGCGCAGATAGTCCAGTGTCAGATCGCGGATCGCCTGCATCAGCCCCAGCGCCTCGGCACATTGGGCGAGGCAGGCGCGGGCGAGGCGCGCCTCGATCATCGACGCGGCATCTGAAGTGAGCAACTGCGCGGGCGTGTCGTCGAGAATGATTTCGGCAGCATCACCGCCACCCATCAGGGGCGTCTCGCGCAATTCCACCCCGCTGGAGGCGGACGCGACCAGAAACAGACCTGTTCGCTCGTCGGGCAGGCGCGCTGAGCACAGGATCAGATCGGAAGCGGGCGCGTTCACCACCACGGCCTTGTGACCCGTCAACCGCCAGCCGCCATCAGTCTCGCGTGCCGCGGTCTGCATCGGCTCGGGGCTGTAGCGGCTGCCAGGTTCCCAATGGGCAAACGCGCCCTGGCTTTCGCCCGAAAGGATCGCGGCGACCTGCACGTCTGCGCCGCACTCGGCCAAGAGCCCACCTGCGAGGATACAAGTGTCGAGCAACGGGGTCACAGCGCCTGCGCGGCCAAGCTCCTCGAAGACCAGCGCGATGTCGAATCCTTCACCGCCGTAGCCGCCCTCTGCCTCGGTGAACAGCGCCGCCGGGACGCCGAGCTCTGCGAGCGCTGCCCAGTCGGCCCCCCGCGTCAGTGTTCCGCGCAGGCTGTCGGCCAGCATCGCGCGCGTCTCGGACAAGGTGAAATCCATGGCTTTCCTCCGTCTCAGAGCCCCAGCATGGTCTTGCTGATGATCCCGCGCTGGATCTCGTTCGAGCCGCCATAAATCGACAATTTGCGATTGTTGAAATATTGCGGCGCGGCTGCGGGCGCATGGTCTGGCCCGATGGGCGCGGTGTTTCCGGCAGGGGCCAGCGCATCGGCCTGAAAGGGCAGCGCGTAAGGGCCGGTGGCGCGGCGGATCAGATCGGTGATTTCCTGCCTTATCTGCGTGCCCTTGACCTTCAGCATGGAGCTTTCCGGCCCCGGTGCCTGCCCTGCCGCAGCGGCCGCGACGACGCGCAGATTGGTCGTCTCCATCGCCATCAGCGCAATCTCAACTCGCGCGATTCTGGCCGCGAAGAGCGCGTTCCGGGCCAAGGGCTTACCACCTTCGCGTTCCTGAGCGGCGATGCGCTTGAGCGCAGCCAAGCCAGCGCGCGCAAACCCCACGCCCGCGATTCCGGTGCGTTCATGCGTCAGCAGGTATTTCGCAATACTCCAGCCATCATTCTCACGCCCGACAAGGTTTTCCACTGGCACGCGCACATCGCGCAGAAACACCTCGTTCACCTCTGCCGTGCCGTCGACAAGACGAATCGGGCGGACCTCGATCCCCGGGCTCTCCATGTCGATCAACAGAAAGGAAATGCCCGCCTGCTTTTTCGGTGCCTGCGGGTCCGTGCGGACGAGGGCGAACATTCGGTTGGCATAGTGGCCCAGCGTGGTCCAGGTCTTCTGTCCGTTGACGATGTAGTGATCCCCGTCGCGCACCGCGCTGGTGCGAAGGCTCGCAAGATCAGACCCGGCCCCGGGTTCGGAATAGCCTTGGCACCACCAATCATCGTCATTGAGGATGCGCGGCAGGTAATGCGTCTTCTGTGCGTCGGAGCCGAACTTCATGAGCACCGGGCCCAGCATCACGAGCCCGAAGGGCAGGATGCGCGGGGCATTGGCAGCGGTGGCTTCCAGGTCGAAAAGATGGCGCTCCACCGCACTCCATTCCGCACCGCCATGGGCACGCGGCCAGTTGCCGGCAAGCCAGCCTCTCCCTCGCAACAGCGCGTGCCACTCAAGGTAGTCGTCCTTCACCAATTGCCGCCCCAGCCGCACCTTCTCACTGATGCGGGTGGGCAATTCGGCGCGCAGGAAGTCACGCACCTCTTCCCGAAAAGCCGTGTCGCGGGCGCTGAGGGTCAGGTCCATTGCGGGTTCCTCATGTCTCGTTCAGGCTGGCGAAGGTGGCGCCTTTGGCGACCAGTTCCTGCAGCAGGGGCGCGGCTTGCCAGAAATAGGCGTCCTCGTTCTGAAACCCCTCGATCTGGTGCAAGAGGCTCTCCAACCCCTGCGTATCGGCCCAATGCATCGGCCCGCCGCGGCAGCGTGGAAAGCCGTAGCCATGCAGCAGGGTCACATCGACGTCCAGCGGGCGAGCGGCAATGCCTTCTCCCACGACTTTCGCAGCCTCGTTCACCATGGCGGCCATATATCGCGCGATGATCTCCTCGTCGGTAAAGCTGCGGGGCGTGACACCGCGTTCAGCACGCTCGGCGGCTATGATCTCCTCGACTTCTGCAGAGGGGGCGCCACGTGGATGGTCAGGGCCGTAGCTGTAGTACCCCTGCTGTGTCTTGCGCCCGTACCAGCCGCGCTCATGCATCACATCGCCCCAGCGCGGGACGAATTCACGCGAATCGCGGGTGGCGGCTTTGCGTTGGCGGGTCATGTAGCCGATGTCGAGCCCGGCCAGATCCTGCACTGCATAGGGCCCCATCGGAAAACCGAAACCGGTGACAGCCTGATCGACCTGATAGGGGCTGGCCCCGGCCAGTACCATGTGATCGGCAGCGGCGCGATAGACCTGAAGGATGCGATTGCCGATGAATCCGTCACACACACCGGCCCGTACCGACACCTTGCGTAGTTTCTTGCCAAGCGCGAAGCCGGTCGCGACGGTATCAGGCGCCGTCCCTTCGGGGACAACGATTTCCAGAAGCCGCATGACGTGCGCGGGCGAGAAGAAATGCAGCCCCAGCACATCTGCCGGGCGGGAAGTGGCTGCGGCGATCTGTGGAATTTCCAGATAGGAGGTATTGGTCGCCAGCACGGCGCCCGGCCTGCAATGCTGATCGAGCGCGCGGAAAACGTCGCGCTTGATCTCCATATCCTCGAACACAGCCTCGATCACGACGTCACATTCGGCGAGTGCGGCATGGTCATGTGCGGCGCGAAAACTCTCCGACAGGATGTGAGCGCGCTTGTCCTTGGAAAGCTTGCCGCGCTTGACGCTCTCGCCCAGCGTCTGGGCGACGGCCGCCTGCGCAATGGCCGCAGCCTCGGCATCGCGCTCGATCAGCGTCACGTCCAACCCGGCAAGCAGCGCCGCAACCGCGATGCCGCTGCCCATGCGCCCGCCGCCGATGACCCCGATCTGCCCATGTGGGCGCGGGATAATCCCGGCGAGTTCGGGCAGTTGCGCAACCTTGCGTTCGGCAAAGAAGGCATGGATCAGCGCCGCGCGCTGAGGGCTTTCTATGAGGCGCATGAACAATCTGCGTTCATGTTTTACACCGTCGTGAAAGGGCAGCGCTGCCCCCTCGATCGCAGCGTCAATCGCTGTCAGTTGCGCGATCTGACCCGGGTAGCGTTTCACCGCATACGCGCGGATTTCGGCCAGCTTCTCGGCCATGATTTCCGGGGCAGGCAGATCGCAGGTGCGGCGCAGCGCGACCCCCTCGGACAGCAGGCGCGCGGCCATTTCGCGCCCGGCGGCCAGGGGCTCGGCCCCCTCATCAGCCAGCGCATCAAGAATACCGAGCGCGCGTGCTTCTTCCGCACCGACATGCCGGGCCGAGACGATCATCTCAAGCGCAGCCTCCATACCGGCCAGGCGCGGCAGGCGCTGAGTGCCCCCGGCACCGGGCAGGATACCGAGACTGGTTTCGGGCAGCCCCAGTTTCAGCCCCGGCAGGCCCAGCCGGACATGTGCGCCCATTGCCAGTTCCAGCCCACCGCCCAGCGTGCTGCCGTGCATGACGCAAAGTACTGGCTTGTCCAGCGCCTCTATTCGATTGATCAGGTCGGGCAGCAGCGGCTCTTTCGGGGTCTTGCCGAATTCGCGGATATCGGCCCCCGCGACGAAGGTCCGCCCCGTGCCATAGAGCACGGCAATTCGGGCGGCGCTGTCTGCGGAGAATTCCTCGAAAGCCGAGACAAGGGCCGCGCGCACATCCGCCCCCATCGCGTTGACGGGCGGGTTGTCGATACAGATGGCGGCGATATCGCCGTCGCGGCTATAAGTGACAGGCGCGGTCATGCGTCAGACATTCTCCGTTGGTTGAGGGGTAGGCGGAAACACAAGGCGCAACGCGTAGCCAAGCGCCAGCAGGGTCAGCCCTGCAAGGTCGCTGCGCCATTCCGGCACGATAAGCGCAAGGCCACCGACAAAGATCAGCGCAGCGATCTTGCGATCAAGCACCCCTGCGAAATATGCATAGCGCTCCAGCCCGGATGACAGCATCCAGATCGCGACCAGCGCTGTGCCGACAGCCTGCACGATGGCCGCCGTCTCGCCCTGCAGGATAAGGGCCGGGTTCAGCACGAACATGAAGGGCAGCAGGAAAAGCGGCAATCCCAAACGCATGGAGGTGAAGGCTGTCTGCATCGGCCGCGCCCGCGCGATGCCCGAGGCTGCGACAGCCGCCAGCGCCACTGGCGGTGTGATGAAGCTGAGCATCCCCCAATAGAGGATGAACATATGGCTGGCCATCTGGTTCAACCCGGCCTGCACCAGCGCCGGCGCCAGTACGATAGCAAGGAAAATGTAGCAGGCGCTGACCGTCATACCCATGCCGAGGATGAAACTGGTCAGCGCCCCAAGGATCAGCAGCAGGAATACATTGCCGCCTGCGAGATTGACCAGTTCGCGCGAAAACGCCGTGCCGACCCCGGTGATCGAGAGCGCGCCCACCACCAGTCCGATCCCGGCGAGGATCGCGACCAGATTACCGATATTGCGGCTTGCGTCCACGATCAGGTCCAGCACCACCTGCACGCGCCCTGCACCACGATTGAGCCAGATCGCTGTCAGCACCAGCAGCACTGAGGCATAGAAGGGCGCCATCGATTCGATCCGGTAGCCGATCAGAAGCCAGACCAGAACGCCAAGGCTGACGAGATAGACCCAGCCCTGCCGCAGCACCGGGCCCAGCCGGGGCAAGGCAGCGCGTGGCAGGCCCTTCAGCCCCACGCGTGCAGCATAGCAATCCGATTGCAGCATCAACGCAATGTAGAACAGCACTGCCGGGACCAGGGCAGCCGCCATCACACTGACGTAGCTGACATTCAGAAATGAAGCCATGATGAAAGCCACAGCGCCCATCACCGGCGGCATCAATGTGCCCCCGGTCGAGGCGCAAGCTTCGACCGCGCCCGCGTAATGCGGCGGATAGCCAGATTTGCGCATTGTGGGGATGGTCATGGCCCCGGTCGAGATGACATTCGAGATCACGCTGCCCGAAAGTGAGCCGAAAAAGGCCGAGGACAGGATCGAGACCTTTGCGGGGCCACCCCGCCGTCCGCCCATCAGCGCCATGGCGAAATTCATGAAGAACGCGCCCCCTCCCGAGATGATCAGCGCCGAGCCGAACACCAGAAAACCGATCAGCAATTCCGAGACAATCCGCATCGGGATGCCGATGATGCTTTCGACCCCCATTGCATGCGCGCGCGCGGCCTCCAGTGCCGTGTATTGGGTGCCCCAGAGCGCGCCCGGCATATGATCGGCAAAGAGCGGGAAGACCGCGAAGACACTGCAGATGACGAACAGGATTGTTCCGCCGCAACGCCGCACCCCTTCCAGTGACAAAAGCACCAGCAGCGCGCCGGCTGATGTTGGCAATGGGGGTGCGTCGATATCCCAACCACGCGTGATGATGTTGACAGCCTGAGATGCAAGATAACCGCAAGTCGCCAGCGCCAGAAGCGCGAGGGCCCAGTCATACCAGCGCACTTGTTCCTGATCCGCTTGTCGCGCCGGAAAGGCGAGATAGGCCACGGGCAGGAACAGGGCGATCACGAGGTAATAATAGGCCGTTGACAGCGGTCTGAAACCGAACAGGGCGAGCGAAAAGATCTGGTTTACCACCAGCACAATGCCCAGCGACCCAAGTGCAAGCACGACGAACCATGCGACCCCTGTCAGTCGGCCTTCCTGCCGTTGCCAGCCCCATGAGGACGCGCCTGTGTCTGGCGCATCCGCGGAATGATCTTCTGCGCGGGTTTCCTGCATCTCGGTCTGCCTGTGCATAAACAGCCCGGCCAGTCGCAGCTGCGAAACTGGCCGGGCAAAAGTGGGCTCAGTCCAGGTTCTCGTCCCGCCAATCGGCCCAGAAGCCGGCCCATTGATTGCCGGGGATCTGCTGCTCGAGCGCGGCGTCCTGTGCTTTCTCCCATTCCTCGATGACTGCGTTCAACCGTTCCAGCCGCGCATCGTTCCACGCCTGATGCTCGTCTGTCCAGACGCCGATCTCGGTCAGATAGCGGATCGCGCCTTCATGGAAGGGCGCATCGGTGGGCGGAATGCCTGCCTGGTCGACACTCCAGCGCGGCATTGCGGCACTGACATCCTTGTAGAGGTCGAAATGCTCGGCAATGGCCTTGGTCATGGCATAGACCTCATCGGCATCGTGGTCGGCATAAACTGTGACCATCGGATAGCGATAGGACATCAGGATCGCGGGGTTGTCCTCAGAAAGACCCGCGCCGATCGGCTCGCTCATCGCCTCGAAGATGGGCGCGACCTCGCGCAGACGATCCCAAGCTTCGGTATCTTCCTCAGGCGGGAGATCAGGCCAGACAATGCCGCGCGCGCTGGATTCCAGCTCGTAAAGATTAGCACCCGTGGTGACAGTTCCGGCCGCATCAATCGTGCCCTCGATAAGGCCGCGGGTCGAGGCCGCAAAACTCGGCACTTCGATGCGATCCACATCGTCCCATGTCAGTCCGGCCAGGGCAAGCATCGCCTCGACCTTGATGTTGACAGACGGATTGGCCTGCACATAAGCGACGCGCTTGCCGCGCAGGTCTTCCAGCGTGTCTACCCCGGCGTCACCCGCAACGGCCATCCCGAAGCTTGCCGGACGTCCCAGCAGGACACGCAGATCCTGCGGCCCCCATTCCTGTGCTGAAAACTCGTAGATGGCTTCGGTCGCGAAGAAGACTTCATTGGCGAGAAAACCGTAATCGACGCGACCCGTACGCATCGGCAGCATTCGCCCGATGGCAGTGCCGGACGGCATGATGCGCACGCGCACATCCTCTGCCCGCGCCAGCGCATCGGCAATGGCGCTTGCCTCGACATAGCCCGAACTACCAACGTCATAGGAACTCCAAACCATCGAGCGCGGCAGATCGCCGGCCTGTGCGGCACTGGCTACAACAAGCGACGCGCCCAGCATGGCCGCGCCGGTGAATTTGCAGGTCATATTTTCTCCTCCCTGAATACCAGTCACGTGATGCGACTTTTTGCTGCCAGGCTCCACCCTCTTGCAGCGTATACTTTCTCTCAAAGAAATACCATTCTGTCTAGAAAAAAATATACTTGAATTCTGGTAGGGCTTTTCGGCATAGTGCGAGGCAAGAGTTCATGCGCCCTGACCGGGTTGCGGGCATCCAGGGAGGAACAATGACGTCAGAAGCGCCGGACCTGCGCGGTCCTGACCAGATATTCCGAGCAGCCCTCGATGAAGGCCGTGTGCTGCTGCAACGCGACCCGGTTAGCGGCACGTTGTTCTTCTTTCCGCGCGCTACCATCCCGGGGCGCGGGATTGGCACACCGGACTGGGTCGAGGTCAGCGGCTCAGGCATCGTCTATTCGACGACTGTCAGCCGCCGCAGGCCGGAACAGGGGGGAAATCGCAATATCGCCATCATCGAGCTGATCGAGGGGCCGCGCCTGATGTCGCAAGTAACGGGAATCGATCCAGAAGAGGTAAAGATTGGCATGCCCGTACACGCCCGCCTCGAGCACTCGGAGGACGGCCCGGTGCTGCGCTTCGCCCCGGCAGAGGGTGCGGCATGAGCGGATTGCGGGGTGCAGCGGCGATCATTGGGGTTGGGCAGGCCGGTCTGGGCGAGATGCCGGGCCATTCAGCGCTGGATATTCTCGGCCTGTCGGTGAGCGCCGCGCTGGAGGATGCGGGCCTGACACTGGCCGATGTGGACGGGCTGTTCACCGCATCGTCGTTTCATTCTATGCCCTCCGTCTCGGTCGCGGAATATCTGGGCATCGCACCACGCTTTTCCGATGGCAGCATGATCGGTGGGTCCTCGTTTGTCGCGCATCTGCAGCTCGCCACCATGGCGCTGATGACCGGCCAATGCGAGGTCGCGCTGATCTGTTACGGGTCTAACCAGCGCAGCGCGGGCGGCAAACTGGTCAGCATGACCGAACCCCAACCCTATGAGCGCCCCTATGGCTTGCGCTATCCGATCGACGCCTATGCGCTGGTCGCGGCGCGGCACATGCACGAATATGGCACCACGCGTGACGACCTGGCAGAGATTGCCGTGGCCGCCCGGAAATGGGCGCAACTCAACCCCGAAGCCTGGAAGCGTGATCCTCTGAGCCGCGAGGATGTCCTGTCTGCGCGCATGATCTCGGACCCGTTGAGCGTGCTGGATTGCTGCCTTGTCACCGATGGCGGCGGTGCGGTGATCATGGTGCGGGCCGACCGTGCGCTCGATTTTCCGCAAAAGCCAGCGTTTTTTCTGGGCGGTGCGACAGCGCTGTCGCATCGCTCCATCGCGCAGATGGCGGACATGACCACCACCGCAGCAGTGCAGTCCGGCAAGGCCGCTTATGCAATGGCCGGGATGACGCCGCAGGATGTGGATGTGCTGGCGCTCTATGACGCCTTCACTATCAACACGCTCCTGTTTCTGGAAGATCTGGGCTTCTGCCCCAAGGGCGAGGGCGGGCGTTTCGTGCAGGGCGGGGGTATCGCGCCGGGTGGACGGCTGGCCGTGAATACCAATGGCGGCGGTCTGTCCTGCGTGCATCCGGGAATGTATGGGATATTCTTGATCATCGAAGCCGTGCGCCAGTTGCGCGGCTCTTGCGGCGCGCGGCAGATCGAGGGGGCTGACGTGGCGCTTGTGCATGGCAATGGCGGGGCCTTCTCGACGCAGGTCACCGCCCTTCTGGGGAGCGAGGCAACGCTATGAGCACATGTCTTATCGAGGAGCGGCAGGGCGCTGTTGCGATCCTGACGCTGAACGACCCCGACCGACGCAATGCTCTGAGTATGGAGTTGCGCACCACGCTGCGTGAGCGGTTGCAGGCTCTGGGGCAGGACGCAGACTGCCGCGCCATCGTGCTGACGGGAGCAGGCGGGGCATTCTGCGCTGGCGGCGATCTGGCCGCCATGCGCCGCGATGATCCGGCAGGCGCACGCCACCGGTTGGGGATCGTGCAGGATATCATCCGCGCCGTCGCTGCCGGGCCGCGCCCCGTCTTGGCCGCAGTCGATGGCCCCGCCTTCGGCGCGGGCATGGCGCTGGCCGCTGCTGCCGATCACGTTATCGCGGCCGAAACAACAGCGCGCTTCTCGGCCTCTTTCGTGCGGCTGGGCCTGATGCCGGATGCGGGGCTATTGTGGTCACTGCCGCAGCGCGTGGGCGCCGCGCGGGCGCGTGGCCTGATGCTGAGCGGGCAGGTGCTGGACGCGGAACAGGCACAGGCGATGGGGCTTGCAGATGCAGTCTGCCCGCTCGCCGACCTGATGGCCAGCGCCATCAAACAGGCGCAAGTGCTGGCCGCAGGCGGGCCGCTGGCCGTTGCGCAGATCAAGGCCGGTTTTGCGCGCGGCACACCCTCGCTCGAGGACGTCCTTGCGATGGAGCGCGACGGTCAGCCGCTTCTCTTCGCCTCAGAGGATTTTGCAGAAGGTCTGGCCGCGTTTCGCGACAAGCGCCCGCCGGAGTTCTCGGAAAGATGAGCGAGGTGGCGCAGAATGGCACCCGCGCGGTCGGCGCTGTTGTTCAGGCGTTGCGCATTCTGCGCCATATGGCTGCCTCGGGCGAAGCCGAAGGGGTAAGCGCGATTGCGCGAGCCACTCAGACCAATACCTCGACCTGTTTCAATATCCTGCGTACGCTGGCCGCCGAGGGGCTAGTGGTTTTCGACGCGGAGGCCAAGCAATACCGATTGGGTATGGGCGTTCTGGAACTCGCTGTCGGGCTCATGGGCACCAACCATGGCGATCTGATTCGCCCGGAATTGGAACGGCTGGCGCTCAATGCGCCTGCGCTGATCTGCCTCTGGCAGATCACCGATACCGAGCGCGTGGTGCTACTGGACAGGGCCTGGAACCCGGGTTCGGTGCGGGTCGATTTGCCAGTGGGAAAGCGGCTGCCCAGTTCGGTGGGCGCAATCGGACGCGCGATCATGGCCGCGCGCAAGCTCAGCGATGACGAGTTGCGCCGGCGTTTCGCAAAACTGCGCTGGCAGAGGCCGCTGAGTTTCGAGACCTATCTGGACAGCGTCCGGTCGGCAGAACAGCACGGCTACGGACGCGACCCGGGCGTGCTGTACGCAGGTGTTGACAGTGTCGCCGCGATTGTACCCGACGCCCAGGGCCAGCCGCGCTACGGGCTGAGTGCGGTATCGATCCAGGGCCAGATCGAGGAGGCGGCGCTGCATCAATTGGGCGTTGAATTGGCCACTGTCGGCCAACGTATCGGGCGGGCCTTGTTCCGCGCGCCGTTACACTGGGAGGAGTGAGAGATGAGCATTACCGCACGCGCGCTGGACCAAGGTCCCGCGCGTCCCACACTTGACGGGCTGATGGCGCCCAAGGCCGTGGCGATTGTTGGCGCGTCGGCGGACCCCGCCCGCATTGGGGGGCGCCCTGTGGATTACTACCGTCGCGCAGGCTTTAACGGCGCGCTGTATCCGGTCAACCCCAATCGGGCCGAAATCCAGGGCTATCGCGCCTATCCGAGCGTCGCCGACCTGCCCGGGCCAATTGACTGTGCGCTTCTGGCAGTGCCTGCGCAACACCTTCTGGGCGCGCTTGACGCAGTGGCCGATAAGGGCGCGCAAGGGGCCGTGATCTTCACCGCAGGCTTTGCCGAGATGGGGGCAGAAGGCGCGGCGCTGCAAGATGCGCTGAGCACGCGGGCGCGGGAGGTCGGGGTGCGCCTGTTGGGGCCGAATTGCCTTGGCATGTTCCACGCCGCCATCGGCCATTGCCCGACCTTCAGTAGTGCGCTGCAGAACGGTATGCCTCTGCCGGGCCGGGTCGGGTTGGTTACGCAATCCGGGGCCTACGGAACGCATCTGCTGGAACTCGCGCGGGCGCGTCGGATCGGGGTGAACTACTGGGTCTCAACCGGAAACGAGGCCGACATCGGTGTGGCTGAAGTCATCGACTATCTGGTGGCCGACCCGGAAACCGACGTGATTGGCGTTTATCTTGAGGGGGTGAATCACCCCGACCTGCTGTTTGCCGCGCTGGAACGCGCGCGGCTGGCGCGCAAGCCTGTGGTGTTGATGAAGGTCGGCACCTCGGTGGCGGGGGCTGCAGCGGCGGCCTCGCACACTGCCTCGCTTGCCGCTGCCGATGATGTTTTCGACGCAGCCTTGCGCGAATTTGGTGTGGCGCGCTGCCGCACCACAGAGGAGCTTCTGGATGTCATCTATGCCGCCAGCCGCGCGCCACTACCGCGCGGGCGCAAATTGGGGATCCTGACCATCTCGGGCGGGGGCGGGGTAATCTTGGCCGACAGTGCCGCCCATCACGGGCTGAGCACACCACCCATGCCCGAGCCCGCGCAACAGGCATTGCTGGCGCGCAATCCGCTTGCGAGCTTTGCCAACCCGCTGGATGTGACAGCGAATGCAGTCAACGACTTCTCGCTGGTGCGAGATGGGCTGGAAAGCATGGTCCGCGATGGCGGCTACGACATGCTGGCTTCATTCTTCACCTCCTGGCCTGCCTCGAAAGTGCTGGGGCCGCAACTGCATGCCGAATTCAAGGCTTCGCAACCCACCTATGCGCATTGCCCTCATGCACTGGTGATCACCGCCGAAGATGCCATCTGCGCCCAATATGAGGCGGATGGGCTTCTCGTCTTTGCAGACCCTGACCGGGCTGTAGGGGCGATGGCTGCCCTTGCCGGGCTTGCCGAAGCCTTCGACCGGCCCGCTCGTGCAGCTGTGCCCGCGCCTGTTCCGTCGCTGCCCGACATCCCCGCCGAGGCAGTGGGCGAGGCTGCCGCCAAACAGATTCTTGCCGCGGCCGGGGTGCCTGTGCTGCCCGAACGGCTGGTGAATAATGCCGATGAAGCCGTCGCCGCGGCAACGGATCTCGGCCTGCCGGTCGTGATGAAACTCGTCTCGCCCGATATCGCGCACAAGACCGAGATTGGTGGCGTGGCGCTGGGTTTGAAGACGGCAGACGCGGTGCGTGCAGCCTTTGCCCGACTGATCGACGCCGCGTCCACGCACGCGCCCGATGCGCGGCTGGACGGCGTGCTGGTCGCACCCATGGCAGGTGACGGGCAGGAACTGATCCTGGGCTTGCGCGTGGACCCAGTGGTCGGGGCGGTCGCGATGGTGGGTATGGGCGGCATCTATGCCGAGGTGATGAGCGACGTCGTGCTGCACCGAGCCCCCGTCTCGGTCGAGGAGGCCCGCGCGATGATTTTGCGGCTGAAATCCGCGCCCCTGCTGACAGGCGTGCGCGGCAGACCGCCCGCCGATATCGCAGCCGCGGCGGAGGCGCTTTCGGCGCTGTCCTGTCTGGGCGCAGCAAAGGCAGCACAGATCGACAGTATCGAGGTCAACCCGCTGCTCGTGCGGCGGGACGGGGCCGTGGCCCTGGATGCGCTGATCATCCCTGCGGTGGCGCAGGGTTGACTCGCGCGGCGCTGTCCGGGGCGCTAATGGCGCTTGCCTGGGCCGCGATCCTGGGCGCGGCGTTGTTCAGCCTGCCGACAGAACAGATCGCGGTCGGCGCTGTGCTGGGGTTTCTGGCACTCGAAGCTCTCGCGACATCGCGTCTGACCCGGCTGCATCTCACTGTGGGCGCATCACTTGCGGGCGCAGTCTGGCTTGTGTCAGACGCGGCTGGACAGGATTTCCTCGCAGCAGCCTTCCGCGCAAGCTTCATAATGGTGCTCTTCTCATCGCTCGGCATGCTGCAGAACGCAGTCATGCGCAACCAGTCCTTCATCGCGGCAGGAGAGATGCTGGTCCGCCAGCCGCCGGGTCGGCAGTATTACGCGCTTTCGGGTGGGACGACACTGTTCGGCTCGGTCCTGAATTTCGGTGTACTACCGCTAATGGGAGGGCTGGTAAAAGCCGCGCAGCCCGGCGCAAGCCCCGCACAGGAAAAGCGTCTGATGCTGGCACTGTTGCGTGGGTTTTCGGTGGTGATGTTCTGGTGTCCGCTGACCGTTGCTTATGCCATAACCACGACGACGATCGAGGGGCTGGACTGGCCGTTGATGACTGCGGCGGGCATCTGCCTTGCGATGCTGGTCATTGGGCTTGGACGCCGTTTCAACATGGCGTCCGGCGCGCAGGCAAAAGGGCAAGTGACAGAACCCTTTCGCTGGCCTGCGCTGTTCCCCATCCTTGCCTTGCTTGTCGGGCTGTCGGCGCTTGCGGCGCTGGTTGATATTCTGACCCCTGCGGCGCTCGTTCACGGAGTTATCCTGTTCGTGCCGTTGACCGCCATTTTCCTGTTCTGGCTGTTCGATCCAGCCAGTGCGCGGGCCGAGGCCACGCGTTACCTGGGTGAAGACATCGCCATGCAGCGCAACGAGGTGGCCGTTCTGGGCAATGCGGCCCTGAGTGGCGCCTTGATCGCGACGCTTCTGCCACAGCAGACGCTGCTCGCCTTGCTGGGCAGCGCGCTGCCTGTTGTGCTTGTGCCCGCCTTGTGCCTATGGGTGGTGGTGCTGCTTGGTCAGGCAGGGCTCAACCCGCTCATCACCGTGGCGGCGCTGGCCTCGATCCTGTCGCGTCCGGCCAGTATCGGGATTGACCCGACGCTGATGGGGCTTGCGCTTGTGGTTGGTTGGGGACTTGCGGTCGGGTCTAGCTCGGCGGCGGCGGCGACCATGAGCATCGGGCGTGTCGCCGGCGAAAGCGCGTGGCGCGTGGGCACGGCCTGGAATGGGCTTTTTACACTTGTGGCAAGCCTGATCGCAGGCGGTGTGCTGACGCTTCTGGGGTTTGTGATGCATCCCTGACACTCATCTTGCGTAACTTGAACTGACTCAACTTCACGGCTGCAAGGGAGGAACTGTGCGGTTGGCAGGACGTCATGCGACAATTTGGGGCTTGGCTTGGCACAAGGGCGCACCAGATCACTCGGTCTGACCATCTGTTACGCAGGCTCAGACCTCATGAAAAAACGCACGACACCCAAAGATGCCAAGCTCATCGAAGAGGCGGAGGACTTGGAGTACCTCGTCGAGGACAAGCGCGTCGCCTGGCGCGCTGATGGCGCGCGAGCCCGCCGCCGACAGCGCCGCTACAAGAACCTTCTGACACGGCAGCTTGTCAGCCAAGGGCTAGATACCGAAGGGGATGTCCTGTCATGAGCGACCGCCCCATCTCTACCAAGACACATTGCTATGCTGCTGTCGAATTGCGCGACCTGCAGATCACGACATCGATCGGCACTTATGGACCTGGCGATGTGGTTCCAGATGCGCATATTCTGGACCTGACATTGGAGATTTCACCGGACCATGTCTGGGTGAAGAACGATGCGATGGCGCTGATCTTCGACTATGATCCGCTGATCGCCGATATCGACCGGATCGCAGGGGACCGTCATTATGAGACACAGGAATACCTGATGTCGCGGATTGTCGATGCTTGCGCGGCCTATCCGCAGATCATCGCGCTCGATATCTGCCTGCGCAAACGCCCAGTGCTCGGCGACACGGGTACCCTGGGGGTTCGGCTGCAACTGGGACGAGAGGCACTTGCACAGTATCGTGCACGGCCAGATTGAACCGGACCTTCAAGGCGCGCACCACATCCCTGCCCACCCGTTAGCGCGCGCAAATCGGGCGCGGCGGTGCTGCGAGCCGAGATGCAGGATATCCATCTCTTGCAAGTCGAGATGCAATACGGCGAATGCAGCCGGGTCTGGTGATTTCTGATAGGCCAGCGCGTCGGACAGCGGCTGGCCCGGTTCAGGCGCGCCACCATAGGACAGCCGCGCGCCTTGCGGCAACTGCGCCCAGAGATTTGCGACCTCAGCACCTGTCAGGATGGTAACGCTCGCCGAAAACCGCATTTGCAGATGCGCCCCGCGATCCCAGATATGCAAGGCCGCCTGCCGTCGCGCCTGTAACTCGGCCACTTTTGCAGAATGAAGGTCAGTATAGATGCGCAGACATGCGCCAGACCGGTCAGCAGCGCGCAAGACGACCGTACGCGCCTGCGGTGCGCCGCTTTGTGAGATTGTCGCCAGTGTCGGATGGCGCGCCGCAGCGCGACGGTCATGCACACCGCGGGCAAGGCGTCTCCAGACCTCATCCAGCAGCGAAGGCAAAGTGGTGGCCCAAGGGTGGGGATCATGGGTCATGTGCATCTCCGGCAGCGCGCTCATGCTGCGGCGAACTGTTGCAGAGAGGGGTGAAGTCAATTGAACCGCGTGGCGACCGGCATATGTGACCGCGTTGACCGGAATCAGGAGTTCCCGCTGATGCTCGACCGGAGGACCACGCATACCCGTGCGCACCGACTGCTCGCCGACCCACGGGCGGCGGGACTTGTCTCGCTGGTTCAAGCAGCCGCCAACCCGCCCGCTGGCGCAGGCCGGATCATGCTCGCGCTGGGGATGGGGCTACTCACGCATCTGGTCTTCGCTGCTGGTGTGATCGCCATGATAGCGGCGATGTTCTTCGGGATGAGCGAAAGCCTGGGCCGCGTGCCTGCGCCCTGGAGTGTTGTGACAAATGCTTTCCTGATCCTGCAATTCCCGCTGATGCATTCGCTCCTGCTGACACCACGAGGTAACCGCGCACTCGCGCGCCTGGTTCCGGGGCCGCATGGCGCGACGCTGGCCACGACGACCTATGCACTGATCGCGTCAACACAATTGCTGATGCTGTTCGCGCTCTGGACGCCCTCGGGCATCGTGTGGTGGCGTGCCGAGGGTGCGCTGTTCTGGATAATCTGCACGACCTACGCCGGCGCATGGCTGTTTTTGGTGAAGGCCAGTTTCGACGCCGGGGCCGAGGTGCAATCGGGTGCACTTGGCTGGATGTCGCTGATGGGCCGGATCGCGCCACGCTTTCCCGACATGCCGACGCTCGGCCTGTTCCGTGTGATCCGTCATCCGATCTATCTGGCGTTCGCGCTGACGCTCTGGACAGTGCCGGTCTGGACACCTGACCAACTGGCGTTGGCCATCGTCTTCACGGCCTATTGCCTGCTTGCCCCTTGCCTGAAGGAGCGCCGCTTCGAAACGCGCTACGGCGACCGCTTCGCGCGCTACCGTGCCTCGGTGCCGTATATGATCCCCAAATTCCGCCGGAGACCGCCAGATGCGCAATGACCTGACGATCTATGACAGCGTAGCCGATCACTGGTGGTCGGATGACATACGCTGGGTGCGGACTTTGAAAAACCTCGTTCCGGGTCGGTTGTCCTGGATGGACAGGCAGATCGACTGGGCCCGCAAGGATGTGCTGGATCTGGGCTGTGCCGGTGGCTTCATGGCCGAGGCGCTGGACGCGCGCGGCGCGCGCGTTACCGGCATTGATCCCGCCGCACAGGCGATAGAAGCCGCGCGCGCCCATGCAGCACAAGAGGATCGCACCATCCGCTATGATGTTGGCCAAGGTGAGGCTCTGCCCTATGGCGACGCCGCATTCGATGCCGTGGTCTGCGTCGATGTGCTCGAACATGTGCAGGACCTGACGCGCGTGCTGGCCGAGACAGCGCGCGTCCTGCGTCCCGGTGGACTGTTCCTGTTCGACACAATCAACCGCAATTTGCTGGCGCGGCTGGCCACTATCACAATGGCCGAGGATATCCTGCGCCTGCTGCCGCGCGGCACGCATGATCCAGCCATGTTCATCACACCGCAGGAACTGCGCGCAGGGCTACATCAGGTCGGTCTGACCCCGGGGCCATTTGTAGGTTTGGGCCCACGCGGGATCACCCGGCGCGGTGACCTTACATTCGGCCGCGTGCCCCTGATGACGATCCTGTATATGGGCAGCGCCCGCAAGGCAGGCGAAACCGCATGACTGCGGTGGCACTGCTGACCACGGCGCTTCCGGCGACAGTGACCGGGCCGACAATCCGCCGCCCTTCTCACATCTCTATATGTTCGGTATTTCGACAGATGTTCTCGCGGCGTTGCTGATCTAACCTTCCGACGGCATCAGCGCGATTATCCTTGCCGCAATTGAAGTCATGACGCCGCCGGCGCGCCCGTTCCTGATGCCCGCGATCAATCGGCCCAAGGGTCAGGGGCCGATGTCGCGGTTCGAATAGCTGCATGGGCTGTCGGGCGTTGTGACATTGGCCCATATCGCTCTGGTAGGGGTCTTGCTGGTGCGGTTCTTGTAAGCTGCAGGGATACGGCCTTGGGGATGCGGAGTGTAACGGACGATGCGCGGTGCAGCTTCACATACGGCGATAGACCAACAGACGGTTATCGGCAGGCATTGTGCGGGGACGTTCGATGGTGAAGCCATGGGCCAGCGCCAATTCTTCGACAGCTTCGCGGTCGCGCAGGCCCCAGTCGGGGTTTCGCCTGCGCAGATCAACATCAAAAGCGGCATTGCCGGCACCGGTGTAAGAACCGCCTTCATTGAACGGACCGTAGATGAGCAACAAACCATCCTGCCCTAGCCGCGCGGCGGCCCCTGCGATCAGGCCCTTGGTTGCCGGCCATGGTGCGATATGGGTCAGGTTCGCGGTGTAGACGGCATCGACTTTCTCGCCTGGCCACGGCGGGCGGGCAGCATCGATCAGCACAGGCGGATGCACCCGGTCGTCCAGATCGGGACACAGCTCGCGCCAGTCCTCTATGGCGGCCAGCCCTGCGAGCGTGGTCTCGCTGGGTCGCCATGTCACCTGCGGCAGATTGCGCGCCATCCAGGGCGCATGCTCGCCTGTGCCCGAGGCAATCTCCAGCACCGTGCAGGGCGCGGTTGGCAGCACCTCCGACAAGACCGCAGCGATCGGAGCGCGGTTGCGCGCTGTCGCAGGGGCGTGCTTGAGGTGCGGGAAGCGCACCACGGTCGCGGCAGGGTCATCGAGCGGGTCGATCATCGCCATGCCTCGCTGCTTTGCAGGTCGCATCTATCCACTGACCAGCGACCAAGATCCGGATTTCCGGTCATGCAGTTGTCGGAAGGTTTCAACGAACTGGTCATGCCTTGGCTATGCTCCCAAAACCCTGTTTCGCTCTCCGGTGACCTTACAGTCTGCCAGATACCGCTTGACTTTGCGATGCTGCCAGGATCTCGCAGCGCTCAGTGTGTCTGTGATCATCTCGAGGTGGTTCCGGAAACATGAGCAGGTCGGATAAGCGGGGGGTTCTCTGCAACAGCGGCATGATGCTGCGAGCAAGGAAGACACCATGGCAAGACGAAAACACCGGGCTCATAGCCGGGCGTTCAAGGCGAAACTCGCGGCGGCGGCTATCTTGAGCGAGAGTTAGGACGACCGTGGCCCCAATGGGCTTGTGAAAGTCTGGCGCAGCAGTGTCCTTCGGCGTCTCTGCTTCGACCTTCGCATGCTGGGTCTTCAGATCGATGGGTGGTTCAGGCGCGGCCTTCGGGGTTTCCCACACCTCCCGTCGCGTACCTATACAGCTGATCGCGCTGTGTGCATACACTGGAGGCATTCTCGCCTGTTGGAGCGCCTTGCCCTATGCGCGTAACCGCGCGATTGCGCGGAAACTGGCAGCGCGTTGCACGCTCTTGCTTGCGCTATGCTTCCAACTGCGCGTCGGGTCATGGTTGCGGTAGCAATGATGAGCGCTGCCAATCCGCCGACAGGGTGCTGAGATTGCAATTCGCTGCCTTCGCCAGTAGGCATATGGGTGCCGCTATGACTATCGCTGCTATCCTGACCCCACCATAATCATGCATTGGAGGCACGGTGGCCGAACATTCGGATGATGACGAACCACTCATCTCGCTAAAGCAGGGCACGACCAACGCGCGTGCCGTGCAGGCGTATTATGACGATTGGGCGGAGTGCTACGATGCCACGCTGCAGTCTTGGCAATATCGCGCGCCCGAGGACGCCGCCAACCTACTATCACCACTGCTAAAGGCTGGAATACGCGTCCTCGACATAGGCTGCGGCACAGGCCAACTGGGCCAGGCTTTGCGCAAACATGCCGAAATTGCTTTGGACGGTATAGATATCTCGTCGGCTTCGCTGGAACAGGCGAAAAAACGCGGCATCTATGGCTCACTGCTGCAGCACGACTTGCAGAAGACACCGCTACCGGTAGGTGCCAACAACTATGACATCGCCGCGACAGTTGGCGTGCTGACCTACATTGGCGATGCCGAAACGTTGCTGCGTGATCTGTGCCGCACCGTTCGTAAAGGCGGTGTGATTGCTTTCACCCAGCGCACCGATCTCTGGGACGAACGTGGCTTCGACCAAATGATCATGGAAATGGAGGCCGACGGTCTCTGGCAGCGTCAGAAGGTCAGTGAACCGATGCTCTACTTGCCCGGAAACGAAGAGTTCGCGGATGAAATTCGGGTAATCCACACCCTCTGCCGCGTCACATAAGGGAAGCGACAGCAGATCGATCTTGTCCGGACCCCCAATCCACAATCTGCGCGGGGATGCATGCCAACCGGCGACAAGCCGTTTAAAGAATGTCGGGTTGACCTCGACCAGCGCTTTGCTAACGATGCACATCCGATAAGCCGGAATATGGGAGGAAATTGGGATCATGATCAATACACTGACGAGAGCGACGACACTAGGCGCAGTCATGGCCATGACCACTGCAGGCTGGGCAATGGCCGATTTTTCCGAGATGGACCCCACCACGCTGCGTTTGGCCCATGTCGTGAACGAGCAGGACGCATTCCACATCGCCGCAACGCGGTTTCAGGAACTGGTCGCGGAACGCACCGAGGGCGCTGTCACCATCGAAATCTATCCCAATGCCGAACTGGGCGACGAGCGCACCTTGCTGGAAGGCATGCAGATCGGCACTGTGGATATGGGCGTGATCACCAATGGTCCGGTGGCGAATTTTCTCGAAGAGATTGCAGTGTTCGAGCTGCCCTTCCTCTTCGCCAGCGCTGAGGAGGCCTACAGCATTCTTGATGGCGAGATCGGCCAGGAACTGCTGGACAGGCTGAGTGAGGTCAATCTCAAGGGACTGGCCTATGCCGAGCGCGGCTTTCGCAATCTCACCAACAGCCAGCGCCCGGTGCGCGCGCCAGGTGATATCGACGGGATGCGTATCCGCGTGATGGAGAACCCTGTCTATGTCGATACCTTCCGTGAGCTTGGCGCCAATGCCGAGCCCATGGCCTGGACCGAGGCGCTGACAGCCATGCAGCAGGGCACCATCGACGGGCAGGAAAACCCGGTCGGGGTGATCCACTCATTCAACCTCGACGAGACTCAGACCTACATGACCCTCTCGCGCCATACCTATTCGCCGGCGATCTTCGTGATGGGGCAAGGTGTCTGGGATGGGATGCCTGAGGCTGCGCAGGACGTGCTGGTCGAGGCGGCGCGTGAGGCTTCGGCCCATGTCCGCCAGGTCAACATGGAAATGGAGGAAGGCCAACTCGAAGAACTGCGTGAGCGCGGCATGGAGATTGTGGATGACGCCGATCTCGCTGCGTTTCAGGCGGCTGTTCAGCCGATATACGAACGCTATGGCGACGCTTATGGCGAGTATCTCGGCCGGATCCTTTCGGCGCTCGAGTAAGTGCTGCGCGCGCTTGACCTGATCGACAAGGGGATCGGGGCGGTGCTACGCCCCGTTCTCTTTTTTCTCATGGCGGCGCTGATCGTCGCGATCTCGCTGCAGGTCGGCTCGCGGCTGTTCTTCCGGGCGCTGGGCTGGACCGAAGAGGTCTCGCGCTTTCTGGTGATCTGGATCACCTTTCTCGGCGCCGCGCTGGCCTGGCATCAGCATCGTCACATCGCGGTGGGCGCGCTGGTCGATGCCCTGCCCGTAGGTTATGCGCGGCTTGTGCGCATCGCGGCCTGTGTCGTGGTGATCGGCTTCATGGTGGCGCTGGTCAAGGTGGGGCTGGACTACATGGGCACACAGGGCAGGCAGCGCTCGGCGGCGCTGCGCTTGTCGATGGGACGCGTTTATACCGTGATCCCGCTCAGCGCAGCGCTGATGGCGTGGTTCGCGCTGTCGGACCTGCTGCGCCTGCTTGTGGGCGGCAAGGTGCCGATGCAAGGAGGCGCAGGGCAATGAGCCTGCTTCTCTTCGCGCTCTTCCTGCTGTTTCTTGCCATGGGGGTGCCGATTGCGGTGGCCATCGGTGCAGGCACGATGATCGCGCTCGACCAGGCCGGCACACCGCTTCTGGTCATGCCGCAGCAGATGTTCCAGGGCATCAACTCCTTCGCGCTTGTGGCGATTCCGATGTTCATCCTTGCCGGCGATATCATGTCGAAGGGGCAGGTCAGCGAGCGACTGGTGGCGCTGGCCGAGGCGCTGCTCGGATTCCTGCGCGGCGGGCTGTCCATCGTCTCGGTGCTTGCGGGGATGTTCTTTGCAGCAATATCAGGCTCGGGCGCGGCCACCACGGCGGCGGTCGGCTCGACCCTGATCCCCGAACTCAAGCGCAAGGGCTACGACCCGGCCTCAGCGGCCAGCCTCATCGCAGCCAGCGGCACCATCGGCGTGGTGATTCCGCCTTCGGTGCCAATCATCATCTATGCCGTTATCGCGCAGGAGTCGGTGGCGCGGCTGTTTCTGGCGGGAATTATTCCAGGCATCGCCATGGGGGTGGGGCTGATGGCGATTGCGCTGGTGCAGGGCTATCGGAGGGCCTATCCGCGCGGTGCCGCCTTCTCTCTGCGCACCATCTGGCGCAGTTTCTGCGCCGCGTTCTGGGGGCTGATGACGCCAGTGATCATCCTGGGCGGCATCTTTTCGGGCTATTTCACGCCATCGGAAGCAGCTGTGATCGCCGTCAACTATGCAATACTCGTCGCACTCTTCATCTATCGCGACCTGTCGTTACGCGATCTCTACCATGTGCTGATACGGTCTGCCGTCACCACGGCGGTGATCATGATCGTGATCTCTGCCTCGGCGGCGCTGAGCTGGGCGCTGTCAAGCTGGCAGGTGCCTTCTGCCATCGCCAATTCCGTTCTGGGCCTGTCAACCAACACATGGATGCTGCTGGCGCTGATCCTGCTTCTGATCCTGCTCACGGGTATCTTCATCGAGACGGCCTCGGCGCTTATCATCCTGACCCCGATCCTCTTGCCGCTGGCCGTGCAACTGGGGATAGACCCCGTGCATTTCGGCATCATCATCGTGGTCGGGCTGGCCATCGGGATGATCACGCCACCAGTGGCAATCAACCTCTATGTGGCGTCCTCGGTAACCGGGCTGGGGCTGGAGCAGATCGCGCGGGCGGTTCTGCCCTACCTGGCCGTGCTGGTGTTGGTGCTGGTGCTCATCGCCTATCTGCCGCTACTTATCTAGCACCGGGCCGGAATAGTCACCGAACGGGAACGTTGTCCCATCTCTCTCGCCGGATCACGTGGACACCAAGTCGTCAACACAGTCGACCTATGCTCTCACGTGCCGCACTGTCAGCCACCGGGTCAGTTTGCAGTCAGCCTGAGGATGGCCCGAAACAGGACATGCTCACCAAATCTGCTTTGGCGTGACGGGCGTCGACTCCATGTTCAGCCGACCCGCGCAGCGCAACCGGACCTCCAACGCATCGGCGAGCGCCTCGGCCTCGTCCAGAGCGGCCAGCAACCGCGTGCGGCCGAAATCCGTCAGCAGCCGCGCCGCCAGAGCCGCCTCGCCCGCATCGAGCAGGATCTCCGCGCTGCGCCGCAACTGCGGCGCATCCGCAATCAGCGCGGCCTCATGCGCGCGCCAGTGGTCCCAGACTTCGCGGAACTGCGGCTCGGGCGCCTGAAACGCCAGATGCATCAGCCGCTTGAAGACCTGCACTGCCGAACGCGTCACTTCGACCCCCTGCGGCACATGCGAAACGGTGTCGGGGTCTTCGCCGGCCTTGCGGGTGTCGAGGAAACGCGCGCTTTCGCCGCGTTCAAGGTAGCGATGGCGCCGATACTCGGGGGGCACCTCAGTCATGCCGAGAAAGAGCGGCACCAGTGGCGCGGTCACCGGGCCGACCGGGGCGTGCCACAGCATCCGCAGCGCGGGATGGGCGGGGTGTTCCAGCGGGACGACCTGGCCGTATCCCGCCGTGTCGCCGGTCAGAACCTCGGTCTGGATGGCCCAGAACACATCCTGAAGCGTGATGCCCCCGGGGCGTGCCGCGCGCTGGCGCATTTCATCCTCAATCCAGGCGACACCTTCCCAGCGACCCTTGCCGTCGCCATAGATGCGGTTGACGTCGAACGGGCCATCTGCCGGGTCATACCAGCCCAGTTCCACCGCGGTGGCGATTAAATGCGGCGGAAAGCGGTAATCCGCATTCGGCTCGGGCGGGATTTCATGGATGTAACCGGGGCGCGAGGCACGGATTGCATCCTCCCCGAACCGCTCGGCCACCCACAGCCCGTGCCCGCCAGCGAACTCCTGCACCACCCAGCATTCCTCAGGGTCGGCGATCATGTGCGAATTGCCGCCATAGCTGGAATAGCCATGCTCCGCGATCAGCGCGCCGATCAGCTCCACCCCCTCGCGCGCGGTGCGCGCGCGTTCCACGACGATGCGCGCCAGATCGGAATAATTCGGCCCGCGCTGGTTGGGCGGGGTCACCTTCACCAGCTCCGCGCGCGAAGGCGCCCAGATATCGCGCACCGCCACGCCGTATTCGTTGAGCCCGCCATTGGTGAGCGGCGCGGGGACCCCTAGGTAGTAGCTGTAGTTGACGCGCATCAGCCGCGCTGTCTCGGGCGCCTGGGGGATTTCGCTCAACTCTCCGGGCAGGTCGGCCTGCGGGGTCACACCGACGGTGATGGTGCTGCCCGGCGCATGGCGCTGGCGCGCGGCAACTTCCAGCCAGTGACCCGAGGGCTCGTCGCCATAGCCAGCCAGATAGGCGATGCCGTCGGCGGTATGACGCCGCCCGATGTAAAGACCGTAGCTCATGCGCCGATCCGCTCATCGGCGGCCAGCGGGTAGTGGCACGAAACCGCGCCACCGGTGCGGGCCGGGGCGAGGGCGGGCGCGCGCGTGGCGCAATCGGCGCGCGCGACCGGGCAGCGGGGGTGAAACTCGCAGCCGGGCGGGCGTGCGCTCAGCGCCGGTGTCTCGCCGCCCAGCACGATCCGTTCGCGCCGCGCGGTGGGGTCGGGCTCGGGGTTGGCGGCCATCAGCGCGCGTGTGTAGGGGTGCGCGGGGGTGCTGAGCAGTTGCTCCACGGGGCCGATCTCGACGATCCGGCCCAGATACATCACCGCCACCCGGTCGGCGATGTGGCGCAGGATGTTCAGGTTGTGGGTGATGATCAGCGTGGTCAGCCCGTGCTCGCGCTTGACGCGGTTCATCAGGTTCAGGATCTCGCCCTGGATGGACACGTCCAGCCCGGCGGTGGGCTCGTCGGCCAGCACCAGCGCCGGATCAAGCGCCAGCGCGCGCGCCACGCCCACGCGCCGCGCCTGCCCGCCGGAAAGCTGGTGCGGATAGCGATCGAGGAAATCGGGCGCCAGCCCCGCCGCCGCCAGCAGATCGCGCGCCCGCGCCTTGCGGTCGCCGACCCGCACGCCGTGGATAGCAAAGGGTTCCAGGATCAACTCGCGCACCGTCTTGCGTGGGCTGAGCGAGCCGACCGGGTCCTGAAACATCATTGCCACGCGGCGGCGCACCGCGTGCCAGTCGGGGCGCGCGTGCAGGGGCTGGCCGTCGAACCACACCTTGCCGCGCGCAAGCGGCACCAACCCGTTGATCGCGCGTGCCAGCGTCGTTTTGCCCGAGCCGGATTCGCCGACCAACGCAAGCGTCTCGCCGCGGTCGACGCGCAGCGAGATGCCGCTGACCGCTTGCACGCGGCGAGCCTCGGGCGGGGCGGTCAGGGCGCGCAGCCCGCGCGCGCCGGGAAACTCCACGGTAACGTCCCTGAGCTCCAGCAGCGCGTCGGATGTCATGGGCTCACCGTCTTTGCATGGTGGCAGGCCGACCAGTGCTCGGGCGATACTGTCTCACGTGGCGGCACAACACGCGCGCAGATTTCGGTGGCCATATCGCAGCGGTCGCGAAAGATGCAGCCCGCGGGCGGATCGGTCAGGTCGGGCAAGCTGCCGGGGATGGCGGGCAGTGACTCGACCCGTTCGCGCAGTCGGCCCGGGTCGCACTCGATCAGTTTGGCAGTGTAGGGGTGCGCCGGGCTCTGGAAGACCTGCGCGACGGGGCCTTCCTCGACAGCCTCACCGGCGTACATGACCACCATGCGGTCGCAAAGCTCGGCGATCACGCCCAGATGGTGCGAAATGAACAGGATCGCGCAGCCGATCTCGCGCTGGATTTCCTTGAGCAGTTCGATGATCTGCACCTCGAGCGTGGCATCCAGCGCGGTGGTCGGCTCGTCCGCTATCAAAAGTTTCGGCTCCATCAGCGCCGCCATGGCGATGGCCACCCGCTGGCGCATCCCGCCCGACAGCTCATGCGGATAGGCGTGCAGCTTCGCCTCGGGGTCAGGCAGGCCGACCCGGCCCAGCATCGCGGCAGCGCGGCGGGACTTCTCGGCATCGGAGATACTCTCGCGATACTGGATGTCGCGCATCTGCCGTCCGATTGAGAGCACCGGGTTGAGCGAGGTCATCGGATCCTGGAACACCACCGACATCTCGTTCCCGCGCATCGCCTGTAGCCTGCGGGGCGAAGCGCGCAGGATGTCCTCACCATCAAGGCGGATCTCGCCGCCATCCACGCGAGCGTTTTCGGCCAGCAGACTTAGCAGCGCGCCGATGAGGGTGGACTTTCCGCAGCCCGATTCGCCCACCACGCCCACGATCTCGCCTGCGGGCACGTCAATCGAGACGTGGCGTAATGCCTGCAACGCACCAGTTCGGGTATCGTAGCTCACCGAGAGGTCCTTGACGGTCAGTGTGTTCGTCATCGCCCGCTCCTGAGCTTCGGGTCGAGTTGATCGCGCAGCGCCTCGCCCAGAAAGGTGAAGCCCAGAGTCACCAGGATCAGCGGCAACCCGCCCGCAAGGATCAACCAAGGTGTCTGGCGGATATGGTCGAACCCGTCCTTGAGCGTCGAGCCCCAGCTTGGCGTGCCCGGCGGCACGCCCACGCCAAGAAAGCTCATCCCCGCCTCGATGGTGATCACCACCGGCAGGTTCATCGCCGCGAGGATGAAAAACGGCCCCAGCACGTTGGGCAGGATGTGGTGGAACACGATCCGCCCGAAGGAGGCGCCCATCGCGCGCTCGGCCAGAATGAACTCGGAATGCTTGAGCGACAGCGTCTGTGTGCGCACCACCCGACCGTATTCCGCGAAGGATGTGATCACCACCACCACGATCACCGTGGTCAGCCCGCGCGGCATCAGCGCGGCCAGCGCCAGCGCGAGGATGATGGTCGGATAGGCGCGCAGCGTGTCGAAGAAGAACAAGAGCGCATTGTCCAGCCAGCGCGGCCCGAAGCCTGCGATCATCCCCAGCACAAGCCCGATCAGCCCCGAGATGATCACCGCCGTCAGCCCGACCGTCAGCGCGATGCGCCCGCCCTGCAGCAGCCGCGAGAACGTATCGCGGCCCAGATTGTCAGTCCCCAGCCAGAACTCCGCCGATGGTGCGGCGAAGCGGTCGGTCATGTGCATGGCGGTGTAGTCGTAGGGGGCGATGAGGTCAGCAAAGACCGCCATCACCACCAGCGCCGCGATGATCACGATGGCCATCACAGCCAGTGGGTCGCGGGTCAGCCGCCCGATCAGCGTATGCCTGAAGCTGCTCATTGCGTCTTCCTGTGGCGCGGGTCGAGGGCGGCGTTGATCAGGTCGGCGATCAACGCGCAGGTGACGAAGAAGCCGATGGCCACCAGCATCGCACCCATCACCACCGGGTAGTTGCGGTCCGACACGGAAGTGTAGATCAGCGTGCCGATCCCAGGGCGGGAGAAGACGATCTCGGCGAAGACAGCGCTGGACAGCATCCCCCCGATGCCCACACCCAGCACCTGCACCGCCGGCAGGATCGCCACACGCAGCGCATAGTTGTAGACCACCCGCCGGCGCGGCAGGCCGAAGGCGCGCGCGGTGCGGATGTAGCTTTCGCCCATCGCCTCGAGCATCGAGGCGCGCACGATCCGCGCCACATAGCCCACCCAGGCCAGCCCGATCGCGAGCGATGGCAGCACCAGATGCTGGATGCGGCTGAGCAGGTCGCCCGGCTCGCCCGCGCCGATGGAGGGGAACCAGCGCAGCGTGACTGCGAACAGCAGCAGACTATAGAGGGCCACCACGAAGGACGGCGCGGCGATGAAGGCCACCGAGATCACACCGGTGACGCGGTCGAGCAGGCTGTTGCGCCGATCCGCCGAGAACGCGCCCAGCAGGATCCCGAGCGTGGCCGACCAGAAGATCGCCCCGAAAACCAATGCGACCGTATGCGGCAGCGCGCTCATCACCGCCGTCGCCACGGGGCGGTTGCGGAAGAAATCCGTGCCCAGATCGCCGCTCAGCACACGCCCCCAGAAGTTCAGGATCTGCATCACCAGCGGATCATCGAGGCCCATCTGCTCGCGGAAAAGCGCGCGCATCTCGGGCGTGGCGCGCGGCCCCAGCAGCACCGATGTCGGATCCCCCGGCAGCGCGATCATCACGCCGTAAAGGGCCGAGATCGCCACGAAGACGATGCCCAGCGCCAGCGCGACGCGTTGAATGGTGTACTGGATCATCCCGTGTCCCCGGCTAATTCGGCGCGGACGCTTATCGTGCGCCCGCGCCGATTAAGACCGCCTGCCGCGCACCCTCAGGCGCGGCGGAAGTATTGCGCCAGCGGCAGCCCGTCCGGGCGTGTCCCCGGCACCGTGTTGTCGTAAAACAGGTTCGGCGTCACGCCATGGGTGATGAACCGATAGGCGCCCGATTCCTCCATGATGTCCTGAGCGCGGCGATACATCTCGTCGCGGCGCGCGTCGTCAGTCTCGGTGCCTGCCTCGCGGTGCAGGCGGTCGAACTCCTCATTC
Source organism: Paracoccaceae bacterium (assembly GCA_007134865.1). Taxonomy (GTDB): domain Bacteria; phylum Pseudomonadota; class Alphaproteobacteria; order Rhodobacterales; family Rhodobacteraceae; genus Roseinatronobacter. Next base: position 7,528 of record SLJW01000114.1, on the reverse strand, counting down.
GAGAAACGCTCCCAGTTCCAGTCACCGATCTGTTCGGTAACGAACCAGGCGGTCGCGTAGGACGGGTCGGGCAGCATCGAGAAGCGGTTCATGATCATTTCCAGATCCCGCCAGCGGTCGCCATCGGCCTCCACGCCAAGCGTCCAGAACGAGCCCGATTCATGCACCTCGATGTTCAGCTGGATGCCCGCCTGCGCCATGGTCGCCTGCATCACCTGCGCGGCAGTGGTGAAGGTCACGTCGTTAAGCACGTTGAGCGTGACCTCAAGGTTCTCGACACCGGCCTCTTCCAGCAGAGCGCGCGCGCGTTGCGGGTCGCCCTGCGGCGGGATGAGCGATTCGGGACGGTTGCCGATCAGCCCTGGCGCGATAATCCCGGTCGAGGGCTCGGCAACGCCATACCACGCAGCCTCGATGATCGCATTGACATTGATCGCGTATTGCAGCGCCTGTCGCACCCGGATGTCCTGGAACTTGGGGTGTTCCATGTTCATGCCGACCCAGACATAGAACAGCGAGGGGTGCATCGACATCGCGGTGCCCGCGGGCGGGTTGCTTTGCAGCCGCGCGACTGATCCCGGGCTGACTTCGGTGAAGTCCAGATCGCCCGCTTCCAGCGCGATCTCGGCGGCGGCCTCGTCGCCGATATAGACAATGTCCAGACGCTCGTACTCGGCCGGGATATCGCCGGTGTAGTCTTCGTTCCGCTCCAGTACCCAGCGCTCGCCGGGGCGCAACTCGCGCACGCGGTAGGGACCGGAAACGGTGGGCGGCACTTCGGTGGTGATGCGCCCGCCGGCGTCCTCGATCGCCGCCTTGCACACGATCGTCCCCGCCAGATAGGGCAGCGCGATCCACCAGAACGGCGCGAATGCCTCGTCGAAGTGGAACACCCCCGAATAACGCCCCGTCACCTCGACGCGGCTGAGCGTGCCAACATCGGGCAGTATGCGCGAATTCATTTCCGGGTCGAGGATGCGCTCGAAGGTGAAGGCCACATCCTCGGCGGTGATCTCGCCATAGCCGTCGGACCACATCTGCCCTTCCTTCAGGGTGAACTCGATGGTGGTGTCGCTGGTCTGCTCGATGGACTCCGCCAGATCGAGGCGATAGCTCCAGTCGTCGCCGGATTCGTACTGGATCAGGTTGCGGTAGATTGCGCCGTAGAGCAGTGCCTCGCCGAAGCCCGAGGCATCGACGGGGTCGAAATCATCCGGCTCGGTGTAAACGCGGATATTGAGTCGTCCTTCCTGCGCCCAGGCCTTCACGGGCAGCATGGCGGCGGCAGAAACCCCGGCGGCCCCAGCCAGCAACTGGCGGCGGTTCAGCACGGGAAAGGCGCGGTGCATTTCGGTCTTGGGCATCTTCAGTCTCCCGGTCATGTGGTATTTTTCTTTCGCGAAAGCGTGCGGGCCATGCCGTCGTCAGACAATTGCGCAGCAGGTCCAAACGCGCAGGCAGTTTGCGCTAAGGGTGCGTCACATCGCGTCAGATAGGTAGTTCCAGCGCCGTGAGCATCTGCGGCTCGCTGCCGCTTGAGGCGAGCATTCGTGCTATATGGCGTGGCAGGTCGGCGCCGTCGGCGTCGAAGATGCCAGTGCGGCGGACGGCGGCGTGCAGATCGGTCTGTCGGCCCAGAAATTCCAGGAACACCCGCGCCGCGAAGGGCGCGCGCGCGGTGCGCCCCTGCACGCCCAGTGTCATGCCGGTGAGGAACTCCACCTCGCCCGACTGCGTGGTGAAGAGCACTGTCTGCGAGACCGAACGCCGGTCGCGTGCATTGTGGTCGATAATGAAGATCCGCCCCCCCAGCAGCACCGCAACTCCCACATAACGCACGACATGCGAGCGACCGAGCGGGCTCTCCGAAGGCTGGATGCGTTCGGTCAGCCGCGTGTAGTAAACGCCCTTGTATTCGTTGATGCGCAGTAGCGACCGGCGGATCATTCCGGGGCGTGAGGGGGTGTAGTAGTAATAGAAATAATAGCCACAGTACGGTTTCAGGTTTTCGGCCGAGCGGGTAAACATCGCGTCGATATGCGTGGCCGCCGGGCCAAGCGCCCGGATCAGGTGACGCGCGCGCGGACGCAGCGAGATCATCTCGGCGAAGCGTCCATGCGGTGCGAGAAGTTCATCCTCCTCGACACCGAAATGATCACAGATCCGGCGCATGTTCCGCGCCGAGGGGCGCGAGGCACCGTTGAGATACTTGGTGAACTGTTGCCGGTTGATGCCGACGCTGCGACATACCGCCGAGATCGACGGCGCATAGCTGCAAAGCAGGCGAAGGTTGCGGGCGAGGTTGGGCTGATCCATGACGCGCGCAGCCTAACGCAGCGGCGCGAAAGCGCAAGACAATACCGCGTCAGGTTGCGTCAGGCAGGCGGCGCACTGCGCTTAAACACCGTCGCGCGGGATCTTCAGGTGCCATTCGCGGTTCACGAAGGGGCGTCCACCCTCATAGCTGCGCAGCTCCGCACGAATGTGAAAATGCGTCGCATCACAGGTCACCTCGGTGCGCGAATCGGTGCGCGTTTGCCAGTCGCCGCGACCAATCTCGTAGCTCCAGCGCGTCTCCATGCGCGCGGTGAGCGGATCGTCAGGGTGGATGTCCCAGGTCTCCTCGATACGCCGGCCCGATTCCACTCCGGTGGACCGGTACCGCTCGCGCCCCCCATCGGTGACGATGCGCAGCCGGCGCGTGCCGTCGGCCAGAACGTCCTCGCAGCGCTCCGAGCTCTCAGGCTGCAGGGTTTCGGACGCCCCCTCGCGCTGATCCTCGGGCGGGCCGAATTGCGGTTCGGGCTCGTCCAGCGCCGGGCGCAGCGGCACGCCGAGCATGCTTGCCGCAGGGTCAATCTGCAGGCTCAGCGGTGCCGCTGCGGGCCACAGAATCGGCCAATAACTCGTGGACAGTGACAACCGCAGCCGATGCCCCGCGGGCAGCCGATAGGCAATGTCGTTGAGGGCCACGGTCACGTCGACTGGCACGCCGGGGGTCATCCGCTCCACCCTGTCATGCCCGTTGCGATGGGTGAGGTTCAGCACACCCATGGTTATGAAGGCGCTGGTGCCGTCCGGGCGCAGGTCGCATAGCCGCGCAACGACGAAACCGGTGGGCGCGTCTGGCGTCACCCGAAGGCGCAGTTCGGCCGCGCCCAGGATGTCTACGTCCCCCTCCAGCGGCGCGGTGTCGAAGCTCGTGGCCGCAGCGTCGTCAGGGGTCTGATCCGCCGCCATCTCGTAAAGATCACGCAGCCCGGGGCAGAACCGCTGAGCGGCCGCGCCCAGCGTCTGCGGTCCGCCAACTGATATGGGTGCCCTGCCAGCCTGCGCACCGAGCGTGTCGTCCGAAAGCGCCAGGTTCCAGTGCTCGATCCGTGGCGATGGCCACTCTGGCTCTGCCACCCAGCGGCCCGGACGGTGGTCGATGCGGCGTGCGGGCGGTATCGAATCCATCACGAAAGCACGATAGGCGGGCAGCGCCTCGGCACCGTTTTCGGTGCCTTTGAGCCAGTGGTCGAACCACTGCCGACACTCCGCCAGAAAGCCGATGCGGGGCTCGGGGTATGCGACGTTGGGATACTTGTGCGCCCAGGGGCCGACGATCCCCTTCACCGGGGCCGGGCTGCCCGCCAGCGTGCGCGGCACCGCGTTGGAATAGGCATCGGCCCAGCCACCGACCGCCAGGACCGCCGCACGGACAGAGCCCCAGTCCTCGCACACCGATCCGCGCCGCCAATAAGCGTCGCGTCGCTGATGACGCAGCCAGGTCTCTAGCAGCAGCGGCTGCCGTTCAAGCCGCGCGCGCCACATCTCGCGCCAGCGCTCGCCCACCACATCGGGGTCGGGCGGGCGCGAGGAATAGGCCAGCATCTGCGACGACCAGCCGATATTCTCGGTCAGCAGGCAGCCGCCCATGTAGTGGATATCGTCAGCGTAGCGGTCGTCGGTATAGCAGATCGTCACTGCGGCCTTGAGCGCTTCGGGCGCCCGGGCGGCAAGCTGCAGCCCGTTGAACCCACCCCAGGAGATACCGATCATTCCGACCGCACCCGAGCACCAAGGTTGTTGCGCCAACCATTCAATGATCTGGACGCCGTCGTCGAGCTCCTCCTCGGAGTATTCGTCCTCCATGACGCCTTCGGAGTCGCCATTGCCCCGGATGTCCACGCGCACCCCGGCATAGCCATTGCGCGCGAACCAGGCATGATGCAGTTCGTCGCGCGCCAACGTGCCATCGCGTCGGCGATAGGGCAGGTATTCGAGGATCGCCGGCACCGGCTGTGCCATTGCATCCTGCGGCAGCCAGATGCGCGCGGCAAGACGGGTACCGTCACGCATCTCGATCCATTCTGGGTCGCGGACCTCATACACATCGCGATCAGAGATCTCGGGCGGGTGGACGCGATCCCTCATATGGCGGCTCCCTCAGCGCAGGCATTTCTGGAATATACCGACATGGCCAGATGCAAGGCACAATTGCGCCATCGGCCGGAGGCTGACGCGAGTCGACGCGTCCTGCGCTGCATGATGCTGGCAATTCGATGGCGAGACCAAGCGCAGGAAGCACCCCGAAGAACGCCCGGCCGCGGCCCGGACAAACCTAATCAGCCTCCGGCAAACACAGCGCGGTTCATGCCACGCGCATCCGGGCAATCAAGATCTGGAGTAGCAAAGGCGTCAGCAGGCCTTCTTTCGGCAAAGCGCGCTAGGATATCTTGGGCAGTGCGGATCCGCTTGCATCTGCGATGTCATCTGGTCCGTCGATGAGGCGGTCTGGCTGGGCGAGGGCAGTGAGTTTTTCGCGATTGGTGATGATGACGCGGGGCCCGTCGAGCTTGACGCCATCGCTTTCGAGGGTTCGTAAGGTGCGTGACAGGTTCTCCGGGGTCATTCCGAGATAGGATGCCAGCAAACGTTTCTCGACAGGCAGGATATAGGACGCCGCACCACCGGCCAGCAAAGACTGTCGCAGCAGGTAGGAGGCGACCCGTTCGCGGGAGTTACGCAGTTTCAGGGTCTTTGCGTTACGCACGACGGATCGGTAGCTGGCGGCGAGTTCATTGATGACAGAGACTGCAAATTCGCTGTCACGGCGAAACATGGCGCGCAAATCCGAGGCGGGCACAAGGATGATGCGCGTGCGCTCCAATGTGCGGGCGGACATCAAATAGGGCGCATCGCGGATACAGGCCGCTAGAATGAAGGTTGCGACCGGGCGGACCACGGCCATGGTGCATTCCCGATTTGACCATTGCGCGAACAGTTCGACCGACCCTTCGAGCACGATATGCAGGAAATCTGCCGGGTCACCCTGACGGATCATCTCCAGCCCTTGCGGGAAATTCTGTGCATAGGAACTGGCCATCAGTGACTCAAAGTTGGCCTGGCCCATGTCGCGAAAGAGATGCAGGTGGCGAATCTCAGGGAGTTCTTCAGGTCGCACGCGGTTGCCTCTCCAGCGATTGATATAAATCAAATCCAAGATGCGAGTACATCAAGAATTGCGGCGACAATAGTCATTACTCAATAAGACGTTTCCAATCAATTTATTTTGCGTTTTTCAAATCAGGTGCGATTTCGAAAACGCCTTCGTAAATATTGATCTCGATCAAGTTTTGTCGATTCCGGCTGTGCCTGTCTGCTTGTGAACGGATGCGTGAGTGCATCTGAACTCCAAGGAGACGGCGATGCATGTGATGCTGGCCTATGACAATTCCCGCAATGCAAGGATCGCGTTGGATGCCGTGCGTGACCTGCTGGCAGCCCTTAAACCGAAGATCACACTGATTTCAGTGGTCGAGGAAGTCGGCAGCGCCACCGCGGATGCGGATGAACTCTTTTCCGCGCAATATGCCGATCAGAAGGCAGGCACAGAACAGGCGGCCGCCGGACTGGCTGCGGATGGTTTCGAGGCGGCAGTCCTGATCGCCGAAGGTGATGCGCGCAAGATGATCCTACGCGCGATTGACGAGCGTCAGCCCGATCTGCTGGTCATGGCGCGCCACAGCCACAAGCCCGATGCCGGGCCGTTCAATTTTATCACCAAGCGGCTGGATGCGCTGGTCGAGGAGTTCGACCACATGACCTTCGGCTCGACCAGCGCGTTTCTCGCGCGCCGCGCACCTTGTCCGCTTCTGATCATCCCGACCCACACCGAATGATCCCGACCCACACCTGATATTCGAGGTCTGACATGAAAGTCAGCGATCTATTCCGCTTCAAGAATGCCGAAATCAAGGCGCTCCATCTGACATGGATTGCCTTTTTCATGAGTTTCTATGTCTGGTTCAATATGGCCCCGCTGGCGAGTTCCATGCTCGCCTCTGTGGACTGGCTGACCCGTGACGATATCCGCCTCTTTGCCATCGCCAATGTCGCCCTGACCATCCCGGCCCGTATCATTGTCGGCATGGCGCTGGACCGTTACGGGCCGCGCCGGGTCTTCTCGGTGCTGATGATCCTGATGGCAATCCCGACCTGGGTGTTTGCCTTTGGTGATTCACGCGAAGTGCTCTTCATGTCGCGCCTGGTGCTGTCGTCGATCGGGGCAAGCTTTGTTGTCACCATCCACATGATCGCGCTGTGGTTCCCGCCGCGTTCCATCGGCTTTGCCGAGGGTTTCGGCGCAGGCTGGGGGAATTTCGGCTCGGCCGCCGCTGCGATCACGCTGCCCACCATCGCGCTGCACATGTATGGCGGCGAGGATGGTTGGCGGTGGGCGATGGCGACTTCGGGTCTGGTGATCGCTGCTTACGGCGTGTTCTACTGGTTTGCCATTACGGATGGCCCCACGGCAGACACGCACAAGAAGCCGCGCAAGGCCTCGGCGCTGGAAGTGTCGAGCTGGCGTGATCTGGTGCTCTTGTGCATCTTTACGGTGCCGCTGGTCGGTATCCTGTCGATCCTCGTCTATCGCGTGCAGTTGATGCGCTATATCGACGCCATGACGGCAGCCATCTGCTATGGCGCCATCGTCGTGGTCGTGGCCTGGCAGGTCTGGCAGGCGATCCGGGTCAATGTGCCGATCCTGAAAAAGGGTGTGCCGGAAGACGACAAGTATCCGTTCTCCTCGGTCGCGGCGCTGAATATCACCTATTTCGCCAATTTCGGTGCGGAACTGGCCGTGGTGTCGATGCTGCCGATGTTCTTCCAGGAAACCTGGGGGCTGACAGCAGTGGCAGCCGGACTAATCGCGGCGAGCTTTGCCTTCGTCAATCTGTTCGCGCGGCCCATGGGCGGGTTGGTATCTGACCGCTTCGGCAACCGCCGCTTCGTTATGATGGCCTATATGTTCGGTATCGGCGTGGGCTTCGTGCTGATGGGCCTGCTGGACAGCAACTGGCCGCTGATCATCGCCATCGCGATCACCATCATGTGCTCGTTCTTCGTGCAGGGTGCAGAGGGCGCGACCTTCGGCATCATCCCCTCGATCAAGCGGCGTGTGACCGGGCAGATCTCGGGCATGGCGGGGGCCTACGGCAACGTTGGTGCGGTCTTCTACCTGTTCGTCTTCATGTTCGTC
>SLJW01000171.1 GCA_007134865.1 Paracoccaceae bacterium | reverse complement strand
GCCGGGTAGCGCCCGCGAAGGGCCACGGGTGGGTGGGTTGGGCGCCCTGAGCGGGCGCTTACAGCAACTGCCGCTGCGCCACGATCCGCGGGATCTGCTTTTTCACCTTGAAGAACCCCGCTGTTGCATGCGGCCAGATCGCCAGATCCCATTCCCGTTGCCACTCGCAAAAGGCAATGCCCTCGGCCTCCAGCAAAGGCACCGCCGCCTGCATCCAGTCGCCCAAAGGCCCCTCGGGCAGATAGGCCGTCACCACCTGCCGCGCGCCTACGCGCGCGGCCAGCGCGACCAAAGCCTCCGGCGACTCGGCCCGCATCGGCGTGGCCACTACACCAGCCCGCTGCGCGATATCCGACAACGCCCCCGCCTCGAACTCGGCGACCGGCTCGGCAACGCCGCGCGGTGAGCGCAGATGCGACGCAGACAGCCTCACTGCCCCGCAAATCTCCACCTGCTCCAGCCCCAACTCTTCCAGCCGCCCGTCCTCTTCCGTCACCAGCACCAGCGATGGCACGCGCGCCAAAGGCGCGCGTGCCTTGCGCAAAGCCTGCAGTTCGGGCAGCCCCTCGGGCTCCAACCCCTCTAAGCCTTCCGTCACCTCGGCAAGCTCCCCTGCCGCCGGCGCAAACCGCTGGCCAGTGAATTTGGCGATATTACAGCTTTGGGCCGCATAATACTTCCCCCGCGTATGCAGCCCCGCCACCCAGCGCCATGACAGCGTGTTCGAGGCCGGATCGCCATCCAGCAGATGCCGGTAGAAGACATCCGCCCCGATCCGCCAAGGCAGGCGCAGGGTAAATATCCAGATCGAGGCGAACCACATCCGCGCGTGATTGTGCAGATAGCCCGTCTCAACCAGTTCCTGCACCCAGGCATCGAAACAATCGATCCCGGTCCTGCCACTCTCCGCTTCCGCAACCCGGTGCTGCAAGTCGTGGTCATGCTCCAGCGCCGCGAGATCGTCCGCGAGCCCGTCGCGATACGCGGCCCAGACGCTGGGCCGCCGCTCCAGCCAGCCCTTGAAATAGCCGCGCCAGAACACCTCCTGCACGAATTTCTCCGCACCCTCCAATCCATGCGCGCCAATCGCGGCCATGACCACCTCTTCCTCGGTCACAAGCCGCCGCCGCAGCCAGGGCGAGAGGCAGGAGACATCGCGATGTTGCCCCGGCCCGCGGTCAAAATTGCGCCCCGTCGTGTAGCGCCGCCCCATACGCGGGACGAACGACTCCATCCGTGCCACGCCTTCTGCGCGGGTTGCCGGTCCGAATGTCATGGCTGTGCCTCCATACCTGCCGGGAGGCGAGCTAATGCGAGAGCCGGGACAATCAATCGCGGGCAGGTGCCCCCTCGCGAGCGAAATCGAACTCGTCGAGCCGCGCGCCGCGGCGCGTGATCTTGTCGGTCGAGATGCGGATGTCCGAGAGATCCCCCTGCACCTGCCCGAAATGGCTCTCGAGCCGCGCCACACGCGCGCCCAGCCGCTCGGCATCGGCCACCATGAGCTGGATCTCGCGCCGCACGGCGCGGGCCTCGTCGCGCAGGCGCAGGTCCTTCATCACCGCGCGCAGCGTGTTCAGCGTCGCCATCATGGTCGCGGGCGAGACGATCCAGACGCGGGCGGCGAAACTCTCGCGCAGCACATCTGCCATGCTGGCATGGATCTCGGCATAGATCGCCTCGGAGGGCAGGAACATCAGCGCGCCCTCGGCGGTCTCGCCGGGCAGGATATAGCGCCCGGCAATCGCTCGGATATGGGCGCGCAACGCGCCCGCAAGCGCACGCCGGGCCGCTGCGCGGCCCGGCTCGTCCACGGCCGCCTGCAGCGCCTGCCAGCCTTCAAGCGGGAATTTCGCATCCACGGCCAGCGGCTGCGGCAGCGCGATAAGAGCATCGACCCGCCGCCCGTTCGAGAGCGTGGCCTGCAGCCGATAGGCATCAGGTGGCAGCGCGTCGGACAGAAGCGCCTCGAGCTGGACCTCGCCAAAGGCCCCGCGCGCCTGTTTGTTCGACAGGATATCCTGCAGGCTCAGCACATTGCCCGACAGCGCCTCGATCTTGGCCTGCGCGGCATCGATCACCGCCAGCCGTTCGCGCAGCGCACCCATGCTGGCTGCGGTCGCCTGCGCATTGCCCGCCAGCGTGTCGCCCATGTAGCGGCCCATATCCGCCAGCCGCGCCTCGACCAGACCGATCACCTGTGTCTGGCTCTGCGCCACCTGACCCAACCCGCCAGCCAGGCGGCTCTGGCTGTCATCGAGCGCCGAAAGCCGCGCATCGAGCACTGCGAGACGCCCCGCAAGTGGCCCCAAGACCCGCGCCAGCCGCCACAGGATGCCCAATGCGACCACCCCCAGCGCAAGCGCGATGACCACCGGGTCTTGCCAGGAAATGCTCATCTGCGGCCGAACAGCTTTTCGATCTGGGCGAGGCTCAGTTCGACATAGGTGGGCCGCCCGTGATTGCACTGGCCCGAGAGCGGTGTCGCCTCCATCTCGCGCAGCAGCGCGTTCATCTCCTCGACCCGCATGCTGCGGCCCGCGCGGATCGAGCCATGGCAGGACATGCGCGAGAGCACAGCATCTATCCGCGCCTCGAGTCCCGAGCTGGAGCCCAGATCGGCCAATTCGTCGAGAAGGTCGCGGATCAGGGCGCGTGCGTCGATCTTACCCAGGATCGCCGGGGTTTCGCGCACGACGACCGCCGTGCCACCGAAAGGCTCGACAATAAGGCCGAGCCGGGCGAGGTCCGGGGCGAAGTCCAGAATCTGCGCCGCCTCAGCGGCGCTCAACTCCACGATCTCGGGGATGAGCAGCGCCTGCGCGGCGATGCCCTGCGCATCGCGCTGGCGTTTGAGGCGCTCATAGACCAGCCGCTCATGCGCGGCGTGCTGGTCCACGATCACCATGCCGCGCGCGGTCTGGGCGAGGATGTAGGTGTCGTGGATCTGCGCGCGGGCCGCGCCTAGCGGCGCGGCATCGGGCGTCTCAAGCGCAGGCTCTGCACGCGCGGCGGGCGGGGTCTGCCACTCGGCCTGCGCATCTGCGAGGCCGGCGGGCGCCTGAAGCTGATAGGCGGCCTGCGCGGCGCGGGCAGAGGGGCGGTCACTGACAAAAGGGCGCGATGGCTGCGCCATCGCGCCCAGCATTGCCCCGGCCACAGTGCTGGCCGAACGGTGCCCGCCCTCGGCCAGCGCATGGCGCAGCCCCGAGACAACCAGCCCGCGCGCCAGCCCCGGATCGCGGAAGCGAACTTCGGTCTTGGCCGGATGCACATTCACATCCACCAGTTCCGGCGCGCAGTCGATATTGAGCACCACCACCGGATGCCGGTCGCGCGCCATGACATCGGAATAGGCCGCGCGCAGCGCACCGATCAGCAGCTTGTCGCGCACCGGGCGGCCATTGACGAAAAGATATTGCGCCACCGCAGCACCGCGCGAATAGGTGGGCAGGCCCGCGAAGCCGGTCAGGCGCAGCCCCTCGCGCTTGGTGTCGATGCGCAGCGCGTTTTCGGTGAAGTCACGCCCGAGCACGGCGGCGACGCGCTCTTCGAGCGCGTCGAACAGCTCCCCTTGCGCGGCGTCAAGGCGGAGGATGGCGCGCGGCGCATCCTGCGAGACATCCGCGAGAGTGAAGCCGACATAGGGGGCGGAGAGGGCGAGGCGGCGGGCCGTGTCGGCGATGGCCTGCGCCTCGGCACGGTCGGAGCGCATGAATTTGAGCCGCGCGGGCGTGGCGTGGAAGAGGTCTCGCAGCTCGACCGTGGTGCCATGGGGCGCAGCCTCGGGACGAGGTTTGCCAACGCGCCCGCCCGACACGCTGATCCGCGCGCCCTCGCTGCCCGCAGCACGCGAAGTGATGGTCAGCCGACCGACCGCGCCGAGCGAGGGCAAGGCCTCGCCCCGAAAGCCGAAAGAACGGATATCGAGCAGGTCGGAGCCGTCGATCTTGGAGGTGGCATGGCGCGAGAGCGCCAGCGGCAGGTCGTCAGGGGCCATGCCATGTCCGTCATCGCGCACGCGGATGAGCGTCTTGCCGCCATCGGCATAGGCAATCTCGATGCGCGTGGCGCCCGCATCGAGCGCATTCTCGAGCAGTTCCTTGACCGCCGAAGCAGGCCGCTCGACCACCTCGCCGGCAGCGATGCGGTTGACGGCAGCCTCGTCAAGTTGGCGGATTTCCGGGCGTATCTTGCGGTCAGGGGCATTCATGCTACCGGATGTAGCACGCCCGCGCCCCTGCTGCCAAGCCTCAGTTCAGCCCTACGGGCTGTCCCACCACCACAAAAACCAGCGCTTCAGGGTCGAAAAGCCGTGCCGCGACCGTGTTCAACTCGTCAAGTGTCAGCGCACGGATCATGTCATTGCGGCGGTTCACGTAATCTATGTCGAACTCCTGATACTGCATCGAGGCCATGATCGAGGCGATGGAGGAATTGCCGTCGAAGCGTAGCGGATAAGCGCCGGTCAGATAGGTGACAATACGCTCGCGCTCGTCTTCGGTGATGCCCTCATCAGCCATTTGCGCCCATTCCTCGCGCAACAGCTCTATCACATTTTCAACATTCTGATTATCTGTCGAGACTCGGCCCTGAAAACTATTCCCCAACAGGCCTGCTGATAAAAACGTTCCAATTCCGTAGGTTAGACCACGTTCCACGCGAAGATTCTGCATCAGGCGGGTGCCAAACCGACCGCCGCCGAATGCTTCGTTCAGGACAAATGCTGCAAGAAAGTCCGGATCATCGCGACTGATCCCGGAGTGCCCGAAAGCGACCACGGATTGCGGCCCGTCAAAGGGCACGACCTCGAACCCGGCGCTGGCCTCGAACTCCACTGGGTCGGGCAGTGGCGCTCCGGTCTCGGGGATGCCCTCGAACAGCCGGTCGATCAGCGCGCCCAGCGTCTCGGCATCCACATCACCTGCGGCACCGATGAACACACGGTCACGCGCGATGGAGCCCTGATGCGCGGCCAGCAATGCGTCACGGTCCAGCGCGGCAACAGTCTCGAGCGTGCCACCGCTCTCGCGCGCATAGGGGTGCCCCTCAAACGCTGTGCGCGCAAAGGCACGCGAGGCGATGGTGTTCGGGTTGAGCGCGTCACGGCGCAGGCTGGCCAGTTTCTGATTGCGCACCCGCGCAATAGCATCCTCGTCGAAACGTGGCTCGGTGAGTGCAAGGCGCAGATGGTCGATGACCGCCTCGGCATCCTCGGTCAGAAACCGCGCTGAAACCGACACTGTGTCGCGCCCGGAGTCGAAGCTCAGCCGGGCGGCGAGTTCTTCGGTACGGGCGGCAAAAGCCTGCGCGTCCATATCACCTGCGCCTTCGCTGAGCAGCGAGGTCATCAGACTGACCGCCCCGGCCTGCTCATCAGCTTCGATATTGGCACCGCCCGCGAAAATCAGTTCCAGCGAGATGAAGGGAATAGAGCGCTCCTCGACCAACCAGGCCTCAAACCCCGAGGGCGTAGTGACCGGGGTGATATCGACCTCGGCGCGGAGCGGGAAGGCGATCAGCAAGAACAGGGCAACGAGGCGTTTCATTGGCTCAACTCCGCAGCTTGTTCGGTTTCTGGCGTGGTCAGGAACCCGGTCACGGAGGCACGCTTGTCGAGAAGCATCTCTCCGGCGGCGATGACATCCTCGGGCGTTACGGCCTCGAGCGCGTCGATCCAGCCAGTGACATCATCGATCGTCAGCCCGACGCTGAGCGCGATCCCGAACTGGCGCGCGCGGCGTTGCGTGTCATCAAGCGCAAAAATCTCGGAGGCGCGCAACTGGCGGCGCACACGCTCGAACTGCTCTTGGTCAACGCCCTCTTCCAGAAACGCGGCGATCACCCGGTCAAGGGCTGCTTCGCCCTCTTCCAGCGAGACGCCATCGACCGGCGCCATTCCGATATTGAACACCCCGTAATCGCGGGCCAGACCGTTATAACCGGCCCAAGCCGAGAGCGCGATGCCCTCCTCGAAATTGAGCCGCCGCTCCAGCACCGATGTTGTCGAGCTGCCACCCAGAAGCGCCGCTAGCATCTGCAGCGCCGCCGCTTCGGACTGATCACCCGACTGGCGCACCGGCGCCAGATACATGCGGCTGACATAGGGTGTGCCGACGCGCGTATCTTCAAACACGAGCCGCCGCGCGGCCAGATGCGGGGGCTCGGAGGGGCGCGGCACCCGCACGATATTCGGGTTGGGCGGGAGTGGACCATAATGCGCTTCTGCCAGCGCGAGTGCTTCGTCAGTATCCACATCTCCCGCGATCACAGCGATGGCATTGTTCGGGCCGTAATGGGCGCGATAGAACTCCATGGCCATCTCGCCGGTCAACTGCTCCATGTCATGCCGCCAGCCGAGGATCGGGACACCGTAGGGGTGTTCCTTGTAGAGCGCGGCCAACATGGCCTCGTTGAATTGCGCGCCGACGCGGCTTTCCAGCACCTGACCGCGTTCTTCGAGAATAACATCCCGCTCCGGCAGCCATTCGGCTTCGGTAAAGGAGAGGTTGACCATGCGGTCGGCCTCCATCTCGATCATCAACTCGAGCCGGTCAGCCGCAACGCGCTGGAAGAACCCGGTGTAATCCCATGACACAAAAGCATTATCGCGCCCACCATTGGCCTCGACTACGGCCGAGAGTTCACCGGGGGCCATGGTTTCGGTGCCCTTGAACATCAGATGTTCAAGAAAATGCGCGATTCCCGACTGGCCCGGCGGCTCATCCGCCGCCCCTGCACGATACCACACCATGTTCACCACGACAGGCGCGCGGCGATCCTCGATGATGACCACTTCCATGCCATTGTCGAGAACATGGTGCGAGACCGGCTCAGCCTGGGCCGGAGTGGCGAACGCAAGGGGAAGAAAGGCCGCGAAGGCAAGATGGCGCGCGAACATGGGCATCCTCCAATGAATTTTCATCAGAGTTACCCTGTCTGGGCGCAGTTTCAACTGCCCCCACGCGCTTGTGTCTGACTGTAACCCTCAGGCACGCTCACTCGATGGGTGGCGGCGCGGTTGGGGTACGCACTCCGGCGCGGCGCCAGCGCTCAAGCTCGGCATATTTGTCCAGCCACATGAATTCATAAGCGTTGTGATAGACATTGACCGCGAAGAGCCGTTCCAGCAGGCGCCCCTGATTACGGCGGCGGAATTCGAGATCTTCGGCGGCGAGTTGCTCGCGAATATCGGCGTCACGGCCAAAACGGCTGACATGGTTGACGACGGCCCCATCGACCCCCCCGCCCCCCATGGCGAGTGCGGGATTGCCGCCCAGCGCGCGGGCAATATCGGCGCGGGGTTGCGGATCGACCCGGTTCACACCACCGGGGTTGGGCTCGGGCAGCTCGGCCAGGCTGGGTGGCATTTCCAGCGGTTTGGTCGGCACGATGCTGAATTCATCCGGGCGCCGGTCCTCAGAACCGGCATGCATCAGGATGGGGTTTTCGCGGTCCGTGCAGGCGCCGAGTGACATGAGTGCCACGCCCATCGCTGCGAAGATCACCTGCCTGAATGCCATCGGGCACCCCTTCCCTGCTATCCCTCAGCCGCTCTTAACGCATTTGAGCGCGCGCGTCACGCCCTGCGCGACGGCTTGCGCAGATCACTTGCCCGTGTCAGCCTTGCTGCTGCGCCCCGAAAACACAATCAGCAGGAACGCGCCCAGAAAAATGCCGATATCCGCGACATTGAAAGAATACGGATTTCTGATGCCGCAACAAGACATGTTGATGAAATCGGCCACAGCCCCCCAGCGCACGCGGTCGATGACATTGCCAAGCGCACCACCGACCAGCAGCCCGGCGCCGATCTGCATCATGCGGCTGGCGCCGTCACGTTGCACCCAGAACCAGACCACCGCGCAGATCGCAAAGGCAATTGCAATCAGCGTATAACGCGTCACGTCGCTGTCTGACGCGAAGAGGCCGAAATTTATGCCCGCGTTCCAGGCCATGGCGAAATTCAGGTAGGGGTCAAAGACCGGGATGAAGAGGCGCTGGTCCAGTGCCATGAGGTCGATCACGGCCCATTTGCTGGCCTGATCGGCAATGAGCGTGACTGCCAGAACTCCTGTTGCAAGCCGCATGGCCGCTCTCCCCATTAATGCCGGAAATGACGTTGACCGGTGAACACCATCGCGAGCCCCGCAGCATCGGCTGCCGCAATCACCTCATGATCCCGCATCGACCCGCCAGGCTGAATGATGGCCGTCGCCCCGGCATCTGCTGCGGCGAGAAGCCCGTCGGCGAAAGGAAAAAACGCGTCCGAGGCCACGACCGAACCTTGCGTGAGCGGCTCGGGCAGCGCCAGCGCTTCGGCCATGTCGCGGGCTTTCTGAGCCGCGATGCGGGTCGAATCGATCCGGCTCATCTGGCCCGCCCCCACACCAACGGTCGCCTGATCCTTCACATAGACAATGGCGTTCGATTTGACATGCTTGGCCACTTTCCAGGCGAAAAGCAGATCGGCCAGTTCGCCCTCGCTGGGCGCACGCCGGGTGACGACCTTCAGATCATCGGGTTGCAGCATGCCGTTGTCGCGATTCTGCACCAGAAACCCGCCCGCGACCTGCCGATAGGACAGCCCCGGCAGCGCCGGATTGGCGAGCCCGGGGGTGGTCAGCAGGCGCAGGTTCTTCTTGCTGGCGAAATGGGCAATCGCATCGACATCAGCCCCCGGCGCGATCACAACCTCGGTAAAGATCGCCGTGATGGCCTCGGCCGTGGCGAGGTCGAGTTTGGAATTGAGCGCGACGATACCGCCAAAGGCCGAGGTGCGGTCGCAGTCATAGGCGCGCGCATAGGCTTCGGCCAGCGTGGCCCCGCGCGCCACCCCACAGGGGTTGGCATGCTTGATGATGGCGCAGGCCGGGCCATCGCCGGGCAGGAATTCCGAGACCAGCTCGAACGCGGCATCGGTGTCGTTGATGTTGTTATAGCTCAACTCCTTGCCCTGATGCTGGGTCGCGGTGGCGACACCGGGGCGGTCCGTGCCATCGCGGTAGAACGCCGCCGCCTGATGCGGATTCTCGCCATAGCGCAGCGTCTGCGCCAGAACCCCGGCAAAGGCGCGACGCCGGGGCGCCGGCTCGTCTATCGCCCCGGCCATCCAGGTCGACACCGCGGCGTCATAGGCCGCCGTGCGCGCATAGGCGCGCTGGGCCAGTTTCTGGCGGAAGCACAGCCGCGTCTTGCCTTCATGCGTGTCGAGTTCCGACAGCAGCGGGATGTAATCCTCGGGGTCGGTCACGACGCTGACAAAGGCATGGTTCTTGGCCGCGGCTCGGATCATCGCAGGCCCGCCGATATCGATATTCTTGATCGCCTCGGCATAATCGGCATCACCCGCGACGGTCGCCTCGAACGGGTAGAGATTGACCACCAGCAAGTCGATTGGCGCGATGCCATGCGCGTCCATCGCGCCCACATGCGCCTCATTGTCGCGCAGTGCCAGCAGCCCGCCATGCACCGCCGGGTGCAAGGTCTTGACGCGGCCATCCATCATCTCGGGGAATCCCGTCACATCGGCCACATCCTGCACATTCAGCCCCGCCTCGCGCAACGCGCTGGCAGTGCCGCCGGTCGAAACCAGCGCGACGTTGCGCGCGGCCAGCGCCTTGCCCAGATCGATCAGGCCGGTCTTGTCCGAGACAGAGATCAGGGCGCGTTTCAGCGGGGCGAGGTCAGTCATGATCGGTCCTTGATTGGTCAGCCGTTACAGATCAGCCAGGGCAAGCGGCTCATCGACCTCGAGATCGCGAAGCGCGGTGGGCACATCCTGTGCCTTGGCCAGACTCCAGATGATGCGGCTGGTATAGTCTTGTGCGCGCGAGGACAACACGATCTGCAGGCTTGGACGCGGTTTCAGACGGCCTTTTTCCAGATAGACCGAGGGGGCGAGGTCCAGTGCCAGCCCATTGGCGCGGAAAACCCAGATCTCGCCAGAGCGCAGGCTGACCGAGACCGCGGTGCCATTCATGTCGAGCGAGGCATCCGCTTCCGGGTGCAGGTGAAAGCGGACCGCAAATGGCAACCCCGCCGCGCCCATCCGCGCGCGCACGGCGTCGAAGCGGCGCCTCTCGGCCTTGGTGCTGGCCAACAACACGTCCTCACCCGCAAGCACCCGCCCATCGGCCGAGAGGTCGAGATAGCGCAGGTGCTCCAGCCCGTGGCTTTCGACATAGCCATCATGGCTGAGCGCGACCGCGCGCGCATGTGGCGCGTGGCGAAACTCCAGCCCGACCCGGCGCGGTCCGTCCGAGAGCGCCGCCAAAGCCTTGTGCGTGCGGGCGAAGCGGGCCGAGGAATAGCCTTCAAAGGCCAGCGTCGAATGCGAGGCGGTGGCGCGGCTGGCGCGGTGCCAGTCCGGCCCGAAGCTGCGCCCGTCGCCGCAGGACACGATCACGGGCCGCCGGTTCGAGGTCAGCTCAAAGGCCAGCGTCGCGGCATGGGCCTGCATCGGCGCAGCTTTCAGCGGTGGCGGGGCTGCGTCGATGATCACCGTGCAGCGCCCTGCTGCCAGCCTTGCGAAACCCATCGCCTCATCGGTCGGCGCCCGCACGATCCGCCCCCGCAGCGCGTCATGGATCGCCAGCGCCGAAGCCAGCACGCCTTCGGCGCCGCGCCCGCCTCCATGAAAGCGCGCCAGCCCGCCATCGGCATGGCGCAACACCCTGAGCGCGCCCGCAACACGGTCGAGCAACACCCCCAGCCGCTCATTTATGGGTCGGTCGTGGTCGGCAAACGCCTGCGCCCCCCAGGCCAGCAACTCGAAGACCTGCAAAAGCTCCTCGGGGTTGCGCGTGGCAAGCCCGCCATCACGACCGATCTGGCTCTCAGCGGCAAGCAGCACCCCGGCGCTTGCCTCCGACACATGCGCCTCCAGCCCGTCAAGTGCGAGCGTGGCGAAGAGTAACCCGACCTGCGCCTCGATGCGCGGCAGACCGGGCGCTGCGCGTCTGGCACGGCGCAGCAGAAACCGGGCGTGCTGGGCCAGCGCGCGAAGGAATTGTGCCTGCTGGTCGGCCGCCATGCCCTGCATCAGGAATACAGCATGCACGATCCAGCGAATCATGCGCCGTCCGACCAGCCCCGGCGTCCAGCCGGGGCCACGCCCGGGGCCGTATTGGGCCAGCCAATCGGCCAACCCCACCTGTGCCAGGGCGCGCGCCTGCGCATCGCCCACAGCGGCCAGATCATCCAGCCAGACAAACCCATGGAGCGCCTCGAGCGCCGAAAAACTCTCGGCCTCGAAGGGTACGCGCCCCTTGGAGGCCAGCAATTCACCTGCCATCAGGAAATTGCCCGCCAACATCTGCTTGCCGCGCGCGAATTGACCCACGGCGCGCGGTTCGGGCTGCGAGGTGAGCGCGGTTGCGCGTACGCGACCCGAAAGCCAGCGCGCCAGCAGGCGGTCGGACAGGCGGACTGGATGGGCGCCCGAAGCGCGCGCTTCACTCACGATGAACTTGCCTCGATATTCCTGCCTTGAGAGTGACAGAGTGCCTGTAGACGGTGTCTAGCGCGTCAACGCGCGGCTGTCATGCCTCTCCATGCAACTGGCGCACGCATTTCACCCCGAATGTTGCAGCGCGGCGATGAAAAACCCGTCAATTCCGCCCTGATCGGCCCAGAAATCGGGGCGGGTGCGCAGCAGGCCGTCAGGGCCGACCCATTCGCGCGGCACCCCCGGAATCTCTGCAGGCAGGATCCGAAAACTGTGACGGGTGGCCGCGGCGCTGACTTGATCCTCGCCCTCCGAGGGCAGCAGAGAACAGGTGCAATAGACCACGCTCCCGCCGGCACGCAGCAGCCCCTGCCCCGGGTCGAGCACCCGGTCCAGCAGTGCCGCCTGCAGCATGCGCAGGGCGGTTACATCTTCGCGGCTGCGCAGAAAGGGCAGCTCCGGGTGACGCCGGATCGTGCCCGTGGCCGAACAGGGCGCATCAAGCAGGATCGCATCAAAAGGCTGATCGGGCCGCCAGTCGAGCGCATCGGCGGTGATGGTCTGCGCCGCGAGGCCCGTACGGGCGAGATTTTCCTGCAGCCGCGCCATGCGCGGCGCCGAGATATCAAGCGCCGTCACCTCAAGCCCCATCGCCGCAAGCTGCAACGTCTTGCCCCCGGGTGCGGCGCAGAGGTCCAACACCCGCGCGCCGGTCATATCCGACAGCATCCGCGCGGGCAGCGCCGCGGCTGCATCCTGCACCCACCACGCGCCCTCCGCATAGCCCGGCAGCGCGCTGATCTGGCCCGGCTCGCGCAGCCGCAGGCTGCCTGTCGGCAGCATCTCGCCGTGCAGTCCCTCGGGGCGCGGGCCCTTCAGCGTCAGATCGAGCGGGGGCGGGGCCAGATGGGCAGCCTCGATAGCAGCGGTCACTTTGGCGCCATAGGCGTTCTGCAAAGCGCCGCGCAGCCAGTCGGGCAGACGCGGCACCGGGGCTGCCTGCCAGTCCAGCCCCTCGGCCAGCCCGCGCAGCACAGCATTGACCAGCCCGGTCAGGCGCGGATGGCCAAGATCGCGGGTCAGATCCACTGCGTCGTGGATCACCCCATGCGGCGCGGCGCCCTCGACATGTATTTCCACCAGCGCCAGCCGCAGCACCCAGCGCACCGGCTCGGGTGGCGGTTTGCGCAGCGCGCGGTGCAGGAAATGGTCGGCGCGGCCCATCTGGCGAAAGAGGCTCAGCGTCAGACGCTGCGCGCGGGCGCGATCTTCGGGCGGCAGCGCGGCAAAGGCGCGCGGAGGCTGGGCGAGGATCTCGGACAGGCTGCGGCGCGTCTCCAGAACGGTCTGGACCAGATCCAGCGCCGCAGCGCGGGGAGCAAGCGAGGCAGAGGCGGACATCGGGGCCGAAACCTTGTCGAGAGAGCTTCGCGCGGTATAACAGGGGCGAACCGGATGACAAGGGACGCCACTGATGAGTGACGAGCACCAGACCGAAGAGATCAAGACAGAAGGGAGTGAGGCCGCGCGCCGCGCCGCGCTGCCACCCGCAGCCCAGCGCGCGCTGGCCGAGGCCGATGCCCGCCGCGCCGCCAATCCCGAGCCCGAACGCCCGCGCGAACTCGGCGGGCGCAAGGGCCTCGAGCCCGTGCGCTATGGGGATTGGGAGAAGAAAGGCATCGCGATCGATTTCTGATCAATAGCGCGGGTGCGCGCCGGTGGCGTCCGGTGCTATGCGGCTGACGCCCGGAATTGGCGACGGGCCGAGCAGATAAATGATACCGCAGAAGGCCGCGCTGCCCCTAGACACTTGAACGTTAAGTGAAAAAGGGTGACCGCCACACTGTTCGACCGTTTCCCGGACTCGCGGAATTCAAGACCTTGAGGCTTAACGGTTTCGCAGCTTGGAGAACGATACGGCCAACGCCTCCCGACCACGACGGCGACGGCGCTGGTATCGACAGCTTCAGGTGCTCCGCACCTGAAGCCGGCATCGCCGCACCCTGCTCGATAACCGTTAACAAAGCGCCTGTCTGCAGATTGGCACCGTCGCGTTGTAACACAGATATTTGCCCTGGCAGCGAACCTGACAAACGCGCCGTGCTGGAACAGGCCTGCTTTTCGATGCTAACTTGCCATCTTGGACCCAAACGCTTGGCCGAGCCGCGCCGGACAGTCCGACGCGCGCGCTTCCGCTAACACTGCGGCGAAATACCAGCACCGCCGAAAAGCATCGGTGCGGCCTCCACCATCCATGGCGAGGCGTAACATCGGACGAGGCAGTCACATTTCCCACACCGCGCCGCCTCCGGCGCGGCACGCGATGCCAGCCAAGGCGCGCGAGCCTCAGTTCACCGGCACGGCCATGCCTTTTTCGCGGGCGAGTGTCCGCATGCGGGCCTGAAGTTTCTCGAAAGCGCGCACTTCGATCTGGCGGATGCGCTCGCGGCTGACATCATAGCTTTGCGACAGGTCTTCCAGTGTCACCGGCTCTTCGCTCAACCGCCGCTGGGTGAGGATATCGCGCTCGCGGTCATTGAGCACGTCCATTGCCTCCATCAGCAATTCGCGGCGCAGCTCGAATTCGTCGCGTTCGGCATATTCGCTGGCCTGATCGGC
>SLJW01000223.1 GCA_007134865.1 Paracoccaceae bacterium | reverse complement strand
TATCCCCGCGTGTGCGGGGGAACCAGGTCTGTGGTGGGGGTGTCAGTCATTGGGGCGGGCCTATCCCCGCGTGTGCGGGGGAACCCCCTACGCATCAGAAAAGCGACCCCTGGCTAGGGGCCTATCCCCGCGTGTGCGGGGGAACCCACCATCTTGGCTCATTGCCATATCGCAATTTGGGCCTATCCCCGCGTGTGCGGGGGAACCTCTTGTAACCAAGAGCTTGATTGTTCGACTTTTTCAAATAGCACTACGCGAGTATACTGTGCGCTACTTTCGTTTAACGAGCAAGACTCCATCAGCGTCCGCGATTGTCTTTGGTGGCTCGCCCAGGGTTTCGATTCGCAGTTGACCAACCGCAGAGGTGTCGCGCCAAACAAGAACCAGCGCGCCACGTCCAAGCTCCTGCCACCAGGATTGCAATACGCCCCAGACCCTTTTGCGAACGCCTGCAGACATATCGGGTGCGACATAGGTGCCCGGCGCTATCTCCAGCATGACAGAGGTCAGGAAGCCCCGGTAACGGGGTTCGACATCGCGGGTGACGATAATCGTCAACGGCATCAGGTGTCCTGCCCTTTGAGCAAGGCCTTTATTCGGTCGATCATCGCTGGAATGACCTTTTGATCAGCGAGCGCCTTTCCTGTCATCCGCCGCGTCAACCTTTCGATATTCTCGCCCGGTCGCTCGGCAACGCGTTTCGCGGCCTTGAAGGCGTGTGGGATGGTGACGCTGTCGCGGTAGAGATCGGCAATATCGAGCACGAAAGCCTGCCCCGGATCCTCGTGAATGAAGCCCAGTTGCGGAATTGTCGCGGTGGCGCTGACGGCTATGGCGGCGGCTGCTTCAACGGCGCTGGCGGCGTGGTTGAGGGCCTGATTGGGAAGGTCGGCCGCCATCGGCTTCACTCGGTCATAACGCCGTCCGCGCCAAGTGATGCCGATGCGCTGAGCTGTCAGGGCATAGGTTTCCTTCATTCGTGCGCCCTCGATCCCGCGCAGCACATCGAGGTCGCGGTGGGGCAGCACCTCGCCCAGCCGCCAGGAATACATGCGCCTTGCAGTCATCAGCCGCAGATCGTCATCGGCCCATATCCGGGCCTGCAGCCGCGCCAACCCGGAGCGGTCGGGGATGAGCGGCGGCGCGGTATAGAGGCGCACCCCATCCTCGCCCACGGCGGCAAGCGCCGTGCGGGCGTGGGCAAGAAGCCGCAGAGCATCATGCGAGACGGTCGAGCCGGGGCCAAGCAAAATGATCGACACGGCCTGCAGGGGTATCGCGTAGTCGCCCGGCTCCAAAGCGTCGGAGGCAGTTGCCGCCCCCTGCAGAAAGGCCAGGGTGCCGTCGCGGGCGGTTAGTGCACCTCGGGCCAGATACAGGCACCCGGCGCGGTCCGCATGGGGCACCTTGGCGCTGTCCAGACCGAGCCGCCCCTTCAGCATCGCCGCCTCACTTGCGCCGCTGTGGTGGGCGCAGCAGTAGCATACCGTAGCCATAGGCACGATGGCGACCAA
This sequence comes from Paracoccaceae bacterium, assembly GCA_007134865.1. Classification (GTDB taxonomy): domain Bacteria; phylum Pseudomonadota; class Alphaproteobacteria; order Rhodobacterales; family Rhodobacteraceae; genus Roseinatronobacter. Next base: position 12,591 of record SLJW01000223.1, on the reverse strand, counting down.
CGCCGCGGCCGAGCAGTTGCGCGAAGGCCGCCGGGTCCTTCACCACCAAGGTGCCGTGGAACGTGGCATCGGGGCCCTCGATTCGCTGCCCTCCGCGCTGGACTCGGCTGCGGCGAAAGGCAGCAAGGCGCGTGGTGTCGTGTTCCACACAGGCAGCGGGGCCAAGCCGGGCCTCCAGCCAGTCAAGATAGACCGCTTCGCGCGGGCGGGTTTCGCCTTGGCTGAGCGCCTGCGGCAGGAAGGCATCCACCTCAGCGCCCTTGCGGAAGTTGCCGCCCTTGCTCTCGATTGCACGCATGAGGCGCACAATCGGGCGGGCGCGCAGATCGAAGCCGAGGCGCTGCCCTTCGCGCCAAGTATCTGTCGGGCGCGGGCATGATCGAATGCGACCCAACGCAAGCACTTGTTGCGCGGCAGGGGTGATAGCCGCGCGAGCCTGACCGCGCAGCGTCTCCGAATCCTGCGCGGCGTAGCCATATAGCGTGCCCTGCCGGGCGCGGGGCGCGACCAGCAGGCGGAAGGGTTGCAGTGCGCCCGGACCGAAGGTCTCGGCCAGAAGGTGGTGGAGCGCCAGCCCTTCGTCAAACGGTCCGTGTCCGCTAAGAACGCGCGTGGCCGCCCATTGGTGAAGGTGCTTGATGGCCAAGGGGATTTCCACAAGATGCAGGCTCATGGCAGTTCGCCCGTCACGACTATGCGCGTTCCGCCATGCAGGCCACTGCGCCAGTTGCGCAGATCTGCCAGTTCCTTCCGGTGTGCTGGCGCATGATCGGCGTCCCCTTCATCGGCGGGCCAGAAGGCCGGGCCGCTGATGCCCAGATTGACAAGAGCGGCGCGTGCCGTTGCGCCCTCCAACCAGCCGCCAAGGATCGGAGCGGCGGGCAGGCAGGGCTTCCGCCCGATGAACAGCGGCCGCGCCGGGCGGTCGAGCGCCGCAGCCAGATCGTCGAGCACGGGCCCGTCACCGGGGCGAAGGCGCAGCGCCACCCGGCAGTCGTGATCAGCGAGATAGTCTCGGCGGCGGCGGTGACGGTTCTTGTGTGTTTCTGCGCCGCCACCGCGCCCCTCGGGCAATCCCCATGTTGTCCAGCCCTTGTCTGATGCTTCGAGTTTGGCGTTCTGATTGTCGGTCAGGAGTCGTCCTTCCATTGCTGTCAGCGCGCCATAGATCAGACGGTCCTGCAGCGCCTGATGGCGCTCGACTTCCTCGCGCCGCCAGCCCAGCGCGTTGGCCAGAAGCCCGGTCAGCATAGAGGCAGAGGGGAAGTCGCGCGTCGGCCCGACATGGTCGATGGCCACGCCGCCGAAGGCCAGCAGCGGCCCGGCAAGGCGCAGGTGGAGCCAGCGATAGGTCATGCCGCGTTCGCCGCCAGACGGCCCGGCAGGCCCTGCGCGAACCCAGCCAGATCGGCGAGTGTGCCGGGCTCGGCGCCGGGCAGTGGGGTATTGGCCAGCGACATGACCCGCCGGTCCTCGCCTGTGGCATACGCGGTATCGAGCCTGCCCAGATAGTCTGCCAGCGACGCCACGGCCTGCCCGGTTTCGGGCGCGCAGGGGGTGCGGAACGCCTCGGCCAGCGAGCGCGGCTGGCGGTCACCGGCTTCCAGCAGCATCAGCACGGCGCGGCTGTAGGGCGCGGTCGAGCCCAGCTTGGCGCCGGGCGAGACCTCGGCGATCAGATGCACCAGATTGTGCAGCACTGCCCCGGCCAGTTCGGCATCGCCCGCCAGATTGCGCAGAAGGCCGGGCAGATCGACCACGACATAGCCGTAGAACAGCCCCGAGGTGAGTTCGGTTTCCTGGATGGTGTCGGCGCCGGTGTCTTCCTCGCGGGCCAGATCGTCGGCGGCGATGAAATAATCGCTCTCGGCTTCCTCGGCATGGACGGTGAAGGCATGCGCGACATGCACCGGCGCGTCGATATTGGCCTTCGGGTCTGAGGTGACCATGCGCCCAAACAACGCGCCGGTCAGTCCGGCGGGGAGTCGTGTGGCTTCGCGCAAAGCATGGATGTTCTTCTTGAAGTCGGCGTGCCAATCCTTTGCCAGGTCGAACGCTTTCTGGGCATCGCCCGCTGCATCGCGCGCAAGGACGGTCGCCTGTTCGGCCAGCCAAATCAGTTCCGGCTCACCCAGCAGCAGTGTTTGCCTTTGCGCTTTTTCATCAGTCGCGACCTTCGCGCCGAGCTTGGTAGGCTTCTTGGTTTCATTGCCGCCGTAAACGGCATAGTTGAACCATGTCTGGAGAGCTCCCAAGACGCCGTCATCGATCGGTCCCCGCATCGGCTCGATGATCCGATCATCCACCAGATCACGCGACCTTGTGGCGAGGGTTGCCCCGTCGATCCGGTGCAGGCCATGTGGGTCGCCGCCGCCGGGGCGATTCGGATCATCAGCGAGCCGCCAGTGCCGTTTCAGGCATTGCGAACTGACTCGGGTGCGCAGCGCATTGCCATAGGGCAGCCGCTTGGCCAGTCCGGCATCGTCGCGGTTCAACAACGCAGCCGTGTAGGGCGCCAGGAAATGGATCTGCAGGAAACGGGGTTCAGGCATCAGATTGTTCCTTTTCGTCTTCATGTTCCTGCCGGTCGAGCCGGCGGTAATAGTCGTGTGCCAGATTGCCGCTGTCCTCGCGCAGCACCACCCAGGCCAGATCGGCCACATTCAGCTTCGGCCGGGCACGGGCGATCATGCGAATCGTCCGCTCCAGCGCATCCAGCCGTGCCGGGCCGCGGGCAGCCAGCAGGCGGGCGAAGCGCTGCTCGGAGACCACGGGCTTTTGCAGCCGGGCATGGGAAGCACCGCCATCGGCCAGCACCGCGCCTAGCCTGCGGCCCGGCTCATGGATCGAGTGCCGCTCCGCCGTGGGGGTCAGCAGCGCCAGCATCCGGGTGATGCGCAGCCACCTGTCCTCGTCACTCGGCGTCATGCCAAGCCGCGCATACAGGCGCCAGAACAGTGGGCCGCCGCCCCCATCCATCCGCCGCGCATCAGCCCGCTCGCCGGGACCGGCCGCAGCGATGGCCTTGGCGATGACGTGCGCGCGTTCTGCTACCTTGTCTTCAGGCATTTTCCGCCTCCTTCTCGCCGACTTTTTCCATCGCCTTGCGCAACCCTGCGCGCAGCGCACGGCGCCCGCGCAACTCGGCGCGCGGGCGCATCAGCCGGGCGCAGGGAGTGGCGGGCAGAGCGCCTTCAAATTCGGCCTCAGCCGCCTGGCACAGTTCTCGGATGAAGGCGCTGCGCGCCTTGGTCCGTGCCTCCAGTTCCTCGGCCTGCAATTGTGCCCAGAGCGCGGGGAAGAAGCGCTGGTCCACGAATCGCAGAAACGCATCGCGCGCCGGTGCGGCCTGCGCATAGTCTTCCTTGCCGCGCCTTTCATAATCTCCCTGCGCAGAGACCAGCGCCAGTCCGCTGCGCAGCGCATCGCTGACAGCCTTGACGTCCTCCAGCATAGGCTCGGCCACTTTGACGGCCCTTGGCCCGAAGAACTGCTTCAACACCCTTTTCGGCACCGGCACGACGCGCGAGCGGAACCCGTCGGTCTTGGAATTGCCGCGCGAAAAAGCCTCGGCGACAAGCGCCATGGGCTGGAAAGTCTCATCCGGGCCGGGTTCGGCCAGATAGGGACGCTTCCAGTCGCCGCATAGTAGCTTGAACAGCATAGCATAAGTGAAATCCTGCTCACCCAGCGTCAGGGTCTTTGCCGCGCTGCCTTCCACCAAAACAGGTGCCCAAGGCTCACTCTCGCCGCTGATCACTCCGCGCGCCTCTTTTGCGGCGATCCGCGCGGCCTTCGAGGTGCTGCGCTGCGCTGCCAGACCGTCTCCCTGCGCCACTAACCGCACGCGCCGGCAGACCTCGATGAAAAGCGGATCAAGCCGGTCTAGCGACAGCGACCGTCCCTCGGGCCAAGGTTCCGGCCAGACCAGCGCGATGCCGCGCAGACCGTCGCGCCGTTCCAGCAGGCGTTTCACGTCGCGCGCCCACCAGCAAGACGGGTTGATCGGTGCCGCTGCATCGTCGAGCGGGGCCAGCGCAAGCATCGGGCGCGAGGACGAACCGCCATTCATCCGCGCGATTCCATAATTGCCTGCGCCGCCGAACCCTTCCATCGTCTGCAGGCTGACCAAAGCCAAGATCCAGTCCTGCGGCGCGGCCTGCCTGGCGATGCGCGCCTTTAAATCGTGGTTTCGAGCGGTGATCACCATGTCCAGCGCATCGGGCGTCGGCACGTCCGACCAATTCAGCCCATCGGGCGCAGGCGGCTGCAGGAACGCGGGTTTGCTGCGGTCGGGCACCACCAGGTGCCAGGGCGCGTCATCGGGATGATCCTGGGTGAGCGCGCGCAGGGCCGTGGCCCAGATCGCCTTGTCCTCGGACAATTCTCGCGAGCCCGTTGCATCCAGCGCCAGCGTGGCGAGCTGGACCAGGAACATGTGCCAAGCCGGGCGCTGATGCGGGCGCAGGGCAGGAAAGGCCGCCACTTTGCCACGCGCCATCACCGCCATCAGTCCTGGCAGGCTGTGCCAGCCCGCATCGGACTGAAGCAGCGGTTCGGTGAGAAGGTTGTGCTTCATCCCGGCGCCTCCCTTGTGAGTCCAGACGCATCATAGCTGAAAGACCTGTCAGAAACAGTCACTATCAGGGACGGTCGGGCCGTGACCTCGGTCTGTTCCTCCCCCGTCAGCCCGTGCGACCAGTGCGGCGGCAGGGTCAGGGTGCAGATCGGTGTGCCGAAGGGGCCGGTCACTCCGTCCGGCAGACGTAGCCGGACCCCGGCATCACCCAGGCGGGTGCGGATCAACTCATCATCGGGGAACTGCTCTGGCAGGTCGGTGTCGCGATCCAGCAGGACGAGCCCGGCTGCATTCATCTCGGCCAATGCCTTGCCGGTGACACGCAGGCGGAAATCTTCCCAGCCTCGCGCCGCGGCCAGTCGGTCCAGCGCCTCCGGGTGGGTCGCAGCCTCCACCAGCGCACGGTTCATCGCCGGGATGCGCCAGAGCGGCCGCGCCTCGATCTGTTCCAGCGTCGCTGCCAGCCCCGGCACGTCGACATAAACACCCGACAGACTGGCGCCCCAGTCCCCCGCGCCCAGACCATTTTCGGGGTGGCGCAGCAGGGGCTGCAGCCCGTCCGGCGGAGTCAGCACCAGCACTTTGGCGGCCTCGAAGCCCGAAGGCCGCAAACGCGCATGCCGGTGCAGGCGCCCTATCCGCTGCAACAGCACATCCATCGGACACAGGTCTGTGATCAGGTAGTCTGCGTCGATGTCGAGCGACTGTTCCAGCGTTTGCGTCCCTATGACGATGCAGCCCCCGCCCCGGCCTTCGCGGCCAAGGGCATCCTCGACGGCACGGTCTAGCAGCGCGCGGTCCTCGGCGGCGAATCGGCTGTGGTGAAGGGTCGGCACACCGTTGACCGACAGCAGTAATCCCGGCGCCTCCTCTGCCACGGCTGCCCATGTCTCTCGCGCTCGGTCGACGGTGTTGCGGATCACCAGCACCCGCGCCCCGGCCCGCGCCGCCGCCAGCGCCGCCAAGGCTGCATCAGGGCCGCTCCAACCAGGTTGTGCGCCGATGAAGACTTCCTTGCCGGTGCCGGTGCCGGTCTCGGTCACGGGCAGGCAGCCGGTTGCAGTCCAGACGGCCGGATAGGGCTGCGCCATCGCCGCCTCCAGCGACGGCAAATCCTCGCTCCGCCACTTGGAACGCGCGGCCGCGCCCAGCGTCGCCGACATCAGCATCACATGCCCACCCAAGTCCAAATGCGCGCGGGCGAGGCTGCACTGAACCTTGGTCATGTAGGCATCCGAGGCATGAACCTCGTCGATGACCAAGAGCGCACGCGACAGGGCGGAACCGCGCAGATGCGCGTGCTTCACCGTCAACCCCGCCATCATCACCTGATCGACTGTGCCGACCGCCATGCGGGCCGCTAGGAAGCGCGTGGCATGTTCAGCCGCCCAGCGCGTAGGGCGGGGCTCGTCATCATCCCAGCGGGTTTTGAAATCGGGCAGCCGGATGCCGGTCGCCTCGCCCGCCACACGCTGGCCGGGGATCGCCAGAACCGGCTCTGGGGCAGGGTCGAACAAGCGCCATGCGGCCTTTGTGACCCGCGTGTGCAACTGGCGGGCTGCGGCACGGGTGGGCACCGCGAAGTAGAGCGCATCCACCGCACCAGCGTTTTGTAGGGCGGCGTAGCGCCACAATGCAGCCTCGGTCTTGCCTGCGCCGGTCTCGGCCTCGAGGATCACCAGCCGCTCACCTAGATCAAGGCCGCCCACCACCGCTTGCGCGGGACGCGGCGCAGGGTGTTCGGGGGCGAGAAGCGTCCAAATGTCCGGGCCGCGCAGCTTGTGCCCGCCCGCGGCAAGCCCGATCTCGCGCAGCCATCTCTCGGCCCGGTCGCGTGCCAGCGCGTCATACTGCATGTCGAAGGCTCCGACAAACCCGAAGCCGCGCTGGTCGGACCCGACCCAGTCCGCTAGCGCCACAATGCCGCAGATAAAATGAGCAAAGCGCGGTGTGGGCGGCGGGGGCACGTGCTGCCGTATGGCGGGGAACCATGCCTGCAGGGCCCGCCCCATCAGCGCCTCCTGCGCCTGCCAGTCATAGACTGGCACAGCGCGGAACGCGTCCCTCAGTTCCGTATCCGGTGGTTCCTTCAAGGGTTTGCCATGATGGGCGAACACGATGCGAAACCATTCCCGAGCCCCCGGCCATCCCCGCATGTGCGCCAGTGCACCGTCGAGCGGCATGCGGTCCATGGTCTGGCACAAAAGCCAAAGCCAGCCGCAGGTCAGATGCCCGCGCGGTTGCAGCCCGTGCCGATCCGGCCAGCCCTTGGCCTGAAACACTGGCGCAAGTTTGCCGATGTCATGCAGGAATACCAGCGCCGCCAGACAGTCGATTTGAGCGTCCGGCAAGGGAGCGCCCAGCGCAGATTCGGCGCAGCGCCGGAAATGTGGCTGACGCAGTAGAGCGCGAAAGACGAAGGCAACATCGGCGCTGTGATGGGCCAGATGATGGAAACATGGTCTTTCGCCATCGCGCGGCAACTTGCCCCATGCTTCTCCATGAAAGTCCATGTGCTACTCTCGGAAACCTGACATTGGGAAACGCCGATTTATAAAGAACCTGTCATTAAGATTCTATCTTAGTAGTGCGGAAAGCACTGTTACAAGGCTTCATATCATTTGGATCAGGTGCAAGAGTGCGCGCCGCACCCTCCGATGACGTTTCAGTTGAGCAAAAAAGTTCGGCGATCTTTTTGACACGCGCAAAGTAAAGTAATGGGCCTACTCTGAGGGCATTGCCCGACCGCAAGAAGGTCTTCAGACCAAGGGTAAGTTACTCGCGACAGCCTCGAGAGAAGCGTATCGCACATATGTAGAACGATGAGGCGTTCGACCGAGGGCGTGTTAGACTCACACGTGTGATAGACCACCGGCGGTCGTGTCGCGAAGTTGGTGGAAATTTGAAGGCGGCGTAATCTCCGGGTGAACTGACACCCACCCAACCGGCGGCTGAAACCGCCAGGGAGATCACGCCATGAACCAGACTACTGATACTTCGAGCTTTGCGCTACTGTCCGGGGAGGCCGGTTTTGACCCGATCGAGGAGCGGCTGCGGATGAACGTCCGCGCGACCATTTAGGCCGTGTTCGAGGAGGAACTTGCCTGCTTTCTCGGCCGGTTGCGCTATGGCCGAGGCGGTGGTGCCGCGAAGGGGTATCGCCACGGGCACCGAGAACGGCAACTGACCGGCACCTTCGGGACGGAAACGGTGCGGGTGCCGCGGGCCCGGATCGAGGATGAGACGGGCAAGGTGACGGAATGGCGGTCGAAAGCGCTGCCCCGTTACCAGCGGTTAACCAAGAAGGCCGAGGCCCTGATCGCCGCAGTCTATCTCTCCGGCACCAACACCCGGCGCGTCAAGCGGGCGCTGTTCGGGCTGTTCGACGGGGCGGTCAGCAAGGACGTGGTCAGCCGCGCCTGGCGCAAGGTCAAGGTGGACTGGGACGCTTGGTGCGCCCGCAGCCTCGCCGAAGAAGACATCGTCCGTCTGATCCTAGACGGAACCGTGATCAAGACCCGGCTGGACCGGAAAGCCACGAACATCTCGGTGCTGGCCGCCATCGGCGTGCGCCGCGACGGGCAGAAGGTGCTGCTTTCCATAAGAAACATGGGCGGGGAGAGCACGGCGGCCTGGCGCCAGTTCCTCGATGACCTCGATGCCCGCGGCCTGAAACGGCCCGAATTCGTGATCGTCGACGGCGCCCCGGGCCTGGAGGCCGCGCTTGTGGCGCTGTGGGGCGAGGACCTGCCGATCCAGCGCTGCACGGTTCACAAGCATCGCAACCTGCTGGCGCACGCCCCGAAGCACATGCACGACGAGCTGACAGAGGATTACCGCGACATGATCTACGCCGACACTGCGGCCGAGGTAGAGCGCCGCCGCAAGGCATTCCTGCGCAAGTGGCGGCTCAAGTGCCGGGCGGTGGCCGACAGCCTTGAGGAAGCCGGGGCGCGGCTGTTCGCCTTCACCCGCCTCAATCCGTCGCAGTGGAAATCGGCCCGCGCCACCAACGCCATCGAGCGCCTGAACGGGGAGTTCCGCCGCCGCATCAAGACCCAGACCGTGCTGCCCTGCGCCGAGACCGTGCCCATGCTGCTCTGGGCGTTGCTCGCCTCCGGCCAGATCCAGATGCGCAAGGTCGACGGCTGGGAGACCCTCTCTCAGCCCCTCGAGCCGATGCCCCTTGACCTCGCAGCCTGAAAAAACGAACCTTCACATGCTCGGAGCGCGCCGCCAGGGAATTTCCACAGCATTCGCGACACGACCCCACCGGCCTCTTGCAAACTCCAACTGTCAGTGCTTACTGACTGGCTTGCATCCATCGCGATCTCCTCGCCAGTAGATGCATCTACGTAGATGGATCTACGCTCATGACCAAGCGCGACAACGAATATATAGCCAGACGGCTCCAGAAAGATCATCCGCAGATTTGGCATGATTTTCAGACCGGGAAATACAAAACCGTTGCCGAAGCCCGAAGGGCAGCAGGTCTGGGTGGGCAGCGCACGCGCGTCCACGAGCTGAAGAACGCATGGCTCAAGGCAACCCCCGAACAGCGCGACGAGTTCCTAGCCTTCCTCGACGTCGAGGGCGTCAAGCTCCAGCTGCCGACGGCACCTGCTGCATCGCCCGCATCAACGACCGCAGTGAGCCATGCACCCTTAGCGACAGTGGGCCTCGGCTTCACCGTCGCGCAGAACGGGTATCTGACGCCGGAAGCGAAAGACAGGCTCAACCAGATCATCGACCAGCGCAGGCTGCGTGGTCGCTACGGTGCGCCGAAGCTAGGGATCATCATGAGGGAGTTCGGTCCGCAATTCAGCCCGAATGATGCGTCGCTGGGTTCCGCGATTAGCGGCCGTATTCGGCTGCGGGAGGATATGATCAAGGCGGTCGAGCAGTGGCTCGTGAAGCATGCAAGTCTGTAGATCGATCTATGCCTACCGGCGCTTCGCTTACCGGCGCTGCACATATCCGCCGACCGACCCCGCGCCACAGCCGTTCCCGATCCGAGGCAAGAGTTGAAGCGCACCGTGCGCCAGAGCGCGTGGGAGCCTCGCTGGTCGACGCGCGACCCAGACCGCTCTCTTCCTCATGTCTGGCACGAAGGCCCCTTGGTGGCCCGCTCTGCGCGGCTGAGAGCGCACGCTTCACGTATGCCACCGCGTCTTACGGGCAGGCCATGATCTGATGGAACGAGAGTTCCGCCGGTGTCTTGAAGCAAAGCCCGGTCATGCCCATCTGCTGCGTCGCGGGCCGGGCCCCTCTGGCGACATGGTGTCGCGATGTCGGACCGCCACGGGTCGGTGCTGCCGTGACTGGCGCCCACCCGGGCTTGCCGGATCATGGCCATCATGGCACCTGCTGTCTCATGTCGTCGAACCCACCGCTCTGCACCGCCTTCCATGGCGCTTCCTCGCCTGAAGATGCCCATGCGTGACCGCCACCGCCGTCGTCTGGACCGTCAGCTGGCTTCGCTCGCCCGTCGGTTCCCTTCCCTGCGCGGGCTGGTCGGGCTGGCAGAGGCGCGCCCAGGCGTGATCCTGCGCTTTCCGCTGGGGCTCCTGCTGATCGCGGGCGGGTTCCTTGGCTTCCTGCCGATCCTTGGCTTCTGGATGCTCCCGCTGGGCCTGCTGATCCTGGCCATCGACCTGCCTTTGTTGCGCCCGGCGGTGTCGGCAGCGATGATCCGCGCTCGGCGCCGACTGTCGCTATGGCGGCGGTCGCGCCGGAACAGCGGGCGCTGAGATGGATTACATCCTGCTGATCCTCGGCCTTGCCGGACTCTTCGCCGGGGGCGAGGCGCTGGTGCGCGGTGCGGTCGGCATCGCGCAGCGGTTGGCCATGTCGCCCCTGCTGATCGGGCTCACGGTGGTGGGCTTCGGCACCTCGACGCCCGAGCTGCTGGTGTCGGTTGACGCCGCTCTGCGCGGAGTGCCGGATATCGCCATCGGCAATGTTGTCGGCTCGAATATCGGGAACATCCTGCTGATCGTGGGCCTGTCTGCGCTGGTCTGGCCGATCCGGGTGGCGGGCGGGACGCTGCGGCGCGATCTGGCGGTGATGCTGGCGGCGGCGCTCGTGCTGGTCCCGCTGTTCTGGACGGGCACGCTGGGGCGCGCGGCAGGCCTGCTGCTGGTATTGGCGCTCATGGCCTATCTGACCTGGGCGTGGCTGGCACCGGGCGAGGCCGAGGCGGAGGCCGAAGCCAAATCGCGCCCGCTCTGGCAGTCGCTGATCTGGGTCGGCATCGGGCTTGCGGCTCTGATGCTGGGCGCCCGCTGGTTGGTCGATGGCGCGGTCAGTATCGCCCGCACCCATGGCCTGTCCGAGGCCTTCATCGGGCTGACCATCGTCGCGGTGGGCACTTCGCTGCCGGAACTGGCGACCTCGATGATGGCAGCGCTTCGACGCCAGTCCGCGATCGCCATCGGCAATATCGTCGGCTCCAACATCTTCAACGTGCTGGGCATCCTCGGCGTGACCGCGCTGATCGCCCCGATCCCGGTGGCGGGACGGTTCCTGAACTTCGATCTGCCGGTGATGATCGGCGCGTCACTGGCGCTGGCGGGTCTCCTGCTTCTGCGCCCGGGTATCGGCCGGGTCATGGGCTGCGCGCTGCTGCTCGCCTATTCAGGCTATGTCTGGGCGGCGCAGGGGTGACAACCAGAACCCTCATCGCGTAATCTGTGCGCGTTGCCGCCCATGCCATTCATTGACGGGGTGACAGGGTGCGCATAGGCATAGTCAGCAGCACACACCAACCCGGCCGGGACAGCCCATGACCTACGATGACGACGAGCCCAACATCGTAACATCCAGCAAGAGCATGAGGGTGCTGATCGACGACATGCGCTTCAGCATCGAGATCTACCGCCTCGAGACCGACAGCACCTGGACGCTCGAAGTCGTCGACTCGGAGAACAGCAGCCATGTCTGGGAAGATCAGTTCGCCTCGGACAAGGATGCTCGAAACGCCGCCATCGAGGAAATCGAGCGCGAGGGCGCAGTGGCCTTTATGCGCGGCAACAACGTGATCCCGTTCCGGTCGTAGGCATGTCATGGGCGCAAGATGATCTTTTGTGTTCCACCGATGTTCCGTTTATGAAGTGGTGCAGCTATGCGATCGCTTGTTAGCGGTTGTGCGTCGAAAGTCGACGAGAACAGCCCATCAGCGACATTCAGTCATGTCGCAGCATCGGAGAAAACTTCGCAGGCGCAGCATCGTGTCCGGCCCTTTGCTGCCACACGGTCTTGTAAGGCAATACCTCCTCAGCGGACGGTCAGTAACAATGCAGCACGCGATCATGTGGTCTAAAGAGCTTTTCGGGCGAGTGAGTATTCCAGACAACAACAAGCGTGATTGGTTCCCATCGCCCCAGATTGCATGCCGAATATACGCCTTGAATAATACCTCACTCTCTTTTTATGTCTCAACATATCGTAGTTCATCGGGTCCGGCGTGATTCTCCACCTTCTGCGCTGTTTGGCGCTGACGTCTCCACCGCCATTTTACGCAAATGAATCCCCAATGCCACCAGAGCGGGCCAGAGCAGGTAGACTTGGATCTCAATGTTTTCGCCAAAGCTCAGCAACAGCATTGTCAGGATGATGCCCAACGGTAGACGGCCGCGCGGGTGCAGCGTGGCGTCAATGGTCACGCGTAGGGCATGTGCTGCAAAGGGCACAAGATAGGCCAGAAACCCGACCATCCCTTTTACGAACAAGAGGCCCCACCATGTATGGTGGCTGCCGATCGGCATGTATTCGACCAGATGCGGGCCAGGCTGCACTGTGCCATGTCCCCACCAATAAGCGTCTGTTTCCCACCGCTCCGCAGCGATGCGTTGCAGGGTTTCACGGACGCGGGTACTGTCAGCGCGCGCGCCGCGAAAACCAGCTATCGCGCTTTCAATCTGGCCCACCAGCGCCGTGCCCAGAACTGCCATAGAGGCCGCAAATCCTGCCAGTACGGTCCAGGCCCAACCTTTAAGCAGAAATGGCAGAAG
>SLJW01000059.1 GCA_007134865.1 Paracoccaceae bacterium | reverse complement strand
CGATCCTGTTCATCCTCGTGGCCTTTGCGGTCGGCATGGTGGGGCTGGAATACGGGATCGTCTTCACCAATGCCATCTTGCCCACATTGGGCAAGCGTGATGATCTTGGGCGCATCTCGGGCACGGGCTGGGCGCTGGGCTATATCGGTGGGCTGGTATCGTTGGGTATCATGCTGCTGTTGTTCGCCGAGAATGACGATGGTGTGACCCTGTTCGGCTGGGAACCGCTCTTCGGGTTGGACCCGGACATGCGTGAGGGCACCCGCGCGGTCGGCCCGTTCTCGGCACTGTGGTATCTGGTCTTCGTGATCCCGTTCTTCATGTGGGTAAAGGAACCACCCACGCCGCAAAAGGCCAAGGGTGCAGTCAAGCGCGGCCTTACGGAATTGAAGGCGACGCTGCGCGCCCTGCCGGGGCGCAAGAGCCTCTTTGCCTATCTCGGCTCCTCGATGATCTATCGTGACGGGCTCAATGGTATCTATGCCTTTGGCGGCATCTATGCGGCGGGCGTTTTGGGCTGGTCCATCACTCAGATTGGCCTCTTTGGTATCCTCGCTGCCGCTGTGGGGGCGCTTGGCTGCTGGCTGGGTGGTAAGCTCGATTCCCGGCTGGGGCCAAAGCCGGTGATTATCGGCGCGATCCTGCTGCTGATCGTGGTCTGCACGATCATCATCAGCACTGACCGGACCATGGTGCTGTTCATGCCTGTGGCCGAAGACTCGAGCCTGCCTGACATCGTCTTCTATTTCTGCGGCGCCTTGATCGGTGTCGGCGGTGGCAGCCTGCAGGCGGCCTCGCGCACGATGATGGTGCGGCAGGCCGACCCCGAGCGGATGACCGAAGGGTTCGGGCTCTACGCACTCTCCGGCAAGGTACTGTCCTTCGTCGCCCCCGGGCTGATCGCGCTTGCGACCACCATCACCGACAGCCAGCGCCTTGGTGTCACTCCGCTGATAGGGCTTTTCGTGGTGGGGCTGGTGCTGCTACTCTGGGTGAAACCCGAAGGTGAGCCGGAATTCCAATGCACCCCACAGCCATCGTCCTGATCTTCGCGCTGCTGGCCGTCCCTGCCAGCGCGCAATCGCTGGCCAACCAGCTCTTTGGCGCCAAGGACATGCCCTCGCTGCAAGCGCCCGAGGCCATTGGCTCCTATGCCAATGGCTGCGCTGCGGGTCTGGTGCGCCTGCCCGAAACGGGGCCGACATGGCAGGCGATGCGGCTCTCGCGCAACCGCAACTGGGGCCACCCCGATGCCATAGCCTATGTGCAGGAGCTTTCACGCAAGGCCACGCAACTTGGCTGGCCGGGGCTCTATATTGGCGATATCAGCCAGCCGCGTGGCGGGCCGATGACTTCGGGCCATGCCAGCCACCAGATCGGGCTGGATATCGATATCTGGATGCTGCGCCCGCAGCGGCTGAACCTCAGCCGGGCAGAGCGTGAGAGCATCAGTTCGATTTCGGTGCGCACGGCGGATCAGTTGAGCGTCAACGGCAACTGGACACGCCAGCACCAAGAATTGCTGAAAATGGCGGCAAGCGACCCGCGCGTGGACCGGATTTTCGTGGCGGCGGCCGTCAAGATCGAGATGTGCAAGACCGCCACCCGTTCTGATACGCCATGGTTGCAGAGAATCCGCCCCGCTGTCGGGCACAATTATCACTTTCATGTCCGGCTGCGCTGCCCGAGCGGAAGCCGTCATTGCGTGACCCAGACTCCGACCGTGGCAGAGCTGTCCAAGGGCGGCAATGGATGCGATGAGACACTGCAATGGTGGGTGACCGATTTCCTCAACCCGCCGCGGCGCGAACGCACCGAGCCCCCTGCGCCGCGCCGCCGCCACCCGCGCGAGTTCACCATGGCGGATCTGCCCGCGCAATGTCAGCAGGTTCTGGCCTCGCAATAGGTTGCCACCGGAATCGCTTGTCTTCTGCAGTTCCCTGCCGCACGATGATCGTCATGTCCCTGTCATTCAAGCAGGGCAATCAGTGCAGTGCAGAATGCTGACGCAACCATCGATTCAGGGAGATGGAACCATGACCGAATTTTCAAAACCCAATGCCCTCAGCCGCCGGAGTTTCATGACGCTTGCGGGTGCGACCCTCGCGCTGACGGGAGCCGGCAAATTCTCCATGACCACAGCACAGGCGGGCACCGGGTTTTCGCTCACGCTGCTGCATATCAACGACATGCATTCGCGCATTGACCAGATCAGCCGGTTCAACACCAACTGCTCGCCCTCGGACGCTGAAGAGGATAACTGCTTTGGCGGCGCGGCACGCCTCGCCACGGCCATCCGTGGTCGCCGCGAGGCGCTCGACGCGGACGGCATGCCGCATATCACGCTGGATGCGGGCGACCAATCGCAAGGCACGCTGTATTACACCACCTATGGCGGTCGCGCCGAGGTGCAGATGATGAACGCCATTGGCTTCGATGCGATGACACTGGGCAATCACGAGTTCAACCGCGGCCCAGAGAGCCTTGCGGAAATGCTGGACCTCGCCGAATTCCCGATTGTCTCGGGCAATGTGCAGGCCGCGAGCGGCTCGCCGCTGGATGGCAAGATCGCCGACCTTCTGATCATTGAGCGCGGGGGCGAGCGTATCGGGATACTGGGTGTCACAACGCCGGATACTGTGTTCCTCTCCTCACCCGGCGATGATGTAACCTTCCAGGATGATATCGAACACCTGACCGAGGCCGTTGCCCGGCTGCAGTCCGAAGGGGTCAACAAGATCCTCGTGCTAAGCCATGTGGGCTATGTGCGCGACCGGGAGATTGCGGCGCAGGTGGACGGCATCTCGGCGATCATCGGCGGGCATAGCCACACGCTGATGTCCAACAGCGTGGATGGCGCTGTCGAATATGCCGGTCTGGTCGAAAGCCCCTCGGGCCGTCCGGTGCCGATCATGCAGGCATTCGCTTTCTCGCGTTTCCTTGGTGAAGTGGCGTTGGAATTCGGCGAGGATGGCGCCGTGATCTCGGCCTCTGGTGACACGATCCTGCTCGATGCCGCTTTTGAACCGGCTGAGGATATCGAGGCGCTGATCGAGCCGCTGCGCGGCCCGATCGAGGAATTGACCCAACGGCCAGTAGCAGAGCTGGCCGCGGGGATTGACGGCAGCCGCGAAAGCTGCCGCGCGATGGAATGCGAGATGGGCAATACGGTTGCGGATTCGATGCTTGCCGAAGTTGCCGACCAGGGGATTCGCATTGCGCTGGCCAATGGCGGCGGATTGCGCGCCTCGATGGGAGAGGGGACGATCACGCTGGGCGATGTACTGACTGTACTGCCCTTCCAGAACACGCTCTACACGCTCGAGGTTACGGGCGAGACTCTCGTGGCCGCGCTCGAGCATGGTGTGAACGGGGTCGAAGAGGGAGCGGGGCGCTTCCCGCAAGTGGCCGGGCTTCGGTTCCGGCTGGATCTGTCGGTTGCACCGAATGAAGGCCGCGTCTCTGAAGTGGAAGTCAGGGGCGATGACGGCTGGGAGCCGGTCGATCCGGCCGCGACCTATGGTCTGGTGACCAATAATTTCATGGCTGGGGGCGGTGATGGCTATGCCATGCTGCGCGAAGGCGGCATGAATGGCTATGACACGGCGATTGATCTGGCCGAGGTATTGGCGCGGTTCCTCTCGGAGAACGAGCCTTTCGCGCCCGAGATTGACGGGCGGATCCTGCAATAACGCGACCGGTCGCGCTGGGGCGATAGAAGCGCCCGCGCGACCCATGCCCACCCGCCCGCCCCTGCACGGCTCGCGCGGGCGCGCCCGACCCTGCGGGTCGGGCGTGGTCGGCATGGCTGGGGCGGGTCTGTTGCGCTGGGCGGAGAATGAGTGTT
>SLJW01000188.1 GCA_007134865.1 Paracoccaceae bacterium | reverse complement strand
GTGGTGATCAGGTCGATGCCATATTCGCGCTCCAGCCGGTCGCGGATGACCTCGAGATGCAACAGCCCCAGAAACCCGCAGCGGAAACCGAAACCCAGCGCGGCAGAGCTTTCCATCTCATAGCTGAACGAGGCGTCGTTCAGTGCCAGTTTCTCGATCGCGTTGCGCAGGTCGTCGAATTCGGCACTATCGACCGGGAACAGGCCGCAGAACACCACCGGCACCGAGGGTTTGAAGCCCGGTAGCGGTGTCTCGCAGCCCTTTTTCTCATGCGTGATCGTGTCGCCCACCCTGGTGTCGCGCACCTGCTTGATCGAGGCGGTCAGCACGCCGATTTCGCCGGGGCCAAGCTCGGGCACATCGACCATCGCGGGTTTCAGCACGGCAAGCTTGTCGATGCTGTATTTCGCCCCGGTCTGCATCATCTTGATGGCGTCGCCCTTGCGGATGACGCCATCCATGACCCGGAACAGCACCACGACGCCGAGATAGGGGTCATACCAGCTATCGACCAGCATGGCCTTGAGCGGTGCCTCGCGCGTACCCTTGGGCGCAGGCAGGCGTTGCACTATGGCCTCGAGCACGTCGGGGATGCCGAGGCCGGATTTGGCCGAGATCAGCACCGCCTCCGAGGCATCGAGCCCGATCACATCCTCGATCTGCTCCTTCACGCGGTCGGGCTCAGCAGCAGGCAGGTCGATCTTGTTGAGAACCGGCACGATCTCATGATCAGCCTCGATGGCGGTATAGACATTGGCGAGTGTCTGCGCCTCCACCCCTTGGCTGGCATCCACCACCAGGAGCGAGCCTTCGACCGCACGCATCGAGCGGCTGACTTCATAGGCGAAATCGACATGGCCCGGCGTGTCGATCAGGTTCAGGACATAAGTGTGGCCGTCCTTCGCCGGATAATCGATCCGCACCGTGTTGGCCTTGATGGTGATGCCGCGCTCGCGCTCGATATCCATCGCGTCCAGCAACTGGTCCTTCATGTCGCGGTCCGAAACGGTCCCCGTCATCTGGATCAGCCGGTCGGCCAGCGTGGATTTGCCGTGGTCGATATGCGCCACGATCGAGAAATTGCGGATATGCGAAAGCTCTGTCATGCGCTTCGTATGTAGGGGAAACGGGCGGGGGTCAATATGTCTCGCGCGGGTCCCCATGGCTGCGTGAATAGCCGTTCGGGGCGGGGCTCTGCCAGCCCTCCAGCGCACCCTCTGGCGGGCGCAGAACAGTGACCTCCAGCGGGTGACAGAGGGCGCTGTCCGAGGAATGCTCGGCCCCGCAATCACCCCCCGGACAGGCCGACAGCACACCCAATAGGTCGATCTCGGCGAAGAGTTCCAGATAATCGCCTGCGCGCGCCGGGCTCGCCTTCATGAAATACTGACCCGTGTCGCGGGTAAAACCCGTGCACATGAAGACATTGAGCACGTCATGCACATGATGCTCGACCTCGCGCGCAGGGCGGTCCAGATGCGCCCCCAGCGCGCGGGCAAGGTTCGAATGGCAACAATGGTGATACTCGCCCCCACTCAGCAGATGATGCGTATAGGGATCGCAGCGCGTGCCGATCACATCATGCACGCGGCCCCCGTCCGCATCGACCCCATACCATGCAAGACTGTCAGCCGTGATCGTGGCCATCGGGCGCAGAAATGGCAGACAGGACCAGAGCCGCGCCCCGGTCGTGACATGGCTGCCATGCAGCGCGCGGGTCTTGCCCGAGAAGAACCGCTCGGACTGGTCCTGCGCTGCAAAGAGGTTCAGATCGCCCACCTGCGAGCCCTGGGGGCAGGTAATCCGGAAGAAATGTCCGGCAGGAACCTCGAATGCACCTGCATCGCGCGGCGCGATGACATGGCGCGCCACCTCGACCGCTCCGGACCGTGCCGCGACATAAAGCGCCAGTGGAGGCTCGGGCAGTGTCGCGTTGGGATAACAGACGACAGCGGGCGCCTGACGCCGCGCCGCAGCATCAGCGGGCTCAGCGCTCATTGCTCGCCTGCCAGACATTCGCGCGGCTCGCGCCCCTTGGGCAGCGCGATTTCAGCACCGCAACTGGCGCAGGTGAAAAGCACGCGACCATCGGCCAGCTTGCGCGCATCCTGCCGCCAGCGACAGTCGCGCCGCTTCCACGGTTGCCACACGAGGATCACGATGAAAACGATAAGAAGGCCGAGGATCAACAACATGCGATAGAAGTGGCGGCCCTATGCCTTCGCGTCAAGAGGCTATCAGGGCGCAGTGATCATGCGCGACGCCAGCAATTCAGCGCGGTCCGGATACCACATTGGCGCTTGTGGCAGCCCGGCCAACCGCAGGATGAATGCCTCGTCGATGCCCTGCGCGCGATAGATCGCCAGATCGCGCTGCATCTCGACTTCCGGGTCGATCATGCCGAAATGGCGATCCTTGCCAAGGCTGTATCCATGCAGCCCGATCTGCGCGTCTGAGGCCAGCGTCCGCGTGGCCCCGCCTGCAAAGATAAGCGCGCAGGCCGACGCGCAATGGCGCTCGACATGCGTGGCGATGCCATGCGCGCGCAGCACTGTGACCACACCGCGCGCCTCTGCGATATAGCCACCATGGCTGTCGAGCGTCAGCCGCCGGACCTCCGGATGCGCGGCGACCAGTTTGCGAAAGGCCGCTGTCAGGCCGAAATCAACGCGCCCTCCCATCTCGAAACTCTGCCCATCCTCCGCCAGCCGCAATTCGAATTCAGGGGGCGGTGGGATGCGGACGGGCAGGGGACGCGTCTCGGTCCGCGCCATGGCGATGCTCACCACGCTCAACCCGACCAGCGCCAGCGCCAGCAGCAATTTCAGGACAATCAGATCAATCGAACGATGGCGCATAACTCATCTTGCCAGATAACGCGCGAGACACCAAAGGGGCAGATGGTCCCATCCGCCCCATTTTCTTGCCAAAAATACTCATTGAACGGCTGCCAGTATAGCGGCACGTTCGACCAAAGCCCCGCAGCCTGCGCGCCTCAGAGCACCCGCTCGACCATCTGTTTCTTGATCTCGGTGATCGCCTTGGCCGGGTTGAGCCCCTTGGGACAGGTCTTGGCGCAATTCATGATCGTGTGGCAGCGGTAGAGCTTGAACGGATCGTGCAGATCGTCCAGCCGCTCGCCCGTCGCCTCGTCGCGCGAATCGATGATCCAGCGATAGGCATGCAGCAGAGCTGCGGGCCCGAGGTAGCGGTCGCCATTCCACCAGTAAGATGGGCAGGCGGTCGAGCAGCAGGCGCACATCACGCATTCATAGAGCCCGTCGAGCTTCTCGCGATCCTCGATCGACTGCTTCCACTCTTTTGCCGGTGTGTTCGACTTGGTCTCGAGCCAGGGTTTGATCGATGCATGCTGCGCGTAGAAATGCGTCAGATCCGGCACCAGGTCCTTGACCACCGGCATATGGGGCAGGGGGTAGATCTTCACATCGCCCTTCACCTCATCCATGCCGAAGATGCAGGCGAGATGGTTCTGCCCGTCGATATTCATCGCGCAGGAGCCACAGATCCCCTCGCGACAGGAGCGGCGGAAGGTCAGGGTCGGGTCGATCTTGGTCTTGATGTAGATCAGCGCGTCCAGAACCATCGGCCCGCAATCGTCGAGATCGACGAAATAGGTATCCACCTGCGGGTTCTTCCCGTCATCCGGGTTCCAGCGATAGACCTGGAACTTGCGCAGCTTGCCCCCGGTCTCGGGTTTCGGCCAGGTCTTGCCGGTGCGCATCTGGCTGTTCTTGGGAAGGGAAAACTGAACCATCTTGCTACCTCATATCAGAAACGGGGCAAGCCCGTCTGTCGCTAGACATCTAATCGTTTCCGGCCGCGTGGCAATCTC
>SLJW01000097.1 GCA_007134865.1 Paracoccaceae bacterium | reverse complement strand
CCTATGGCTCACGCCTGTGCATGCTTGAAGGCTTCGTCGGCCATGCCGAGCAATGCAATATCCGCGTGCGCCGCTATGGCGGCCGAAATGTCCCCTACGGCGTTGCCGCAGAATGACCCTGTTCACATTTTCTTGCCAAAAATACTCATTGCACCCTCTCGCCCCAGCCTGATGCGGCCATGATGACCCTGCCTCGAACCCCCTCCTTCCGCCTTGACGGCAACCGCGCCCTCGTCACCGGGGCCTCATCCGGCATCGGCTTCGCCTGCGCCGCCGCGCTGGCCGAGGCCGGGGCCGAGGTCGTGATGCTCGCGCGCGGCGCCGCCCGACTGGAGGCAGCGCGTGCCGAGATCGCCGTGGCAGGGGGCGAGGCCACCGCACATCCGCTCGACATCACCGATATCGCCGCCTTGCGCGCCCTGATCACTGCAGAAGGCCCCTTCGACGTGCTGGTCAATGCCGCCGGTCTGGCCCGCCACAGCGCCGCGCTGGACACCACCGAGGAGGATTTCGATGCGGTCAGTTCGGTCAATATCAAGGCCGCCTATTTCTCCGCCCAGGCGGTGGCACAAGGGCTGATCGCGGCCCAGAAGCCCGGCTCCATCATCCAGATTTCCAGCCAGATGGGCCATGTCGGCGGGATCGACCGCACGGTCTATTGCGCGACCAAACACGCGGTCGAGGGGATGACCAAGGCGATGGCGATGGAATGGGGGGCGCACAAAATCCGCGTC
Source organism: Paracoccaceae bacterium (assembly GCA_007134865.1). Classification (GTDB taxonomy): domain Bacteria; phylum Pseudomonadota; class Alphaproteobacteria; order Rhodobacterales; family Rhodobacteraceae; genus Roseinatronobacter. Next base: position 3,171 of record SLJW01000097.1, on the reverse strand, counting down.
AACACCCTCTGCCCCACCTTCATCCGCACGCCGCTGACCGAGCCCACATTCCAGAACCCCGAGCGCCGCGCCTGGATCGAGAGCAAGATCAAGCTCGGCCGCGTGGGCGAGGTCGAGGATATCATGGGCGCCGTGCTCTACCTCGCCTCGGACGCCAGCGCGCTGGTCACGGGCACGGCGCTCAGGGTCGATGGCGGGTGGACAGCCGGATGAGCATTGCGGGCCGGATCACAGCGCAGGATGTGGCAAAGCTGGCAGGGGTCAGCCAGTCGGCGGTCAGCCGCGTCTTCACACCGGGGGCGAGTGTCGCGCCCAAGACCGCCGCCAAGATACGCGCCGCCGCCAAGGCGCTGGGCTACCGCCCCAATTCGCTCGCCCGCGCCATGATCACGGGCAAGAGCCGGATTGTCGGGCTGGTGGTCGCCTATCTCGACAACCAGTTCTACCCGGTTGCCATCGAGAAGCTCAGCCATGCGCTGCAGGAACAGGGATATCATGTGCTCTTGTTCATGGCCTCCAACGCGGCAGGCGAGATGGAGCGGCTGATGGAAGATCTTCTCGCCTATCAGGTGGACGGGATCATCACCGCCTCGGTCGCGATCAGCAATGACGTGACGCGTCGCTGTGCCGATGCCGGGATCCCGCTGGTGATGTTCAATCGTGGCCAGCCCTGCTCGGGGCTCTCTTCGGTCACTTCGGCCAATGCGCTCGGCGGGCGCAAGGTCGCCGAGTTCCTGCTGGCGGGCGGGCACCAGCGCATCGCCCATATCAGCGGCTGGCAGGGCGCCAGCACCGGGCGTGACCGGGCGCGTGGCCTGACCGAAGCGCTGGCCGAGGCAGGCATGGCCCCCCATGCCGTGGTCGACGGGCTCTATGATCGTGACACCGCCGCCGCCGCCGCGCGCAGCCTCATGGAGGCCCCCACGCCTCCCGATGCCATCTTTGTCGGCAATGACCACATGGCCTTTGCTGTCATCGATGCTCTGCGCGCGATGGGCCTGCGTGTTCCGCAAGACGTCTCGGTCGTGGGCTATGACGATGTGCCGATGGCCGCCTGGGGTGCCTATGATCTGACCACCGTGCGCCAGCCGCTGGTGCGCATGGTCGATGCGACGGTCGAGACGCTGCTGGCGCAGATCGACGACCCTGCCCGCGCGTCGCAAGCGGTCGAGATCGACGCGCCGCTGATCCGGCGCGGCTCGGCCCGCCTGCCCAAGGAGGGAACATGAGCAACGCCTTTTGGGGGGAGTGGCGTGACTTCCCCGATTACATTATCGATATCACCCGCCGTATCTGGGAAGGCCGCGATATCGAGAGTCTGAACCGCCTCTATGCGCCCGAGATCCCGGTGCGCACACCGATGGGGGTGGCAAAGGGCAATCAGGGCGTGATCGCCTCGACGATGGCGACGCTGCATGAGTTCCCCGACCGCCAGTTGCTGGCCGAGGATGTGATCTGGTCAGAGACCGAGGGGCATTACCTCTCCTCGCACCGCATCCTTTCGACCGGCACCCATCTGGGCGAGGGCTATTTCGGCGCGGCCACCGGCAAGCGCTTTGCCATCCGCGTCATCGCCGATTGTGCGGCCCGTGATGGTGTGATCGATGATGAATGGCTGGTGCGCGACAATGGCGGGTTGATCCGCCAGCTTGGCGGCGACCCGCGCGCCTTTGCGGCCGTGCTCACCGCCAGCAACAGCCCGCCCAAACCCTTCACCCCCGAGGCCGATATCCCCGGCCCCTACGCTGGCTGCGGCAATGCCAGCGATTGGGGCGCGCGCTATGCCGAGACGCTCCGCGCCCTCATGTCGGGCCAGCTTGCGCCAAAGGCCTATGACCGCGCGGCACAGTCCGAGCATGCTGGCGCGCGCCATCTGATCGGGGCTGAGGCCATCGCTCAAAGCTGGCTCGCGCTGCGCGCGGCCTTTCCCTCAGCTACGTTCACCATCCACCACCAGATCGGGCGCGAAGACCCGCTGATGCCCCCGCGCGCGGCACTCCGCTGGTCGCTGCACGGCACCCATGACGGCTGGGGCGCCTTTGGCCGCCCCACCGGTGCGCCGGTGCATGTCATGGGCATGGCCCATGCCGAATTCGGCCCCTGGGGTTTGCGCCGCGAATGCGCGCTTTGGGATGAAGTCGCGATCTGGACCCAAATCCTCCTCCATACAGGTGAGACATGACCCCCCAGAAAATGGAAGCCCGCATCGTCCGCTATGGCGAGCTGCGCCCTTGCAAGACCGCCTTCATCGACGCCCATACGCCGGGCAGCGACCAGAAGGAGAATTTCACCATCATCGGCGGCGGTGTCTCCGAGAGTGCCGACCAGCATGTGCATATCGTTGACACGCCCGGCTTCAATATCGGTGCAGCGGGCCAGCCGCCCCATTGCCGCAACTCGCTGCACTCGCACCGCACGGCAGAAGTCTTCTTCGTGCTCAAGGGCCGCTGGCGCTTCTTCTGGGGGCGCTGGGGCACTGCCGGAGAGGTGGTGCTGGAAGAGGGCGATATCTTCAACATCCCCACAGGCATCTTTCGCGGCTTCGAGAATATCGGCACCGATTACGGGATGATCATGGCCATTCTGGGGGGCGATGACGCCGGGGGCGGCGTGATCTGGGCACCACAGGTGATCGAGGATGCCCGCGATCACGGGCTGGTGCTGGGCGAGAATGGCAAGCTCTATGACAGCAAGCAGGGCCAACACCTCCCCGAGGGCGTGGCGCCGATGCCGCTGCTGACCGAGGAGCAACTGACAGCCTATCCCGAGCCCACAACTGCCGATGTGATCCCCAACTACGTCGCCCGCTACTGGGACTTGGTGGCGCTGGCCGACTGCCAGCCTGCCTGTGTCATCGGCGAGACCGGCCTCTTGCGCGACCGTCCCGGCTTCGAGGTGAGTTTCCTCACGCGCGGCAGTGCGCCCGAGACCCCTCAGTCCCATGATCGCGCATCGGTTCTGATGCCCCTGCGCGGCCATTGGCGGCTGACATGGGAGGGGGGCGATGCCACGTTGAACCCCGGCGATACCTGTCTTGTGCCCGAGAACCTGCCCCATGCGGTCGTGCCCGCCATGACCGGAGAAGCGAGCCTCTATCGCGTCATCGGTACGGAGGATCCCGCCGGACCAACCGTCAAGCTCTGATCATTTTCTTGCCATAAATACTCCGGG